>UQYA01000082.1 GCA_900545165.1 uncultured Collinsella sp.
GCCGAGCACCTGAGAGAATTTGCCGATCAAGCGCATGATTTCGCGCTGCTCACACGGCTCAAGCGCGCCAAAGGCTCGCTGCTCGGCCTTGAGTGCCGGCAGCGCATAACGCTCGGCAAATCGCCTGCCCTCTTCGGTCAGGCTCACAACCTTGTTCTTACGACTGCCTTCGGCAAACTCCAACGTTGCGAAGCCCCGCGCCGTCAAGGTTTTAATTGCCGAGTTGATGGTCTGCTTGCTGTAGAACCACTCGCTTGTCAGACGGCTTACGGCAATACTGCCGCCCGCCGTGCTGGTATCGACAAGCATCCAGTAAGCGCAGTCCGAAAGGCCGCAGGCGCGCGAGAACTCCGAATAGATATGGTCGAGTCCATTGAGCAACCGGTCGAAGTCGACCAGCGCAACCGCACTATTCATCTATCCCACCATTCGATTGTCCGATTTTTGACCAATTTTGTGTCTCTAGATTAGTCCGAGTTTTGACTATCGTCAACAGGCTCTCCGCAAATGCGCGCATTTTATGGCCTATCGGCAGAAAAAGACCGCCGGCGCGGGGGCGGCGCCAGCGGTCACGTGAAAATCGGGTTTTATTGCCTGTTAAGCGGCGACGGCCTCATAGACCGTAGCACCCGAGAAGCTGTCATGCAGGCTCTTGCCGGCAATCCACGGCAGCTCGACGACCTCGCAGACCGTGTTGACCAACTCAGAGCAGTCAGTAAAGTGGCCCTTGTCGTTGAGGGCCTCGCAATCCTGAACACGCCAATAGCCATCGGTGTGCGTGATGTAGTACTCGTGATCGTTGATCGACACGAAAGCGCGCGTCTTGGAACGCAGCAGCTTCAGAAATCCTTCGAAATCGGTCTCGACGACATCTCCAGCCTGGAACATGATGTTACCTCCTGGCCCGGCGCCACCACGGCGCATTGATAAACGTTGGTACTCCTTTAGTAAAACCTTTATCAGAGGTTATGCGTTCGTCATTTAGGCAAGTGGTAAAAAACCGCAGGGTAGACGGGATAAAACGTTTAACCATCCCATTTGTTTGTCACATTCTGAAGGTACTTTTATGCAAACCTACTTTCCCAATTGGAATCTATCCTTTTGGCCGGGCAATTGACCGTCTATCGTTTGAGCCCGACGGGTATGAACGGGGCATCTGCAACGCCACCGCAAGGAGACACCATGGAGACTATCGAAGCACTCATTCACCGCCGCAGCTGCCGCAACTACAGCGATCGTCCCGTCGAGGCCGAAAAGCTTGCACGTATTATCGAAGCCGGCCAATATGCACCGAGCGGCATGGGCCGCCAGCCGGTGACGTTTGTCGCCGTCACCGACCCCGCGACCGTCGAGCGTCTCTCGCAGCTCAACGCGCAAGTCATGGGCAGCAACAGCGACCCCTTCTATGGCGCCAAGACCGTTGTGGTGGTGCTGGTTGACCGCAGCGTGCCCACACATCTGGAAGACGGCTCGCTCGCCATGGGCAACTTGCTCAACGCCGCCTATGCACTGGGTGTCGATTCGTGCTGGATTCACCGCGCGCATGAGGTCTTTGACTCGCCCGAGGGCCTGGAGCTGCTGGCCAGCTGGGGCCTGCCCGCCGACGGCAGTCTGCGCGGTGTCGGTAACTGCATTCTTGGCTACGCCGAGGACACGCTACCCGAGCCCAAACCCCGCCGCGACAACATCATCTACGTAAGGTAACCCAGGAGCGTCAGCGGGGTGGCTAATTTGGGACGGGGCTATTTTAGCTACCCCACTCGCAACTTATATTGACGTCGCCGTTGTCGTCGTTTCGTTCGTCTGGGCCGTTTCGGCGCCATCGCCCTGTTCGTCCTCGTCCTTTTGCGCATCGGCGATGGTGGAGGCCGCCGCAACGATACCGCGCTGGGGCGCGACGCCTGTCTGGGTCTGTGCGCCCTCGACAACTTCTGTGCCTGCATGCGCGAGCTCGGGCGATTTAAACATTGCGTCCAAGTTGGCGCCACCGCCGGCATATCCGAGCGCAGCGAGCGCGATGACGATCACCGCAACGGCGGCCACGATCGGCACGTAGCGATGCCAGCCGGCGGGATTGAGCCCGCTGCGGCGAGCCGCCCCGCGGCTGATGTAGCCGAGCGTTCCGTCGTGCTTGAGCTTTGAGCCCACCACGCGTTTGCGGCCCCACAGCGAGGACTCTGCCTGCATTGCCAAGCGGGCGCTTGCCGAAGGATAGCCGTATTTAGTGCGCTTGAACGAGCCATCAAACCCCGAGGCGTGTTTGCCCCACGTCACCGATGTTGTGCGTCGGTTGACCGGCGCGGCACTCCGCCTTCTGCGGCTCGGTTTTGAAGTCTCAGCCATATGCCCTCGCACGCCGTAACCAAATCGAAACAATAACGCTTTGGACTGTAGCACACGCGTCGCGTGCGGTCACGGGCGCCTCGCTCAACGGTCATCGTCCTTCAGCAAGCGCCACAGCGTTGTACGGCTTATGCCCAGCACCTCCGCCGCACGGGTTCGGTTGCCGTAGAGATGGTCTACAACCAGATGCGCGATATCTCGCTCGGTATCGGCCAGCGGTCGCAGGATATACAGGTCACTTTCGAGCGTCGGGGCGCCAAAGGTTGCGGTCTTAATCACGTCCTCTTGGGCGAGCACTTCCTCCGCCACAGCGCGGTCCACCGTGCCCGCCCCCACCAATATATACAGTCGTTCCGAGACCTCGCGGAGCTGCAGATAGTTGCGCGGCCAGCGGTAAGCATCGAGCGTCTTCGTCGCCGCGGCAGACAGCGCGGGCGTTGCCGTCCCAAATGCATCAGCGAGATATTCCAAATAGCGCGCAACCTTCGTCGACGCGGCTCCCTGCTCGGCGATTGCCGGCGCCACGCTCACCGCACAGGCGAAGCGCTCGGTCACAAAGGCGGCTTGATCACTTTCGCTGCCGCCCGGCATGTCATTCGCCGTCAGCACCACATGGCAGCGCGTCGCCAACGCGGTGTCGGCCATCGTGGAGACCAGCTCGCGGAGGCGCTGGGGGCCAACCGCGTTCCAGCCCTCAATGCAAAGGGTCAGCCCTGTTTGGAACAACGGCGATTCGGCGCTTTTGAGCACGTGGCGCCAACCGCGCTCGGTAAGCTCATCGAGCGCAACGGAAACAAAGGGCTGATCGGCAAAAGGACCGTCCAGATAGAGGCGCTTGGCGATCTCGACCTGACCCGCTCCCAGCTCGCCCTCGAGCATAAGGGGCACACCGCGCGCGTAGCTCTCGGCAACCGGCGCAGCCACCGAGGCCGCCCCCTCAACGATGCCGTACGCGCTCGATTCGTAGCGGGCCTCAACCTCGTCGGCGTTGAGCCACTCGATGCCCGAATGCGCCGCGGCGCCGCGCACCTCGCGGACCACGGCGACCCAAAGCCCCCCGCCCTCTTTGTCGGTGGGGCGAACGGTCAGGCTCAGGCGCGCACCCTCACGCCCCATAACCAGACGCGCGCCGTCTCCTATACGGTCGAGACGCTCAGCGACAAAAGCCGCCACATCCCGCTCAAGCGCCGCGTCATTCATGGTCGAGATCGCGACGTCTCCACGCGCATCGATTGCCAATGCCGAGGCCCCGGCAGCAGCCAGGGCCTCGGTCAAGATGTTCAGCTTGGCATCGCTATCCATGATTTGCCCCTGTCCGCGGCGACATGCAACCGACGACGGTCGCACGACCGAGTGTTTCAAAATTGAACGATATTGCTCACCAAACACTATAGGGCAGAAAGCGCCGTCCTGCGAGTATAGGTGTTGCCCCGCATCGCCATCCTGGCGGGGCGATAAGAGCTCTTCGGGACTTATAAACCTGCGGACAAGCCATACCCGCAAGAGCTCCTATCGCTCCACCGTGAGAATGCGCTCACCAGCACGCAGCACGCAAACAAGCTGCTTCTCTACCAGATTCCCAGTACGTGTTGCATTCCCAAACTCATGCACGCAATGCCAATCCAGCAGCAAAAGCCCAGCGCGATGGGCTTGCCGCCCTTTTTGACCAGCTCAACGATATCGGTATTAAAACCAATAGCCGCCATGGCCATCACAATAAAGAATTTCGACAGCTCCTTGATGGGCGCCGTGATGGACACGGGAAGCTGAAACACCGTGGTGATCACGCTCGCCAGCACAAAGAACAGCACAAACATGGGAAACGCGCGTTTAAGCGAGAACGTGCTTTTGGCGTCACCGCCGGCCTTGCGCGCCAGATGCATCTGCCAGCATGCGAGGACCAACGTGATGGGAATAATGGCCAGCGTTCTGGTGAGCTTGACCACCGTGGCGCTCTCGAGCACATTGGCGCCGGGATGCATGCTGTCCCAAGCGCTCGCCGCAGCCGTTACGGACGAGGTGTCGTTGATGGCGGTGCCGGCAAACAGGCCAAAGCCCTCGTTGGTCAGCCCGAGCATGCCGCCGAGCGTCGGAAATACGAGCGCCGCGATAACGTTAAACAGGAAGATGACCGAAATGGCCTGGGCAATCTCGTGATCGTCGGCGTCGATGACGGGCGCGGTCGCGGCGATGGCAGAACCGCCGCAAATCGACGAACCCACACCCACAAGCGTCGCGATCTTGCCCGGTACGTTCATGACGCGGCAGAGCACAAAGGCGATGACAAGCGAGGTCGAGATCGTCGCCACGATAATCGGCAGCGACTGGGCGCCCTTGGACAGAATCTGGGAGAGGTTCATGCCAAAGCCAAGCAGGATAACCGCGTACTGCAAGACTTTTTTGGACGTATAGGTGACGCCGGCGGCGAGCTGTTCGCGACGATTCTTGGGAAAGACGAGCGCCAGGACCATGCCAAAGAGGATGGCGAATACCGGACCGCCGACCACCTCAACCTGTTTGCCGAGCAACGTCGCGGGAATGGCGATGATCAGGCAGAACAAGACGCCTTTCCAGCGCTCGCGTACGATATTTGCCAGTTGCATATGGGATTCCTTCTTTCTATTTCACGTTTGCGACGGCTTATGATACGGCAACATTGAGCACAGCCTTGCGCAAACACAGACTAAGATGCCGCGATAGTTCTCAGGCAACAGCCGAATTACCCACCGCGGAGAGCTGATTCGCGGCATAATTAACAACTGACATATGAGTTTGATAGAACAGTTGCGAGGCGCTATGGAAGAATCGATGCACGTCGGCGAGCAGGAAACGAGTCTACAGGACCAGTCCTACCACACCATTCGACGCAAAATCGTCTACCTGGACTACAAGCCGGGCGAAAAGCTGGGCGTCAAGCAGCTTTGCGATGACCTGGACATGGGTCGCACGCCCGTGCGCGAGGCTTTGGTTCGCTTGGCGCAGGAAGGCCTGGTGCGCACCGTGCCCCAGAGCGGCACCTACGTCTCGCCCATCAACCTCACCCTTGCCGAGAGTGCCTGTTACATCCGCGAGCATCTGGAAAAGCAGGTGATTGTGGAGTGCTGTGCGCGCGCCACGTCGGCCGGCATCGAGCAGCTCGACCGCGCCATCGTGCTGCAGGAAAAGGCCATGGCCGAGGAGGATCGCATCGGCTTCTTTTTGAGCGACAACCTCATGCATCACATGATTTTTAGCATCGCATGTCGCAGCACCGTGTGGTCGTGGCTCGAAGAGACCAATGCCGACCTGGAGCGCTTCCGCTGGCTGCGCGCCGCCACGCAGGTTCTCGACAATCAGGACATCGTGAACGAGCACAAGCAGATTCGCCGCGCTATCGCCGGTCGCGACCCCATCGAAGCGAGCTTTTTGGTCAGCAAGCACCTGCACATGATGTTCCGCAATCAAACCGAGGTTCTGGACCAGTTCCCCGAGTACTTCGAGACCAGCAAGCTCCGCTAACCTGCCAAAAAGGGACAGGTTTATTTTGGCAGGTTTTATCCGAGCAAATGCAACAAGGCCCGGCTCCACTGCAACGGAGCCGGGCCTTAGTCGTTAGGATGACGGAACTCGATTACTCGACAGTAACACTTTTCGCCAGGTTACGAGGTTGGTCAACATCGCAGCCGCGCAGGATGGCGACCTCGCGGGCGAGCAGCTGCAGCGGGACACTCGCCGTGATGGGGCTGAACACGTCGCGGACTGCCGGCACGCGAATGATGCAGTCGGCGATCTTGTTGATCTCCTCGTCGCCCTCGGTGGCAACAACGATAACCTTGGCGCCGCGCGCCTTGCACTCCATGAGGTTCGACACGGTCTTGTCGTAGGTGGCACTCTTGGTGGCCACGGCGATGACAGGGAAGCCCGGATCGATCAGCGCGATGGGGCCGTGCTTCATCTCACCGGCGGCGTAGGCCTCGGCGTGCAGGTAGCTGACCTCCTTGAGCTTGAGCGCGCCCTCGTAGGAAATAGCGGCACCCATGCCACGGCCCACGAACAGCGCCGACTGCGCGTCCTTGCACAGCAGGGCGGCCTCATGAACGGCCTCGGTTTGGGTATCCAAAATCCACTGGATCTGCTCGGCCGTATCGGAAAGCTCGCGGAACAGCATGCGCGCCTGCTTGGTGGTCAGGCGGTACTTGACCTGCGCCAGCAGCAGAGCCAGCAGCGTCAGGCTCACAACCTGGCCGATGAAGCTCTTGGTCGAGGCGACCGCGATCTCCTTGTTGGCCTTGGTGTAGATGACGCCGTCGCTCTCACGCGCCACGGGGCTGCCCACCACGTTGGTGATGCCGAAGACCTTGGCACCCTTGATGCGCGCGTCGCGAATGGCGGCAAGGGTATCGGCCGTCTCGCCCGACTGGGACACGGCAACGACGAGCGTCGTCGGCGTGACGATGGGATTGCGATAACGGAACTCGCTGGCCGCCTCAACCTCGGTGGGAATGCGAGCCCAGCCCTCGATGAGATTCTTAGCAATGAGGCCAGCGTGATAGCTGGTGCCGCAAGCGATCACGTAGACGCGGTCGATGTCGTTGAGCTCCTCGAGCGAAAGGCCCAGCTCGTCGATGTCGAGCTCGCCGGCCGGCGTCATACGACCGACCAGCGTGTCGCGCACGACGCGCGGCTGCTCGTGGATTTCCTTGAGCATAAAGTCGGGATAACCGCCCTTTTCTGCCATGTCCAGGTCCCAGTCGATGTGGGTGACCTTGGGCCCGATAACGTTGCCGGCCTCGTCGGTGTACTCGACGCCTGCGGGCGTGAGCTTGGCAAACTGACCGTCCTCGAGCACCACGACATCGCGGGTGGCATCGATGAGCGCGATGACATCGGAAGCAACATAGGAGCCGGTTTCGCCCACGCCGACTACGATCGGGGAATCCTTGCGGGCCACGGCGATCACGCCGGGCTCGTCAGCGCACACGGCGGCCAAACCATAGGCACCGACCACGTGGGTGCAAGCCTCGCGCACGGAGGCCATCAGGTCGTGCGCCTCGGCATAAGCCTCTTCGATCAGATGCGCGAAGACCTCGGTATCGGTCTCGCTCTTAAAGTGGTGGCCGCGACCCTCCAGCTCTTCGCGCAGCTCGGCGAAGTTCTCGATGATGCCGTTGTGGACGATGGCGATACGGCCGTCGCAGCTGGTGTGGGGGTGAGCGTTAACGACGGAGGGCTTGCCGTGGGTGGCCCAACGGGTGTGGCCGATACCGCAGGTAGCGTCGCTGTCGATGTTGGAAAGCTCGCTCTCCAAGCCCGCGACCTTGCCCACGCGGCGGATGACGTCGAGGTGCGCCGCGGCGCCCTCGCCCACCTCGAGCGCGACGCCCGAGGAGTCATAGCCGCGATACTCCATACGCTTGAGGCCCGTGACCAGGATGTTCTTTGCAATATCAGAGCCGGTGTAGCCGACGATTCCGCACATAGGATAAATCCCTTCGTTCGCGTGACTGCAAGACGTCCACGCA
>UQYA01000083.1 GCA_900545165.1 uncultured Collinsella sp.
AGAACGACCTGCACCACAACGGTACGGGCGAGAAGGGCACCGGCCGCTGGCGCGTCAAGGGCATTGGCGAGCACGTGAACAAGCCCGGCATCCCCACCACCGACTGGGACTGGATCATCTATCCCGAGGGTCTGTTCGATCTGCTCGTCTACATTAAGCAGCGCTACCCCAACTACAAGCAGATCTTCATCACCGAAAACGGCATGGGCTACAAGGACCCCTACAAGGACGGTTTTGTGGACGACCAGCCGCGCATCGACTACATCGAGCAGCACCTGCGCTGGTTGCTCAAAGCCATGGAGGTGGGCGTCAACGTGGGCGGCTACTTCCTGTGGAGCCTGCAGGATCAGTTCTCCTGGACCAATGGCTACAACAAGCGTTACGGCTTCTTCTACGTCGACTTTGAAACCCAGAAGCGCACGCCCAAGGCGAGCGCATACTGGTATAAGCACGTGGCGCAGACCCGTCGTCTGGACTAGCGGCTTGCGACGAGCGGTTGGCGGAGTTGCACCGCCCACATAACCTGTCCCCATTTCTCAGCCGGGGGCGGCACGTCACACGGCGAGCCACCCCCGACCTTTTTGTTCAGGTCGGAAGCCGTTCGTCTCAATCTGTAACATCTAGCTGAGTTTTTTTGGTCCTAGCTGTTACAGATTGAGACGAACAGGATTGCTCTTTCCGAAGAATCTAAATCTGTAACACGTAGCCCGCTTTTGACCGTCTACCTGTTACAAATCGAGACAAACGGAGTAGGACCTAACCCCGTATGTCCCTAACAGTCGAGCGTTCGACCAGCGTACTCGGCACATGAATCGCCTCGATAGACGAGCTCTCTCCAATCGCCGCCTCAAACGCAAGCTTACCGACACCGCGCAAATCAAATCGCAGCGTCGTCAGCCGATTGTGAGGAACAAGTCCCTCGAGTGCGTCGTCGATACCAACCACGCTCACGTCGTCGGGCACGGACAGGCCCGCGTTCTCGAGCGCGGCGATAACGCCCAGCGCCATCTGGTCATTTGCCGCAAGCACGGCAGTCGGCGCCTGCGACCCGCCGGCAAGCACCTCGGCCGCAATCCGCTCGCCCATGGCGTACCCACTGTCCGCACTCCAATCGCCACGCAGCATCGGAGCGGCATCGACATGAGCACGACCCAGCGTATCGCGCCAACCGGCCTCACGAAAACGCGAGGAAATCGAGTTTTCCGGACCCGCCACAAACCGCATATTCGAGTGACCATGTTCCAGCAGATAATTGGTCAACAGCTCGCACGAACCATACTGGTCGGAGTCGATCGTCGTGCAGCGCGGATGCGCATACATGGACAGGATGACCGTTCGCACTCCCGGCTGGGGAACAAACTCCTCAAAATCGGGAGCCATGCGGTTCATGTTGAGAATCATGCCGTCGACGGGTCGCTCGACCATGCGGCGCGAGGCATCGGCAAGTGCATAGGGCTTGTCGCCGCCCATCTCGATCATAGTGACGGCAAAATCGTGCTCGCGCGCCGCTTGCATGATACCCTCGAGCGTCGCCAGGTTACCGACACGTGTGATGTTGTACATGCACAGGCCAATAGAACGATACGACCCGCCGCGCAACGCCGCTCCAGCAAAATTGGGACGAAAGCCCAGCTCTTCCATGGCGGCCAGCACACGCTTGCGCGTCTTTTCCGTCACGTTGGGCATACCGTTGACCACGCGAGACACAGTCTGGCGGCTCACGCCAGCGAGCGCCGCAACCTCTGCCGCGCTCGCCGAACGACCATTCCTTGTCTGCTGATCCATGCCTTCCACGCTAACCTGCTTCCCAACTATTCCCCGCGCCCATGGCGCATCGTACATACATTGATAACGTGCTCATGATACCAGAGCCATATACCACAACATGAAAACTTCTGTCAATCAAAACCGCTTACCGAACAAATACAACCGTTCGCGGCTGTTTGAAGTTGTTTTGTTTCTATACATCCCAGCCGGATGTTAACGTGCTCATTGTCAAATGTACACGTGCTCATTTTGGTTCTAATCATTTTAAGATAGTGTTTATCGGGCTTTTTCACCGCTGAACGCTAACCAGGGAGCCTCCTGAGCGCAAACGCACAATATCGAACAGCGAGACGAGAGGGTGTATGCATATGTCTTTGCTAAACCGCGTACAGCAGCTGCCGAAGGGCTTTGTTTGGGGCGCCGCAACCGCCGCGTACCAAACGGAAGGTTCCACGAAGGTGGCAGGCAAGGGTAAGACCATGTGGGACGATTACCTTGTCGCCCAGGGTCGCTTTTTGCCCGACCCGGCCAGTGATTTCTACAACCGCTACGAGGAGGATATCCGCCTTTCTGCCGAGCATGGACTCAACGCCATTCGTGTGTCCATCGCCTGGACCCGCATCTTCCCCAACGGCGACGATGCCGAACCCCTCGCCGAGGGCGTTAAGCACTACCACGAGCTGTTCGCCTGCTGCAAAAAGTATGGCGTCGAGCCCTATGTGTCCCTGCATCACTTTGACTCCCCCGCCGCCCTGTTCAACCAGGGCGACTGGCTCAACCGCAAGACCGTCGACGCCTATGTGCGCTATGCCGAGTTCTGCTTCCGCGAGTTCCGCGAGGTCAAGAATTGGTTCACCATCAACGAGCTCATCAGCCTCTCGCACTCCCAATACATCCAAGGCAACTTCCCGCCCAACCATCACTTTGATGTGACGAGCGGCATCCAGAGCCAGCACAACGAGCTCGTTGCCCACGCCCGCGCCGTCAACCTGTATAAGGATCTTGACGAGACCGAGCACCTGGGCGGACGCATTGGCATGGTCAACGTCCTGACGCCGGCATATCCTGCTACCGACTCGCCCGCCGACCAGCACGCCGCCGACCTGTACAACGCCTTCTACACCGACTTCATCATGGACGGCGCCTTCCTGGGTCACTACTCCGCGCGCACCCTCTCACTCATCAACGAGATTCTGCGTGCCAACAACGCCACACTTACGGTTGAGGACAGCGACATGGAGGAGCTCGCCAAGGCGGCGCCCCGCAACGATATGTTCGGCCTCAACTACTATCAGTCGGCGTTTATCGCCGCCTACGATGGCGAGTCCACCAACAGCTTTAACGGCACCGGAGACAAGGGCACCTCGTGCTTTAAGTTTAAGGGCGTCGGGCAGCAGGTCGATATGCCGGGTATCCCCACCACCGACTGGGATTGGCTCATCTACCCGCAAGGCCTCTACGACACGCTCAAGCACATCAGCGCCACCTATCCCAACCTCCCCGTCATCTATATCACCGAAAACGGCCTGGGCCACAAGGACCCCGAGCCCGATGCGCTCGGCATCGTCGCCGATCCCGAGCGCATCGACTTTGTCGACCAGCACATGGAGAAGGTGCTCCAGGCGCGTGCCGAGGGCGTCGACGTCCAGGGCTACTTTATCTGGAGCCTGCAGGACCAGTTCTCGTGGGCCAATGGCTATAACAAGCGCTACGGCCTGTTCTACATCGACTTCGACACGCAAAAACGCTACATCAAGCAGTCGGCACTCTGGTACAAGGAGCTCGCCGACACTATGGCGGACGCGCAGTAGCGCATCGCCTCGCTTTCCCCCGAGGGGGAGCGGCCCCATGCGATACAAACCCAGCCGCTCCCCTCTCTCCCCCTGGGACCGACCCCGCCTGCACCCGGGCTTTTAGCAAGCGGGAGACCATATAGGTTTTCAACGTCCATGCCATTAAGATTTCATGCAAAGAGGAGCGTGAACTATGGAATCGATCGTTAAGTTCTTGGAGAAAGGTCAGCCGTACTTCGACAAGGTCTCTAAGAACATCTACCTTCAGGCCATTAAAGACGGCTTTTTGGCAGCAATGCCCATCATCCTGTCTTCTTCTGTCTTCCTGCTTATTTCAACCCTGCCGGGCGTTGTCGCCACGGTCGGCGGCTTTACGCTGCCCGACTGGTGGAACGTCGACGTCGTGAACTTCTGCAACAAGGTTTACAACTTCACGATGGGCGTCGTGGGCATCATGGTCGCCGGCACCACCGCAAGCGCGCTGACCGGCTCCAAGAACCGCCGCATGCCTGCCGGCAAGGCCATCAACGCCACGAGCACCATGGTCGCCGCCATGTGCGCTATGCTCATCTTGGCCGTTACCCAGACGAGTGCCAAGATCGACGGCGCCGATGTCTCGGTGTTCTTTACCGACAACATGGGCACCAAGGGCCTGCTGAGCTCCTTTGTCGCCGCATTTGCCACGGTCAACATCTATGCCTTCTGCATTAAGCGAGACATCACCATCAAGCTGCCCAAAGAAGTCCCCGGCGCCATCGCCCAGAACTTCCGCGACATCTTCGCCTTCAGCTTCTCCATCCTGTTTGTCGCCGTCATCGACGTTATCTGCCGCACCTGCTTGGCCGTCCCGTTTGCCAACGTCATCTCCACGCTGGTGAGCCCGCTGTTCGCCGCTGCCGATTCCTACGCCGGCCTCGCCCTCATCTGGTTCATGATCCCGCTGTTCTGGTTCATGGGCATCCACGGCCCCTCGGTCGTTAAGCCTGCCCTCAACGCCGCGCTGTTTGGCAACATCACCACCAACCTCGCCACGCTGCAGGCCGGCGGTCACCCCGCCCTCGCCCTGACCGAGAACTTCGGTAACTACATCGGCGAACTCGGCGGCACCGGCGCCACGTTCATTGTCCCGATCATCTTCCTGCTCTTTATGCGCTCCAAGCAGCTCAAGGCTGTCGGCAAAGCCTCTGTCGTACCCGTGATGTTCGCCGTCAACGAGCCGCTGCTGTTCGCCGCGCCCATCATCCTCAACCCGTACTTCCTGATCCCGTTCCTGTTTGCCCCCGTGGCCAACGTCCTCATTGGTAAGTTCTTCATCGACTTTTTGGGCATGAACGGCTTTATCTATGCCATGCCGTGGGCACTCCCCGGACCGATCGGCACCTTCATCGACACCAACTTCCAGCCGATCTCTCTGGTCCTGGTTGTCGTCCTGCTGGTCGTTGACTTCTTGATCTACTACCCGTTCTGCAAGGCCTACGACAACGTCCTGTGCAAGCAGGAGGCCGAGACCCTGGCCGAAGAAGAGGCCGAGGAGACCAAGGCCGTCAAGACCGCTGCCGCCCCCGCCGTTGAGGCTCCTGTTGTCGAGACCGCTTCTGCCACCGAGGCCTCCGCAGCTCCGTCCGCCCTTAAGGGCAAGGATCTGAGGGTTCTGGTTCTGTGCGCTGGCGCCGGCACCTCTGCACTGCTCGCCAACGCGCTTAAGGAAGGCGCCGACGAGCTGGGCATCGACATTACCGCCAACGCCGGTGCCTACGGCAGCCACTACGCCATCATGGACCAGTACAACGTCATCGTCCTGGCTCCGCAGGTTCGCACCTATTACAACGAGATGAAGGCCGACACCGACCGCCTGGGCATCACGCTGCTGTCGCCCAAGGGCAAACAGTACATCGACCTCACTAAGGATCCCAAGGGTGCCGTCGCCTGGATCGAGGAAAACCTCGAGGCATAAGACGCTGACACCACCTGCCGCTCGCAGACAATAAATGGCCCGTGCATCGATGTGTGATGCGCGGGCCATTTTGTTTAGACCGCACCCGTCCTCCTGTTCATCTCAATCTGTAACATCTAGCCGAGTTTTTCGGTCCAAGCTGTTACAGATTTAGACGAACGGGCGGCCCGGGCCGAACAATCTCGATTTGTAACATGTAGACCACTTTTGACCGTCTAGTTGTTACAGATCGAGACAAACGGAATAAGCTGGACCGAATTGTCTAAATCTGTAACATCTAGCTGAGATTTTCGGCCCTACCTATTACAGATTTAGACGAACAGGCCGAGCACGTCTACGCCCGCAGGTCCTTTACGCTGGAACGCTCGACCAACACGCCCGACACAAGCGTGCGGCTTCTGGAGCTCGGGGCTTCTAGGCCCGCGACGACCTCGTTGAGCGCACGGACGCCCAGCTCGCGGTGGCGAAACTTCACCGACGTCAGAATCGAGTTGGGAATCGTCTTGTAGAGTTCGTCGTCAAAGCCGATCACGGACACGTCGTCGGGCACACTGAGCCCTTTGTCACGTAAAGCCATCATCACGCCGTTTGCCATGCAGTCGTTAGCCGCGAGGACCGCCGTGCAATCGGGTTTATCGGCAAGCACAAGGCCCGCGGCATAGCCACTATCCGCATTCCAATCGCCTTGCAGAGGCTCGGGCGGCTCAATGCCACGCGCCTCGAGTGCCGCACGCCAACCTTTCATACGGCACTGGCTCGACAGCGACTCTTTCTTACCAGAGACGAAGTACACGTTTTTATGCCCGTGGTTCAAGAAGTACTCGCACGCCATGCGCGCGCCGCCCTCTTGGTCGTCACTGACGGTGGAGCAGGTAGGATGCTCCATCGGCGTAATAATCACCGTCTTGAGGTCTTTCGGCGCCTCAAAGCTATCAAAGTCATCGACCATCTGACGCAGGTTGAAGATCATGCCATCAACAGGCAGCTGCGACATTCTGCGCGCCGCATCGGCAAGAGTCATCTTCTCACCTCCGCACTTCTTAATCATCGTGAGCGCAAAGCCGCGTTCTTCGGCGGCATCGGCGATACCGTCAATCATGTCCACGGCACCGCCCGACAAGTGAAACAGCACGACGCCGATGCAACCATAACGGCCCAACTTGAGCGAACGTGCGGCAAAGTTCGCCCGAAACCCAAGCGCCTCCATGGCAGCATGGACCCTATCGCGCGTCGACTCGCGCACGCTATCGGGCTCGTTGATCACACGCGAAACCGTCTTGAGAGAAACACCCGCGGCAATCGCCACATCGTTCATCGAGACGTTTTTCTTGTCCATCGTTGCCACTGCTTCTCCACTCGGTCCTCTATCGCTTGTTTTTTGCGTTCTAGCATACACTACCTGCCTGACTGATAAATCAACCGTTTACCGGACAATATCGACCACTCACCCGTAAATCCTTGTTGCTCTTCCAAAAATGTCTTACGTTGTCATTAGCGAAATGACAACGTTGTCATTTCGCAATGCCTTCCCTAAGCAGGAAGGTTTCCGGGCAGTCCTAACCATCCATCGACGACCAGTTCCATCCACATGCATCGCGCATCGAGCAGCAAAGGAGCTCTATGGACGCCATCGTAAAGATGCTCGAGAAGCATCAACCGTTCTTTGAGAAGATCTCGAGGAACATCTACCTCCAGGCCATTAAGGACGGATTCCTTGGGTGCATGCCCATCGTCCTCACCTCTTCGATCTTCCTGCTGATCGCCACCCTTCCCGGCGTAGTCGGCATCACGCTGCCCCAGCCGCTCATCGACTGGTGCAACAAGCTGTATAACTTCACCATGGGCGTCATGGGCATCATGGTCGCCGGCACCACCGCCAAGAACTTTACGGCTTCCATGAACCGTCGCATGCCCGCCGGCAAAGTGCTCAACGACGGTTCCACCATGGTGGCCGCCCAGTGCAGCATGCTGCTGCTCGCAGTCACGCAGTTCACCACCAAGTTCAACGGCTCCGAGCTTTCGGTCTTCGATTGCACCAGCATGGGCACGCGCGGTCTGTTCTCGGCCTATATCGCCGCGTTCATTACCGTTTGGGTCTATAAGTTCTGCGTCTCGCGCGATCTGACCATTAAGCTGCCCAAGGAGG
>UQYA01000084.1 GCA_900545165.1 uncultured Collinsella sp.
GAATGTATGCTATGCGCCCAAATCTTTTGGGCAGAGTGGGAGACAGTATGGTTAAGCTGTACGAGGACGGCATCTACCTGCGCGGTGGCAGCGAGGTTGTGCCTGAGGCCGAGGCTGCCGAGCGCGGTATTACGCAGACGCCCGAGGATGCCAAGCGCGGCACCATCGCGTATTCGATCCTCCAGGCACACAATACGTCCGGCGACCCCGAGGCGCTCAAGATTCGCTTCGACGCCATGGCGAGCCACGACATCACCTTTGTCGGCATCATCCAGACGGCGCGCGCCTCGGGCATGGAGCAGTTCCCGCTGCCCTACGTGCTCACCAACTGCCACAACTCGCTGTGCGCCGTGGGCGGCACCATCAACGAGGACGACCACGTCTTTGGTCTCTCGGCTGCCAAGAAGTACGGCGGCATCTTCGTCCCGCCGCACATCGCCGTCATCCACTCCTTTATGCGTGAGAATTTCGCCGGCTGTGGCAAGATGATCCTGGGCTCCGACTCGCACACCCGCTACGGCGCTCTGGGCACCATGGCCGTGGGCGAGGGCGGTGGCGAGCTGGCAAAGCAGCTGCTGCGCGACACCTACGATGTCGCCTATCCCGGCGTCGTTGCCATCTACCTCACGGGCGCTCCGCGCCCCGGCGTTGGCCCGCACGACGTGGCGCTCGCCATCATCCGTGCCGTCTTTGCCAAGGGTTACGTTAAGAACAAGGTTATGGAGTTCGTGGGCCCCGGTATCGCGAGCATGACGACCGACTACCGCAACGGCGTCGACGTCATGACCACCGAGACCACCTGCCTGTCGAGCATCTGGGCCACCGACGAGGACACGCACGCGTTTTTGACCATGCACGGTCGCGGCGAGGACTACCGCGAGCTCAAGCCCGCCGATGTTGCCTACTACGACGGCTGCGTCGAAGTCGATCTGTCGAGTATCAAGCCCATGATCGCGTTGCCGTTCCATCCTTCTAACGGCTTTGAGATTGACGAGCTTAACGAGAACCTCGAGGACATTCTGCACGAGGTGGAGCTCGAGGCTGCCAAGATCGGCGAGGGTAAGACGCACTTTAGCCTGCTCGACAAGATCGTCGACGGCAAGCTGCACGTGCAGCAGGGCGTTATCGCCGGCTGCTCGGGCGGCAACTACGACTCCGTGGTCCAGGCTGCCCGCGTGCTCAAGGGCGCCAACACCGGCTGCGGCGAGTTCTCGCTGTCGGTCTATCCCACGAGCCAGCCCGTGGCACTCGAGCTTACACGCCGCGGCTATATCTACGACCTTATGGAGGCTGGCGCGATCGTGCGCACGGCGTTCTGCGGCCCGTGTTTCGGTGCCGGCGACACGCCCGCTAACAACGGCCTGTCCATCCGCCACACCACGCGCAACTTCCCCAACCGTGAGGGTTCCAAGCCGGGCAATGGCCAGCTGAGCGCGGTGGCCCTGATGGACGCCCGCTCCATTGCGGCGACGGCTGCCAACGGCGGCGTCCTGACGCCGGCGACCGACCTGCCCGAGGAGACCTGGGACGAGGCCTGCGAGTACACCTTTGACGACGCGCCGTACAAGAAGCGCGTGTACTGGGGCTTTGGCAAGGCTGAGCCGGCCGACGAGCTGGTCGAAGGCCCCAACATCAAGCCGTGGCCCGCGATGGAGCCTCTCGGCGACGATATCCTGCTCAAGGTGTGCTCCAAGATCATGGACCCGGTCACCACGACTGACGAGCTCATTCCTTCGGGCGAGACGAGCTCCTTCCGCTCCAACCCGCTGGGTCTGGCCGAGTTTACGCTCAGCCGTCGCGACCCTGCCTACGTGGGCCGCTCCAAGGAGGTCGACGCGGTGGAAAAGCGCCGCGTTGCCGGCGAGGCAGCGGGCGACCTGGCGGCACTCGATGCCGAGCTTGCCAGCGTGTTTGAGGCGCTGACCGGCGTGGGCGTCGCGGCCGATGCCAAGGCGACTGAGTACGGCTCCATGCTCTATGCCAAGAAGCCCGGTGACGGTTCTGCCCGCGAGCAGGCCGCGAGCTGCCAGCGCGTAATTGGCGGCCTGGCCAACATCGTCCACGAGTACGCCACCAAGCGCTATCGCTCCAACGTGATGAACTGGGGCATGGTGCCCTTCCAGATGGAGGCCGAGCCCAGCTTTGAGGTGGGCGACTACGTCTTTGTGCCGGGTATCCGTGCCGCGCTCGATGGCGACCTGAAGGGCATCGCCGCCTACGTGGTGCGCGCCGATGGTGCGGTCGAGCAGATTGAGCTCTACATTGCCGATATGACGGCAGAGGAGCGTGCCATCGTCAAGGCTGGCTGCCTGATCAACTACAACAAGTTCAAGGCCGCTGCCGAGTAACGCACTTAATTGTCCGCCCGGGGCTTACCCTTTCCCGCCCGCTCACGCGCTTCGCGAGGGTCGCGTTCGGGAAAGGGTAAGCCCCGGGCTACATTCCTGCGTTCTCGTTGGGTCTTGAGGGACGCTAATAAATAGACTTGCTTGATGCCGCCTCTGTTATCGGGGCGGCTTCTTTTTGTCGAAAACCGCCACAAAGGGGACAGGCGCCTTTGTGGCGGCTCGATTTGTCTTAATCTGTAACACCTTGGCCGCTAAAAGTGGGCCTGGTGTTACAGATTGAGACAAACAATCGCCGCCGATCATTTCATCTCAATCTGTAACATCTAGGATCGAAAAGGGCCGCTAGATGTTACAGATCGAGACAGTGGAACATCGGAGCCGAAACCACCACAAAGGTGCCTGCCCGGCGGGTCCTTATTTCGATGGAGTCCAGGTTATTTCATCGTCAAATAGCCAAGTGCGTGCCGAGCCACTGTTGCGCGCTGTCTGCGGATCGGGCTCGCAAGTTTGTTCGTAGGCATCCTCGGTACACCGATCCATAAAATCGACGACTGCCGTCTGGTCGCCCTCCATGACGTAGATTACGTCGCCATCCGAGATATAGACCCCCGGTCCTTCATTGTCCACGCAGCCGGGGTCGTATGAGACGTTGCACAATTTGCTCCCGTTTGCCGCATCGAGCTCAAGGGTCGAATAATACCCGCCAACCATTTGGCTATTCTTGGCTCGATATGTTGCGGCGCCGTACCACCGCTTAAACGTCTTGCCTTTGAGTAAACTGGTTGCCTTGCCGATAAGCTGCTCATCTTTGGTGTAGCGCCTGGCTCCAAGTTCGATACGGGGATAGTTGCTGACACCAAGCGCTGCGGGCGTACCGTCAAAATCGACGGTGACCGAATCGGGTTTGACGATATCGGTGAGGACCTCGATGGGATAGCTTACGGTCTCAACCGCCGCCTGCGTCGCAGAGGCGGGGAGAAATGCGAGATAGATAATTCCTACGCCGACTGCGGTAATCGTAAACGCTAAGACGAGCAGGCCGATATAGGTGGAGCGTTTCACGGCGGGTACCTCGCAAATAGTATGCATTCATTAAGATAAGTGATACCAGCTTACGACAATATTCAAAAGAAAGCGATCGATCGAAATGACGGGGTGAAAAGGCCCTATTGGGCTTCGATTTGACCTCTAATAGAAATATTTGCCCCACTCATTCTGGGCGTGAGGTCAATAATTGAGTCCACGAGTTTTGAGCGATACTCTTCTCACTAAACTCACTATTTTCACTATAAGCACTATAAATACGATAGGGGGACGACGAGAACAATGTGACGTGCGATAGCTAAGCCGTTTAAGCCGGACTCTGACCTTGAATCTCTGCCTCTATCTGTGCGAACGGGCTATTGTCGGTTCTCGATTCCATCGCTGCGTTTTCGTTGGGTCTTGAGGGACGCTAAGAAATGGACTTGCTTGATGCCGCCTCTGTTATCGGGGCGGCTTCTTTTTGTCGAAAACCGCCACAAAGGGGACAGGCGCCTTTGTGGCGGCTCGATTTGTCTTAATCTGTAACACCTTGGCCGCTAAAAGTGGGCTTGGTGTTACAGATTTAGATTTTCGATTCGGGTGTTTTCTGTTCGTCTCGATTTGTAACAGATAGAGCTCTATTTGCCGAGTAGATGTTACAGATTGAGATAGTAAGGGGACGAGGCCGCAGTGGGTGAGCGTGCCTGCCCCTATCTCTCAATCACTCAGAAAATCTTATATATA
The DNA here is from genome assembly GCA_900545165.1 of uncultured Collinsella sp. Classification (GTDB taxonomy): domain Bacteria; phylum Actinomycetota; class Coriobacteriia; order Coriobacteriales; family Coriobacteriaceae; genus Collinsella. Next base: position 4,116 of record UQYA01000084.1, read on the forward strand.
GAGACTTAGATTTGTGTATAAGATCGCGCAAAGCTGGCAACAATACTTCTCGAACAACGTGAAGCCGCCCCGTAGGGCGGCCACCCCAAGAGAGGTGATTCCATGAGAATCGATAAGCTAGCTATGACGTCGCGCGAGGCGCTGCAGACCGCCATGAGCACGGCTGCCGATGCGCAGGCCGGCGCGGTGGAGCCGATTCATCTGCTGTCTGCCCTGCTCGGTGCCGGCGAGCGCAATATCTCCGTGATCATCGAGCGCATCGGTGCCGACCCGGCTCAGCTCGCACGCTCCACACAGGATGCCATCGACCACGCGCCCAAGGTTTCGGGCGAGGGCCAGCAGATGGGCCTGTCCAACGAGCTCGTCCGCGTCATCGAGAAGGCCGAGAAGAAGGCCACCAAGATGGGCGACAGCTTTGTGGTGACCGAGCATCTGCTGATGGCACTTGCCGAGGACAAGGGCGAGGCGGGCCGCGTGCTGCGCGACGCCGGCGTGACCAAGGAGCGCATCGAGCAAGTCTACGAGGAGCTGCGTGGCGATGACCGCGTGACGTCTGCCGAGGACAAGACCCAGTTTGAGGCGCTGGAGCAGTACGGTCGCAACATCTGCGACCTCGCCCGCGCCGGCAAGCTCGACCCGGTCATCGGCCGTACCGACGAGATTCGCCGTACCATCCAAGTCCTGTCCCGCCGCACCAAGAACAACCCTGTGCTCATCGGCGAGCCGGGCGTAGGCAAGACAGCTATCGTCGAGGGCATCGCCCAGCGTATCGTGGCTGGCGACGTGCCGAGCACCCTGCGCGACCGCGACCTCATCGAGCTCGACATGAGCGCGCTGGTCGCCGGCGCCAAGTACCGCGGCGAGTTCGAGGACCGCTTGAAGGCTGTACTCAAGGAAGTGCAAAAGTCCGAGGGCAAGGTCATCCTGTTCATCGATGAGCTCCACACCATCGTGGGCGCGGGTGCCACCGAGGGCTCCATGGACGCCGGCAACATTCTCAAGCCGGCGCTCGCCCGTGGCGACCTGCACGCGATCGGCGCGACCACGCTCGACGAATACCGCAAGTACATCGAGAAGGACGCGGCGCTCGCCCGTCGTTTCCAGACCGTTATGGTGAGCGAGCCTACCGTCGAGGACACCATTTCGATCCTGCGTGGTCTGAAGGAGAAGTACGAGATCTTCCACGGTGTGCATATCACCGATAGCGCGCTCGTGGCAGCTGCCGACCTCTCCGATCGCTACATCGCCGACCGCTTCCTGCCCGACAAGGCCATCGATTTGGTCGATGAGGCGGCAAGCCGCCTGCGCATGGAACTCGACAGCATGCCGGTCGAGATCGACGCCACCACGCGTCAGCTCACTCAGCTGCAGATCGAGGAACAGGCGCTCATGAAAGAGACCGATGACGCCTCCAAGGAGCGTCTGGAGGCCCTGCGCCAGGAGATTGCCGAGGTCCAGGAAAAACTCAACGTGCAAAAGGCCGGCTGGCTCAACCAGAAGAACGCCATTGACCACGTGCAGGAGCTTAAGAGCCAGCTTGACGAGGCCAAGAGCGAGGAGGGGCGTGCGACGCGCAACGGCGATTTGGGTCGTGCGTCCGAGCTGCGCTACTCCGTGATTCCGGGCCTGCAGCAGCAGATTCAGGATTCCGAGGCCGCGCTCGAGGCGCAAAAGCAGCAGGACGGCGAGGGCCTCAACGAACAGGTGACCTCCGATGAGATCGCCGAGGTCGTGAGCGCCTGGACCGGCGTGCCCGTGTCCAAGATGATGCAGGGCGAGCTCGACAAGCTGAAGGGCTTGGAGGGCGAGCTGCATAAGCGCGTCATCGGCCAGGACGAGGCGGTCTCCGCTGTCGCCGCGGCCGTGCGCCGCAGCCGTGCGGGCCTCTCCGATCCGGACAAGCCCATCGGCAGCTTCTTCTTCCTGGGCCCCACCGGCGTGGGCAAGACCGAGCTCGCCAAGGCGCTTGCCGAGTGCCTGTTCGATGACGAGCGTGCGCTCGTGCGTATCGACATGTCCGAGTACATGGAGAAGTTCAGCGTCCAGCGTCTGATCGGTGCGCCCCCGGGATACGTGGGCTACGACGAGGGCGGCCAGCTCACCGAGGCCGTGCGCCGTCGTCCGTACTCCGTGATCTTGCTCGACGAGATGGAGAAGGCTCATCCGGATGTCTTTAACGTGCTGCTGCAGGTGCTCGACGACGGCCGCCTGACCGATGGCCAGGGTCGCCAGGTGTCCTTCAAGAACACGATCATCATCATGACGTCTAACGTGGGCTCCAAGGCTATCGCTGAGCTTTCCGGCAAGGACGAGGAGGAGATGCGCCATCAGGTCGACGCGGCCATGGCTCAGACCTTCCGCCCCGAGTTTCTCAACCGTATCGACGATATCGTGGTGTTCCATCCGCTCGGCATGGCGCAGATCGAGAAGATCGTCGACATCCAGCTCGCCGACGTCCGCGCGCGTCTGGCCAAGGAGCGCATGACGCTTGCCATCACCCCGGCGGCCAAGCAGATGCTCGCCGTGGGCGGCTTGGACCCGGTCTTTGGCGCCCGTCCGCTCAAGCGTCTGGTTCAGCGCGAGGTCGTGGATGCCATCGCCGCCGCTATCATCGATGGCACGGTGCGTGAGGGCGATCAGGTGACGGTCGATGTCGACAAGGACGGCGGCTTTACCGTCGTGTGCGACAACACGCCGGCGGCCACCTACGAGGTCCCCGACGCCGAGTAGGTTTTGGGCCATGCCTTAAAATCTGCCTTTTGAGCCGAACGCCAAGGGCGGCGGATCCGATTGGGTCCGCCGCCCTTTTTCGTGCGACAATCGATAATGTTGAACGGATGCGATGCAAGGAGCTATGCAGATGAAAGACGAGATCAAGACAAGTGCGCCGGCGACCGATGCCGCACCCGCCGCACCCAAGCCTGTGCCTAAGCCGGCACCCAAGCCGCGCGACCCCTACATCCGTGCCGAGAACGAGGACGACGACGGCTACGATCCCTACAGCGATTGCCGCCCCGAGCGCGAGCCAATGTTCGAAGCCGACCCCTGGCGCTGAGTGCCACCAAAAAGGCCACCAAAAAGTTGCGGTGAAATAGGGACTGTTTTGCGGTTTGACCGGCAAAAACAATCCCTATTTCACCGCAACTGCGTTGGGCGGCTGTCTTCGGGCCGGCTAGTCCTGGGCTTTGATACTCGGCAGCAGGATCTGCGCGAGGTAGTCGGTCTCGAGTTTGGTGGCGGCGTCTGCGTTGCCGTCTTTGCCAATCAGGTCGTTCTTGATCTGGCTATACGTATAGCGGTTGCCGGTCGTCAGCTCGACAAGCTCAATGGCCGTGTCCATGGGGTAGGTCGACACGGGATTCTGGGTGCGCCCGTTGATAGTCTGGGGCACCACGTACGGATAGAC
>UQYA01000085.1 GCA_900545165.1 uncultured Collinsella sp.
GGTGTCGCCCAGGTCGAAGATCTCGTGGATCATGCGCTTTTCCTCGTCGAGCAGGTCGTCCTGCTCCGAGACCATGTACTTGATCTCTTCCTCCGAGACGTTCTGGCGATCGTCGGCGCTCTTGATGCGCAGGATGCGAGCCAGACCATCGGAGCAAGCGCCGGTCAGCCACACGAGCGGGCGGGCGATCTTTTGGAACACGGAGAGCGGTCCCACGACCTGCTTGGATACGCCTTCGGCATTAGCGAGGCCGATGCGCTTGGGCACGAGCTCGCCAATCACGATGGACACAAAGGCGACGGCGACGGTGATGATGACCGGCGCCAGGCCGCGCGCAATGGCGGAAAGCGGCGCGATACCAAAGCTCATGAGCCACGTGGCAAGCGGGTCGGACAGGCTCGTCGAGGCGACGGCGGACGAGGCAAAGCCCACGAGCGTGATGGCGACCTGGATGGTGGCGAGCAGCTGGTCGGAATCGGCGGCCAGCTTAATGGCGCGCTCGGCGCGTTTGTCGCCTTCCTCGGCCTCGTGCTCCAGCACAGCGCGCTTTGCCGTGGTGAGCGCCATCTCGGACATGGAGAAGTAGCCGTTGATGAGGGTCAAAACGAGGGTGGTGATAAGGGAGATGGTTATGTCCATCGGGAGTTTCTCGAACCTCCAAGATTCGGGACGTCGATTAAAACGTTGGTGGCGGATACGGCAATTGCACTGGCGACCGAGCGGGGGCACGGGCGCTGGCGTGGTCGCTAGATTACGAAGAGGATCACCGCCATGAACTGGAAGATGCTGCCGGCGAGCACCCACAGGTGAAACACGCTGTGCAGATAGCGCACGTTTTTGGCGATATAGAACGGCACGCCCGCGGTGTAGCACACGCCGCCGACGGCGAGCAAGGCAAGTGCCACGGGGTTGAGCAGCGACACGAGCTCGGGCAGCTTAAAGACAACGAGCCAGCCCATCAGCAGGTAGACCAAGCCGCTTACCCAGTGCGGTTGACGCTCACGCATAAAGCACTCGAGGGCGATGCCGACAATGGCGATGGCCCATACGGCAAAGAACAGCGCAGGGCCGCCGTCGTTTGCGAGCGTGATGAGACAAAACGGGGTATAGCTGCCGGCTATGAGCAAGTAGATGCAGCTGTGGTCGATGATGCGAAAGACGCGCTTGGCGCGCGCGGGCTGAATCGCGTGGTAGAGCGTAGAGGCTAGGTATTCGAGAATAATGCTGACACCATAGACAATCGCCGCGGCCATGTGTGCCGGGCCCCCGCCGCGCAGGGCAGCGAATACGATCAGGAGCACCAGGCCCGCGATACCCAGCAGGCAGCCGACACCATGGGTGACGGAGTTCATGATCTCCTCGCCCACCGTGTAGTGTGGAACGGCCGCGGTCTTGGGTCGCGGCTTAGAACTGTCGCTCGAATCGGACATGCCGGTTACATCCTCCAACGTAAAGAGTTCTCAACACTATATCAAAGCGTCTGGGTACGTGCGAAATTTGCACTATACGCGACCCTTTGTTTACCCATTCTTTGCCTGTTGACGCATCAACGGCGAACGTCCATAATGCGCTTGTTTTAAATGTTGATGTATCAACATCTTTAAGGAGAACCGCAAATGTCTCAAAACGCACGTTCCCATCGAAAGCTCAAGATAGCCGGCATCGTTGCACTGGTGGCTGTCGTTGCGCTGCTCGGATTTGCCGGCAACTTTCTGTTTGACTTCGCGCTGAATCCCCGCGCGCCATACACCATGAAGATGATGCAGGATAGCAAGAACGACAAAGAAAGTGAGCAGCCGGATGCCGAGGATGCCGAGGCGCGGGCATGGTTTAAAGAGAACCGCGAGAGCAGCGGCCTCACCGCAGATGACGGAACCGAGCTCGCCGCCTGGTATTTTACTGCCTCGGAGAACACCCACGATTACGCCGTCTGCCTGCATGGATATACCAACGAGCCCATCGGCATGGCTCGATACGCCAAGCGCTTCCACGACCGTGGCATGAACGTGCTCGCGCCTGCCGCCCGCGCCCACGAGCGCTCCGGCGGCGACTATATCGGCATGGGCTGGCCCGAGCGCCTCGATATCGTCGCATGGATCGAGCAAATCGTTCAGGCTGACCCCCAGGCGCGCATTCTTGTCTTTGGCGAATCGATGGGTGCAGCAACCGCTATGAACGTCGCGGGGGAATCTCTGCCTGCAAACGTGAAATGCATTATCGAGGACTGTGGTTATACGAGTGTTTGGGACGAGTTTTCCCTGCAGCTCAAGGACGTGTTCGGCCTGCCCAGCTTTCCCTTGCTCGATGTAGCAAACTTGGTGTGCAACGTGCGCGCGGGCTACGACTTTCATAAGGCGAGCAGTGTGGAGCAACTCAAACACGCGACGGTTCCCATGCTGTTTATCCACGGCGACCAGGACACCTTTGTACCGTACAGCATGCTCGACCAAAACTACGACGCGTGCGCCAGCAAGGTCAAGCAAAAGCTCACTATCCATGGCGCCACCCACGCCAAGAGTGCGCAAGTTGACCCCGAGCTCTACTGGAACACGGTCGACGACTTCCTCGACAAGAATTTTTAGGCAAAAAGCAACGTCTGGGGTTTTGTTGCCAAAAAACGGTTTGTGGTCGGCGGTATTCGATTTTTCACCGCACTTCTGAAAAACCGCCCGTGGGCGCTGTGCTCACGGGCGGTTTTTGCTCAACTAGCGCTACAAAGGCGCTTGTTTTGTCCAATAGCTAGGCGCTACTTGACCTCGATGAGCTCGTACTCGCTCGTGCCAAGGCCGATCTTCTCGGCATGCGCGATGCACGCGCGCCAATCGGTATCGGGATGCGTGATGCAGAAGGGGTCGCGCGCCTGCTCGCCCTCCAGATGCTCGTGGTTATGCTCCATCTTGGCGGCGCTGTCGGTGAGCTCGGTGTTGGGCAGCGGCTCGGATGCCATGACGGCATCGGCGCAGGCCTGATCGATAGCGACCGGGTCGAAGCTCGCGAACATGCCGATGTCGTTGACGATAGGCGTATCGTTTTCGGGATGGCAATCGCAGTTGGGGCTGATATCCATGGCAAGCGAGATATGGAAGCTCGGGCGGCCGTCGACGACGGCCTTGGTGTACTCGGCAATCTTGCAGTTGAGCACGTCGGCCGCGGCCTCATAGCCGGGCTTGATGGCGTCCTGGTTGCACACGCCGATGCAGCGGCCGCAGCCCACGCAGCGATCGTGGTCGATGGTGGCCACGTGCACCGTGCGAGTAGCGCCGCTGGCAAGCTCGCGCTCGCGGGTGTCGTTGAACGAGACGGCGTCGTGCGCGCAGATCTTTTCGCAGGCACGGCAGCCAACGCAGTGCTCGGTCGCGACGTTCGGCTTACCGGCGGCATGCTGCTCCATCTTGCCGGCACGGCTGCCGCCTCCCATACCCAGGTTCTTCATGGCGCCGCCAAAGCCGGCCTGCTCATGGCCCTTAAAGTGGGTGAGGCTAATCACGATATCGGCATCCATGAGCGCCTGACCGATCTTAGCCTCGTGCACGTACTCTCCGCCCTCGACCGGGACGAGCGCCTCGTCGGTGCCCTTGAGGCCGTCGGCGATGATGATCTGGCAACCCGTGGCATACGGGGTAAAGCCGTTCTGGTAGGCGGTATCGATGTGCTCGAGCGCGTTTTTGCGGCTACCGACATAGAGCGTGTTGCAGTCGGTGAGAAAGGGCTTGCCACCCAATTCCTTCACGACGTCCGCGACGGCGTGGGCGTAGTTGGGGCGCAAAAAGCTCAGGTTGCCCAACTCGCCAAAGTGAATCTTGATGGCGACGAACTTGTTCTCAAAGTCGATCTGCTCAATACCGGCGTGACGGATGAGGCGCTTGAGCTTGTCGAGCTGGCTCTCGCGAGCATGCGTGCGCAAGTTGGTGAAGTACACCTTAGCGGGTGCTGCGGGTGTAGTTGCGGTCATAGATATATCCCCTCGGTCTATATGGCGTTACAGACATAAGAGGATGGTACCAGTTAAAGCAGAGTTAAAGTCAAGTACGGCACCCAGTCATTGGGGACAGACTTAAATGACTGAAACCACTCATTGGGGACGGACTTAAAACCACTCATTGGGGACGGACTTAAATGAGTGCCTCGCCACCTGGCAGCTAGGGGCGCGCCGTCACGTTTGTGGCGGCGCGCCTTGGTTTGGCGGCGCGTTCTAGCGTGGCCACAATCTGGTTTGATGGCGTGCCCTGGTGTGGCGGCGTTGACGGCGTGCCCTGGCGTGACGGAGCGTCCTGGCGCGGACCGCTAGCCCTTTTGCGCGACCAGATGCGCGCGGAATCCCTTCTGTGCCTCGAGCTTGAGCGGAGTGAGCCCGGATTCCTCGACGAGCGCGCGTAGCTCGGACAGCTTGAGGATGCGCACGTCGCCATGGCCCAAGAGGCGTGCCAGCGGTAGCTCGATGTTGTTCATGAGCCAGACCGCGACATCGTTCGAGGTGTAGTCGCGAAGGACCAGTCGCCCGCCGGGCCGAAGGACGCGTGCCACCTCGGCGAAAAACCTCTCCGGATGCGGGTAGTGGTGGAAGCTGTTGGAGCAGAGCACGGCGTCGAAGCTCCGGGGCTCGAAGGGCAGTGCCTCCGCGTCTCCGACGACAAAGCTGACGTTATCGAGCTGCTTTGCCCGGGCGACGTCGATCATCCCGGGTGTGAGGTCGAGTCCAGTCAAGTGCTTGCTGGGGTACCGGGCGTGGAGCAGTTCTAGGACGGCTCCGGTTCCACAGCCCACGTCGAGCGCGTCCTCGAACGGTTCGAGCTCAAGCTCCTCGAGCATTTGCGGATAGTCGTCCTTGCACATCTCGTAAATGCCGGCATGGCCGGATTCGTAGACCTTTGCCGCCTCGGTGAACTCCTTGATGGAGAGCTGCTTGAGCTCCTCTGCCGATCTTGCCATGAGCCCTCCTATTCCTGGACCTTCAGCGCCTCGGAGAGGCTCACGCGCTTGATGGAGCGCGTGTGTAGCAGCGCCACGACCAGGTAGGTCGCAAAGCCAATGCCGACGCATGCAGCCATAGACCAAGCGGGCACGTAGATCTCGATATTGCCGTTGTAGGCGAGCAGCATCGAGCGGAAGATGGCCGTGAGCGAGCCAATAATGACCGGCAGGCTCAGCACGAGCGACGCCGCCACGCACAGCGTGATCGAGCGGATGTACAGATGCGAGATCTCGCTATCGCGATAGCCAAAGACTTTCATGTAGCTGATCGAACGAGCGCTGTGGTCGATCACCGCCTTGGTCAGCAGGTACATAAACAGCAGGAAGATAAACACCGCGAGCCCGATCATCATTCCGATCATTTTGCTCATCATGCCGATGAACTGGTCGCCCACGGCCCGCATGTCGTCGGGCGTGGTGTCGCCGGCAAAGTAACGAGCATCGAGGTCGAGCTTCTCGTCGCTCACATAGCCGTTAAAGTAGGCGGCGTCGTTGCCGAACAGCTCGTTAAAGTCGTCGATACTCATATAGATATTCATGTCCGACTTGGAGCCCCAGGCACAGTCCTTGCCCGCGTACTCAAGGGAATAATGCTCCCCCTCGTACTTGTCGATGAGCGTGACCTTCTGGCCCTCGCTCCAGCCAAACTTGTCGAGCAGGCCGCCGCCAAAGACGACGCGCCCATCGCCAACGTTGAGGTCTTTCCAATAGCGCGAATCGGGCGAGATGCCGTAGACGGAAATCGTCTCTTCGCCATTACCATCGCCGCGGCCGTATTGCAGCTGGTAAACGGCATATTTCTCGGTCTGCGCAATCTTGTCTGCACCGTTATCGGTCGTGTTAACCGGGTGAATGTCGTCGTTGTCAGTGTCGATCTTAGAGGCCTTGTCGATCAGGTCGATAGCCTCGTCGCGGTCACAGCCGAGGGCATCGGCAAGGTCATCGAGGCGCGCATAAAGCGCATCCTTCTTGTCCTGGACCTTGGCAAGCGCATCCTGCGCTGCGGTCAGGCTCTCGGCAGACGGAGATGCGGTCGCGGCATCGGCTGCCGCCTGCGCCGCATCGGCCGCGTCATCGAGCTCGTCATCGGCATCCTGGGCGGCGGAAAGCAGCGCGCCGTCAACCGACTGCAAGCGCTCGAGTGCTGACCATTGCTCGCGCTCCTCGGCGGTGCCCTCGAGCTCCAGCGGAGCCTTGAGCGTGTACTGGCGCTCGGCGACCAGGCTCGTCTCGAGGTTGTCCGCGTAGTGCGTCATCGTGGGCAGAATCGCCAGGCCAAAGAGCAGCAGCAGCGACGCAAATGCAATGCCCACGAAGAGCGTGGCGAAGTTGCCCAGGTTGCGCAGGAAGATACGCAAGCGGAAGCGGGAAACAAAACCCATGCGTTCCGACAGCTGCAGACCGCGCTTGGTACCCGACTTGCCGCTCGCCTCGTGGCGAAGGAACTGCAACGGCGTCTTGCCCATCTTGCGAAGCAGGCCCACCAGTGTAATGAGGATGAGCGCGGCAGCGGGAACCACGGCGCACTTCACAAAGATCTCCCAGCTCCAGTACACCTGGAAGGGCGGCAGGCTGTACGAGCCGTAATACAGGCTACGCATAGGCTCGGTAAAGAACGCAATGCCGAGCGCGGTGCCCAGCAGCGCCGCGACCACGCCTACGATGGCGGGAAGCGCCAGGTAGTGCAGCACAATCTCGCGACGACGATAGCCGCTGGCGAGCAGCGTGCCGATGATGGCGCTCTCCTCCTCGATGGTGGCGTCGGTAAGGACCACAAAGACAAACGCCATGATCACGATGATAATGTCGAGCAGCGTCATCCACATCGTAGAGTCGCCGTCCACGTCGTCGCGCGCATAGCCAATGCCCTGATTGGAATCGGCGTCGATGAGGTCATCCACGCGCGCATCGGCATCGGTCAGCGCCTCGACCATATCCTGCTCCGCATCGATGCGATCCGCGGTGGGGAGGTCGCGATCGGTAAAGGTAAAGGAGTAGGTGTAGGCGGGCGCGCCGCCGACATCCTCGAGCGCGGCAAAGCCGGCATCGGTGACCTCGGCCACGCCGTACGTGATGGTGTTCACCGTAAAGTCCGAATTGTTGAGGAACAGCGCCTGGCTATCGGGCTGGGTCATGATGCCGCAGATGATGTAGGTGCGACCCTCGAGCTCGACTTTATCGCCCACGGCGAGGCCGTTGTTGGTGGCAAAGATGCGATCGATGGCCACCTCGTCGTCCGCCCTGGGTTCCCTGCCCTCACAGTAGGACGCGATATCGACCTTGGTGCGGTGCGCAGTGTGCGCTTGGTGCCGTCGTCGCCGGCGGTCTTTTTGATGATGGCATCGATGGAGAAATTCTTGTAGAGCGTGACGCCGCCGACGTCGCCGGCTGCATCCTCGGCCGCCTTGAGCTGGTCTTTGGTGGCCTCGAAGGAGGTGGTCACGCGGCCGTCCTCAATCGTGTACGCATC
>UQYA01000086.1 GCA_900545165.1 uncultured Collinsella sp.
TCCATCTCGCCGAAGCGCTGGCCGCCGAACTGGGCCTTGCCGCCCAGAGGCTGCTGGGTAACCAGGCTGTAAGGGCCGGTCGAACGGGCGTGGATCTTGTCGTCGACCATGTGGCCGAGCTTGAGGATGTAGGACGTACCCACGGTAATGGGCTCGCGGAACTCCTCGCCGGTGCGGCCGTCGAACAGACGGGTCTTGCCGCGCTCGTCAAGCTGGGTGACGAACTCGGGGCGCATGTGATCGCCAAAGGCAGCGGTGGCCTTGTTGAGCATGTTCTTGTTGGCACGACGAATGACCTCGGCGATCTCGTCCTCCTTGGCGCCGTCGAAGACAGGCGTGGCGGTGAAGAACGGACCGGGGACGTACTTGTCGGAGTCGGCCTGCTCGGTATCCCAACCGCAGGCAGCAGCCCAGCCAAGGTGGCACTCGAGCAGCTGGCCGACGTTCATACGCGAAGGAACGCCCAGCGGGTTGAGGATAACGTCGATCGGGGTACCGTCAGCCATGTAGGGCATGTCCTCGACCGGCAGAACGTTACAGATAACACCCTTGTTGCCGTGGCGGCCGGCGATCTTATCGCCCTGCTGGATCTTACGACGCTGGGCGACGTAGACGCGCACCTGCTCGTTGACGCCGGGGGCCAGATCGTCGCCGTTCTCGCGGCTAAAGCGGACGACGTCGATGACGCGGCCGTAAGCGCCGTGAGGCATCTTAAGGGAGGTGTCGCGGACATCGTGGGCCTTGGCACCGAAGATGGCGCGCAGCAGGCGCTCCTCGGCGGTCAGAGCGCTCTCGCCCTTAGGCGTGACCTTACCGACCAGGATGTCGCCAGGGCCGACCTCGGCGCCGATGCGGATGATGCCGTCCTCGTCGAGGTTGGCAAGCATATCCTCGGAAAGGTTCGGGATCTCGCGGGTGATCTCCTCGGGGCCGAGCTTGGTGTCGCGGGCGTCGATCTCGTGACGGGTGATGTTGATGGTCGTCAGCAGGTCCTCGGCCACCAGGCGCTCGGACACGACGATGCCGTCCTCGTAGTTAAAGCCTTCCCACGGCATGTATGCCACGGTGAGGTTCTGACCCAGCGCGAGCTCGCCATGATCGGTCGAGGGACCGTCAGCCAGGGGCTCGCCCTGCTCAACGGTGTCACCGACGCGCACGAGCGGACGGTGGTTGATGCAGGTGGACTGGTTGGAGCGCTGGTACTTGGCCAGGTGATACTCGTCCATGCCGCCGGCATGCTTGACGATGATCTTGGCGGCGTCGGCAAAGATGACCTCGCCGGCGTTCTTGGCCAGGGTGACCTCGCCGGAGTCCAGAGCGGCGCGACGCTCCATGCCGGTACCGACATAGGGAGCGGCGGGGTGAACCAGCGGCACGGCCTGACGCTGCATGTTAGCGCCCATCAGCGTACGCTTGGCGTCGTCGTGCTCGAGGAACGGGATCAGCGTGGCTGCGACGGAGAGCATCTGACGCGGCGAGACGTCCATGTAGTCGACGTCCTCGACAGGCACGTCGGCGGGAGCGCCGAAGGAGCCGTCGAAGTCGCGGGTACGGGCGATCACGGTGTGCGGACGGACAAGCTTGCCCTCGGCATCGGTCGTGATGAACTCGTTGGTCTTGGGATCGAGCGGCGTGTTGGCCGGCGCGATGACGTGCTTCTCTTCCTCGTCAGCGGTCATCCAGTCGATCTGGTCGGTGGCAACGCCGTTCTCGACGCGGCGGAACGGAGCCTCGATGAAGCCGTACTCGTTGACGCGGGCGTAGAGGGCGAGCGAGCCGATCAGGCCGATGTTGGGGCCTTCGGGGGTCTCGATCGGGCACATGCGGCTGTAGTGCGAGTTGTGAACGTCGCGGACGGCCGTCGGCACGTTGGTGCGGCGGCTGGAGCCGGACTTGTGGCCGGCAAGACCACCAGGGCCGAGTGCGGACAGACGGCGCTTGTGGGTCAGACCGGTCAGGGGGTTCGCCTGGTCCATGAACTGCGAGAGCTGCGAGGAACCGAAGAACTCCTTGATGGAGGCCACGATCGGGCGAATGTTGATGAGCGACTGCGGGGTGATCTCGTCGATGTCCTGGGAGCTCATGCGCTCACGGACGACGCGCTCCATACGGCTCATGCCGATACGGAACTGGTTGGCGACGAGCTCGCCGACGGTGCGGATGCGGCGGTTGCCGAAGTGGTCGATGTCGTCGACCTTGAAGCCCTGCTCGCCGGCAGCGAGGGACAGCAGGTAGCGCAGCGTCGCAACGATATCCTCGTCGGTGAGCACCGTGACCTCTTCCTCGGTGGTGAGGTTGAGCTTCTTGTTGACCTTGTAACGACCGACGCGGGCCAAGTCGTAGCGCTGCGGGTTAAAGAGCAGACCCTCGAGCAGGCTGCGGGAAGCGTCCACGGTGGGAGGCTCGCCCGGGCGCAGACGACGGTAGATCTCGATGAGGGCGTCCTCGCGAGTGAGGGCGGTGTCACGCTCCAGGGTGCGCTTGATCACATCGGAGTTGCCGAGCAGCTCGATGATGTCGTCGTTGGTGACGGCAATGCCAAGGGCGCGCAGGAACATCGTGGCGCTCTGCTTGCGCTTACGGTCGATGGAGACCATAAGCTGGTCGCGCTTGTCGACCTCAAACTCAAGCCAGGCACCGCGGGACGGGATGATCTGGGCCTTGTAGATCTGCTTGCCCGAATCCATCTCGGAGCTGTAGTACACGCCCGGGGAGCGGACGAGCTGCGAGACGACGATACGCTCGGTACCGTTGATGATGAAGGTGCCCTGATCGGTCATCATGGGGAAGTCGCCCATGAAGACGAGCTGCTCCTTGATCTCGCCGGTCTCCTTGTTGGTGAGACGGACGTCGGTCAGGAGCGGAGCCTGATAGGTCATGTCCTTCTCGCGGCACTCCTCGACGGTGTGCGCGGGGTCGCCGAACTGATGCTCGCCGAAGGTAACCTCGAGAACATGGTTCTGGCTCTGGATGGGGCTGGATTCCTTGAACGCCTCACGAAGGCCCTCGTCCTTAAAACGCTCAAAGGATTCCCTTTGAACAGAGATAAGGTTGGGGAGCTCCATGGCCTCCGGGATTTTCCCGAAGCTGACGCGCTTGCGCTCAGTGGCAGTGTATGCGTAGGTCACCAGGTTTTTCCTCCTTCACGGAAATGCTCGGTGGGTTGGCGAGGCATGGCTTCGCCAGTTATCGCAACCTAATAGTTTATCAGGTACCGACCGTTGGGCAAGAAAAGCCTTGACGCGATTGAGTTTTTGGAGTAGCAAAGTTTTTCGACAGAAAATGCGCAGGTAGATGTATGTGTATCGAACATCTGTTCATATATTTTCTGTGAACAGAGAGCCGGCAATCGCAGCTCTTATAAAAAACGGGCGCGAACCGAGGTCCGCGCCCGTAAATGTCGATGCCCGAAGGCTTACTTGCGCATCAATCCGCCGCGCTCGTCGATGGCGTCCCAGAAGGCATCGGCAAAGCGAGGATCGCTTGCGGCCATGAGGGCGTTGGTTGCCATCCAGCCAGACGGGGTGCCGGTGTCGTAGCCCGACAGCGGGTCGATAACGACAGCGTACATAGCCTCGCGATCGAGCGAGCGGGCCATGGCGTCGGTGAGCTGAATCTCGCCGCCCTTGCCGGCCTGCTGATCAGCGAGCAGGTCCATGACCAGCGGGCTCAGCAGATAACGGCCGACAATGTACAGGTTGGACGGAGCCGCCTCGGGAGCGGGCTTCTCGACCAGACCGCCAATGCGCCAGACAGCGCCCGGCTCTGCATCGGCAACGTCCTCGGCGCCCTCGAGCGAGCCTACGCGATCGCCGGCGATGACGCCATAGCGGCTGACTTCCTCGGGAGCGCACGCGGCAACGGCGATAACCGAAGCGCCACCGTGCTCCTTGGAGACAGCAAGCATCTTGTCGCAGATGTCACGGTTGGGCACAACGTAGTCGCCCAGAAGAACCAGGAAGTTCTCCCCCGCCACGGCGTCGGCAGCAGAGCGAATGGCATGACCGAGGCCCTTGGGCTCGTACTGATAACGGAAGTCGACCGGCATGCCGCCTGCGTGGGCAACAGCATCGGCGTAAGCATCCTTACCGCGCTCGCGCAGCAGGTTCTCGAGCGAGCGATCGGGCTGGAAGTAGCTCAGCAGCTCGGGCTTACCGGGAGAGGTAACGATGATGGCGTCGTCGACCTCCTCGGGGTCGAGCGCCTCCTCAACGACATACTGGATGACCGGCTTGTCGAGCACCGGCAGCATCTCTTTGGGCGTGCACTTGGTGCCAGGCAGAAAACGCGTGCCAAGACCGGCGGCGGGGATGATTGCCTTCATGTTATTCAAGGATCCTTTCGCAGGCGCAGAATGCGCCCTGTGCGTGCGGCACGGCGGCCGCAGACCAAATTGCGATACCGAAGTATCTTACCGCCGGAGACATACGTCGCTGTAAGGCAAACGCAATTCTTCAGCAGGTCAACGCAAATTATTGCGCGAATGGTGCAATTTTATCGCCCAACGGTAGCGATCCCAAAGCGCCGCAAACGACAGCAATTTGCATACTGAGCCAGCAAACTAGAGGGGCCAAAACAAAAAAGACGGGGCTCGCAATGCGAACCCCGTCTGCAAAGAAATCTGGCGAGAGAGCCTGATTACTTGAGGGTGACAGCAGCGCCAGCAGCCTCGAGCTTCTCCTTGGCAGCCTCGGCGTCCTCCTTCTTGGCACCCTCGAGAACAGCCTTGGGAGCGCCCTCGACGACCTCCTTGGCCTCCTTCAGGCCAAGGTTGGTGAGCTCACGGACGGCCTTGATGACCTGGATCTTGTTGTCGCCGAAGCCCTCGAGCACGACGTCAAACTCGGTCTTCTCCTCGGCCTCAGCAGCGCCAGCAGCGGGAGCGGCGACAACGGCGGCAGGAGCAGCGGCGGAAACGCCGAAGGTGTCCTCGATAGCCTTGACGAGCTCGGAAGCCTCGAGAAGGGTCATTTCCTTAAGAGCATCGATGATCTCATCGGTGGTAAGCTTAGCCATTTCTAAGTCCTTTCGGTTTCCGTGTCTGTGCACGGAGATCAGTTAAAACACGGCGCGAATTCGCCAGGGGTGCGGCGTTGCCGCCGCGGGTGAAAACAGCAACTAGGCTGCCTTCTGCTCGGAGACCTGCTGGATCGAACGAGCGAGACCAGAGGAAACGCCGTTGACGCAGACAGCGATGTCGCGAGCGAAACCGGAGATGAGACCGGCGATCTGGCCGAGAAGCTGATCCTTGGTGGGCAGCTCGGCGATAGCCTTAACATCATCAGCGGAAACGGCCTTGCCGTCGGAGATACCGCCCTTGATCTCAAGGACGCCCTTGGACTGAGCGGAGAAGTCCTTAAGGGCCTTAGCGGCCTCGACCGGCTCGGACTCGTAGAACACATAAGCGACGGGGCCGGCGAGAATCTCGTCGAGCTCGGGCTGCTCCTGGTTCTTGAGAGCGATCTTGACCAGGTTGTTCTTGTAGACCTTCATCTCGGCGCCGCACTCACGAAGCTGATGACGCAGCTCCTGAGCCTGCTTAACCGTCAGACCGTTGTAGTTGACGACGAACAGACCGGCGTTCTCGGCGATACGGGACTCGATCTCTGCAACCTTGTCGATTTTGTACTGCTGGGGCATGAATTACACCTCCTCGAATTCTTTCCGGGCACGGTCCGCCACAAGGACGTGACGGGGGCATGTCCAAAAAGAAAGCCCCCGCGCTGCATGAGCGACGGGGGCGAGAAGACATATCTACTCGACCACCTCGGCTGGCGGGATATCCCATTAAGCTCGCGGGCGATGCCCGTTTGCACCGGCTGTCTCTGGCAGCGGATTCGTGCGTGAACCGAAAGTATTATGGCGGGGACCCCGGCGTCGGTCAACGGGCGCGAGGATTCGTACACAAACCCTGCATACGCTCCGGCCCGAGGGGACGGGTCGAGATTTTCGCTCGGTCAAGTCCTGGGCTCGCTCGAAGGCCACATTAAGTGGCCTTCGGCTCGTGCGGAATCTACGAAAATCTCGACCCGTCCCCTCGGGCCGGAGCTACGGTGACTTTGCTGCGAATCTTCGCGCCCGTTGAGCGACGCGCCCCACTCATAAGCCTTAGGTCGGTGGACTGATGTGTTGCGTCCCTGATGGCTACAGGGTTGAAATGAAGGTGGACAGGCGATTTAGGCCTTCGTCCAACTCTTGGTCGGAGACGCAGTAGCTGAGGCGGATGTGGCCTTCGGTGCCGAAGCAGTCGCCCGGGACTAGGGCTACGCTTGCTTCTTTGATGGCTTTGATGCAGAAGTCTTCGCTTGTTAGGCCGAATTGTTTGATGCTGGGGAAGGCGTAGAAGGCGCCGGCTGGTTCCACTACGTCGAGGCCCATGGCGTCTAAGGCTGCGAGCACGCGTTCGCGACGGGCTCGGTAGACTTTGAGCATGGGGGCTGGGTCGACGGTCAGGGCTCGGGCCGCGGCGTCCATCTCAAAGGAGACGGCGCTCGATACTAAGTATTGGTGGGCCTTTGCGATCTCGGCGATGACGGGGGTTGCCGCTGCGAGCCAGCCCAGGCGCCAGCCGGTCATAGCCCAGGGCTTGGAGAAGCTCTCGATGACGACCGTCTGCTCACGCAGCTCCGGGTGACGCTGGGCGAATCGCTCGTAGCCATCCACGTAGACCAAGCGGCTATATACGTCGTCGCAAACCACGTAGATGCCCGTCTGCTCTGCCACGCGCGCCACGGCGTCGAGCGATGCCGCGTTGAGAATGCAGCCTGTAGGATTGTTGGGCAAGCAGATAACGATGGCCTTGGTCGCCGGGGTCACACAGGCGCGAAGCGCTTCCTCGTCAATCTGGAATTGCGTAGGCTCCGTATCCAAAAAGACCGCCTTGGCGTGGTTGGCCACGACGATGCTCTCGTACAGGCCAAAGGCCGGCGTGGGGATGACGACCTCGTCGCCGGGGTTGAGCATAGCCATGAATGCTGCCGACAGGGCCTCGGTCGCGCCGTCGGTCAGGATGACCTCGTCGGCCGAAAACGTAAGGCCCGCGTCATCCATATATTTGGACAGTGCATCACGCAGGGCGGGGCGACCGTTGTTGGGCGGATAGTGCGTGTCACCGCGGTCCAGTGCGGCGGTCACCTCGGCGCTAATCACATCGGGCGTGGGAAAATCGGGCTCGCCAAGCGCGAGCGCGATGCACCCCGGATGCTGGGCGGCGAGCGCGTTAATCCGGCGGATACCGGAGGGTTTGAGCATGGCAAGCGAGGTATTCATGGGCAGACGCATGGCGTTCCTTTCGTAAGGGTTGCACTAGGATAGCGCGGCGGGGCGCCGCCGGACGGTGTAACCT
>UQYA01000087.1 GCA_900545165.1 uncultured Collinsella sp.
GGCCTTGGTGTCACCAAAGCGCGTGTCCTTGACGACCTCGGCCATCTTCTTGATGGGCACGACGTTGGCATGGACTCCCGGAGGGGCAGCCTGCTCGATCATGGTCTTGCGGAGCTCGTCGTGAGCAACGCCGTCGGAAACCACGATGATGCGGTTGGGGTTGATCTGCTTGGTCCACGTGGTGGCCACCTGACCATGAAGCAGACGGGTGTCGATACGGACGTGGGCGATCTTGATGTGCCCATCGCCGATGACCGTTCCCGGAGGGATGGCGCCTGCAGGAGCAGCGGCGGCCGCAGCCGGCTTCTTCTCCTCGGGCTCCAGAGACTCGGGCTTGACGCGCACGCCAGCCTTAGCCTCAGTCACGAGATGTTTTGCGATCGCATGTGCAGTGTTCTTTGCGTCAAAGCGCTGCGAATATGCCTCGATGAGCATAGGCAGGTTGACACCGGTGACGATAGCCCAGGAATCGTGGCCCTCGATGAGCCCGCTGATCTGGTTGAACGGCGTGCCGCCCCACAGATCAACGAGGAAGAGCACCTGCTCCTGGTCTTCGAAGGAAGCGATTGCTTCCTCGACCTTGGCACGGAAGTCGTCGGGGCCCATGCTCGGCTCGAGCGAGACCACGGCAACAGACGGCTGATCGCCAAAGACCATCGAGCCCGTCTGCTTGATTCCAGCTGCCAAGTCCCCGTGGCTAGCAAGAACAATACTTACCATCACATAACCTCCTTTTTGTCTACGTATTTCCTACACGACATGAAAGGAGTATAGCTGTTTGGTTTGTGGAATTATAGCTAAATCCGCAAAAGGTTGGATTATTTGTTTAAACGTCTAGGTTTGTTACAAGTTGATTACGTTACTGCTTTTTGACTCATTACACGACAAGGCGTCGCTCATCAAGCCATGCATTTTACAGATACAAGCAGGCTGTTCATTAATATCGATTTTAGGCAAGCGCGAATGCGCTTGTACTGCCGCTATTTTGTTTAAACAGACATGGCTTGACTATTTTCGTGACTTATGATCTATGAAACCACTCAAAATAGTTGCGGTGGAATAGTTCTTGTTTAAGAGCCAGAAGGCTGAATTTAGGAACTATTTCACCGCAACTTATAGGGAATCCTAGGCGATGTGGAGGGGGTTGGCGGCGTCGACGGCGTCGGGGACGTCGGAAGGACCGTCGGGGACAGCGTCTGCCGGGTCCTCGTCGGGGGTCTCGATCTGCTTGATCATGACCTCCTGGCCCTGCAGCAGGTATGTCTCGCCGCTACCGCAATGGGGACAGGTCTTGCCGTGCTCGACCGTCGCGTAGTCGCAGCTACACGCCTCGCAATGTGTCACGGCCTCAACGGGCTCCACGATAAGCTCTGCACCCTCGGTGATGGGCTTTTTATCTGCCGCCCAGCGCCAAGCGTCGAGTAGCAAGTCGGGAACGACGCCCGAGACCTCGCCCAGCAGCAGCGTGACGCTCGAAACGTGGCGCACGCCATTGGCGCGCGCCACGTTCTCGACATCGCGAATGATGTGATAGACGATTCCGAGCTCGTGCACTTTTTCTTCCGCCGTTCCCGTTATGGCTGCTTACTTGCGACCAAACTTAATCTTGATGGCGCGCTTGAGCGCGTACTTGCCGAGGCTCGGGAGCTTTTGCTCGTATTTGACCATCGTGGAGCACTCGGGGCGGTCGCGATCTAGATGGATGGCGTCGAACGCGCACTTGGTGGTGCACAGGCCGCAGCCGATGCACTTGTTGGGATCGACAATCGAGGCGCCGCAGCCCAGGCAGCGGGCGGTCTCGGCGCGCACCTGTTCCTCGGTAAAGGTCTCAACATACTCGCTAAACGGCGCAGCCTTCTCGCGCTCGCGGTCCACATGCGCAACCTCGCGGCTCGCGTTGTCGTAGCCCTCGAGAACAACGTCGTCGCGGTCGAGCGCGGTATAGCGGCGCTGGTTGCGGCCGATGGTGAGCGTGGATCCCGGCTGCACAAAGCGATGGATGGACACGGCGGCCTCGTGACCGGCGGCGATGGCATCGATGGCAAAGCTGGGGCCGGTATAGACGTCGCCGCCCACAAAGATGTCGGGTTCAGCGGTCTGGTAAGTCTGGGGATCGGCAAGGGCGCCCTGGCCGCGGCCGAGCTCCACCTTGGAGCCAGCCAGCAGGTCGCCCCACACAATGGACTGGCCAATCGACATGACGACACGGTCGGCATCGACGCGGCGCAGGTCGTTCTCGTCGTACTCGGGCGCAAAACGGCCCTCGTCATCGTAGACGCGCGTGCAGCGCTTAAAGGTGATGCCGCACACACGGCCGGCCTCGTCCAGATGGACCTCCTTGGGGCCCCAACCGCAACTGATGTGCGCGCCGTCCTCAACGGCCTCGCGACGCTCCTCCTCGCTGGCGGGCATCTGAGCCTCGCTCTCCAGGCAGAACATCTCAACGTGCTCGGAACCCAGACGGCAGGCGTTGCGTGCGACATCGATGGCCACGTTGCCGCCGCCCACCACGATGGTGCGGCCGGGCAGCGCGTCGATCTTGCCACTGTTGACCTCGCGCAAAAAGTCGACGGCCAGGGCCACGTCCTCGGCATCCTCACCCGGAATACCGGCAAGGCGGCCGCCCTGGCAGCCAATGGCAACGTAGAAGGCCTTAAAGCCCTGCGCGCGCAGCTCGTCGAGCGTCACGTCGCGACCGACTTCCACGCCGTAGCGGAACTCGGCACCCATCAGGCGAATGACCTCGGCCTCGGCCTCGATAACATCCTTCTGCAGCTTAAAGCTGGGAATACCGTAGGTGAGCATGCCGCCCGGGCGCTCGTTTTTCTCGAACACGACGGGCTTGTAACCCTTCTCGGCCAGATAGAAGGCGCAGGACAGACCGGCCGGACCGGCACCGATGATGGCGATCTTCTGGTCAAAGCCGCCGGCACGCGTCGGGGTCACCACAGGTGGGACATAGCGGGTCGCGGCATCCAGATCGCGCTGGGCGATAAACTTCTTGACTTCGTCGATGGCCACGGCGGCGTCCACACGGCCGCGGGTGCAGGCATCCTCACAGCGGCGGTTGCACACACGGCCGCAGATAGCGGGCAGTGGGTTCTCGCGCTTAATGAGTGCTAGGGCCTCGTCATAGCGACCCTGAGCCGCGAGCTTCAAATAGCCCTGAACGGCAACGTGCGCGGGGCAGGCCGTCTTGCAGGGAGCGGTGCCGGGCTCATGCGTCTCGATGCGGTTGTCGTTGCGGTAGTTGGGCGACCACTTGGTGTGGTCCCACTTGGTGGCATCGGGCAGCTCCTGGCGCGGATACTCGGGCACCTGTCCGCCGGCCTTTTTGCTGCAGAGCTTCTGGCCCAGCTTGGCGGCGCCGGCCGGACACACCTCAACGCAGCGACCGCAGGCTACGCACTTGTCCTTCTCGACCTTGGCGACATAGGCCGAGCGCGACAGGTTGGGCGTGTTGAACAGCTGCGAGGTGCGCAGGGCGTAGCACACGTTGACGTTGCAGTTGCAGATGGCGAAGATCTTGTTCTCGCCGTCGATATTGGTGATCTGGTGCACAAAGCCGTTGTCCTCGGCCTGGCGCAGGATGTCGTAAACCTCGTCGCGGGTCACGTAATGGCCACGATCGGTTTCGACCACGTAGTCGGCCATATCACCCACGGCGATACACCAATCGGCCGGGTCGTCGGCGCAGCCCTCACCCATCACGCGACGGCTCGCGCGGCAGCTGCAGGTGCTAGCGGCATATTTGCCATCGTATTTGTCGAGCCAATGCTCGATATGCTCGATCGGCACCGAGGTGCTCGAAGCATCGATAGCCTTCTCGACCGGAATGACATGCATGCCGATACCGGCGCCTCCGGGCGGCACCATCGGCGTGGCCTTGGACAGCGGTCCCTTGGACGCCTGCTCAAAGAACTTGGCATAGACCGGGTGCTCCTCGAGCTGGCTCACGCGCATGTTGAGGAACTCAGCGGAACCCGGCACCAGCATGGGCAGCACCCACTGCTTGGCGCGCTCGGGATTTTCCCAGTTGTACTCGAGCAGACCCGTGTAGCTCATGTCGTCGAGCATCTTCTCGATCTGGGCCTCAGGCATGCCGGTGAGCTTGACCATCTCGGGCAGCGTGTAGGGACGGCGCATCTTCATCTTGCAGAGCACTTCGGCCTGCTCGTCGGTCGCGGCCTCGGCAAACGACCAGTACTCGTAGCCCAGCAGCTCGTCGCGATGCAGCAGGCGGTTGGTGCAGTGCTCGCACAGCTTGACGATGGCCTCACGCGGATGCTCCGGCAGCGGCGGCACGAACTCCGAACCGATGTCGGGCTCGGTGTAGCTAATCCCCGGTCCGTTGAGAATCATGGTTGTCCCTTCTCTTGCCACAGCCCGGCGGGACCGCGGCGCCCCTCTTTTTTTGCAGGCCGGTCATGCCCCCATGCCGTTCACCCGCCATTGTTGACATTGTGTCAAAAATAGTATTGACGAACCGTCAACAATATTCAAGACTGTTAGGCGAACGGTCAGGCAAAAGAGGATGAAAGGCGGCAAAAACATGGGCAACAACACAGCAGATACCTCTGTGGTCGATGCCGTTCCCGCATCCGATAGCGCGGCAAAGCGCCTGACGGGCGACGAACGCCGTCGCGAGATCCTCGATGCCGTACGTACCGTAAGCTCCGAGCTGGGCGTGTCCCACCTATCGGTATCGGCCGTAACCAAGCGAGCCGGCTGCACGCGTTCATTGTTCTACCACTACTTCGCCGATATGGACGCCGCCGTCACCGCTGTTATGGACGAGGCGATCGACGGCTTTATCTCCGAACTCGAGCAGTGGAACGCCGGCCGCACCGTCGGCGATATCGAAGGCGCGCTCGACACCGTCGCCCCGCTCTTTAAGCGCCTGGTCGTCAGCGGCCACGAGCTGCCGAGTACGCTCACCTCAAGCAGCGGCGCGCTCTACGGCGGCTTTTTGCACAACGTGGTTCAGCGCGTGGCGCAGTATATCTGCGACACCACCGTGGTGGACTTTGTCGCCCATCATGAGCTACGCATCGACCATGTCTACGAGACGTTCTACACCCTCATCATGGGGCTATTGATGTATATCCGCACGCACCCCGATGTGCCCGACGAGACGGTCAAGGAGATTATCGCCTCGACACTCCACATCGAGGGCTATACCGCCAAGTATCCGGAGCGCAAGCCCCAGAACTGACGACATTTGGCCAAACTGCCCGCGATCAGAAGAGGGGCCGCGGGCGTGTGAAAGGAGAGCAGCATGCTGTTCGATGTTTGGGGTAGCGATACCCTTATCCACTGGGCCGGCTGGGCCATGGTCTTTATCGGCCTGATCGTGCTCAACGAGGTCGGCCGCCGCACCAAGCTGGGCGCAGCAATCATCTTTGGCGTGGCTCCGCTGGCCATGACTATCTACTGCGTCGCCATCGCCATCGGCGTCTCGCAGGGTGCCGAGTGGGCGCTCACCAACCCCACCCATGTGTACCAGAACAGCTGGTTCCACTACGCCAAGGTATACGCGGCGCTGGCCGGCTGCTGGGGCTTCATTGCCATTAAGTACCAGTGGGGCAAGATCGGCAAGGCACATTGGTTCCGCGCATGGCCGTTTGTGATCGTCGCCATCAACATCATGATTGCCGTCGTATCCGACTTCGAGAGCGCCTATCACTTCTTTGTCCTGGGCGAGTCCACCTGGGTCACCTCCGAAGGTGCTACGCAGCTGGCCGGCTGGAACAACGTGTTCAACGGCATCGCCGGTATTATCAACATCTTCTGCATGACCGGTTGGTGGAGCGTCTACGCCTCCGAGGATCAGACCGACATGCTGTGGCCCGATATGACCTGGGTCTACATCATCGCCTACGATATCTGGAACTTCTGCTACACCTACAACTGCCTGCCCACCCACTCCTGGTTCTGCGGCTTTGCGCTGCTGCTGGCGCCCACTGTCGCCGCCTTTATCTGGAACAAGGGCGGCTGGATCCAGAACCGCGCCTTTACGCTGGCCATTTGGTGCATGTTTGCCCAGGTGTTCCCGTACTTCCAGGAGGAGTCCATCTTTGTGACCCACTCCACGCTCGACCCCGACGCCGCTACCGCGGTCTCGATCGCCGCACTGGTCGCCAACGTCGCCGCAATCATCTACATCGCCTACCGCGCCAAGAAGCTCGGCCGCAATCCCTACAAGCAGGATGTCTTTGAGGGCACCAGCGATTGGGAGAAGGCTACCGCTCGCCGCGCCAAGGTGGATTACGCACACGCCGAGTAACATACCCGGTGCAAACGCCGCTTGAACGTGAAGCCGCCTGGCCGACTCCGCGCAATGCAACGTATTGCATGCCCCCGGAAAGCGATTCGTCCGCTTTCCGGGGGCCTTTTGCTGCCGCGAGGATGCGGCCGAACGATGCGCTCGAGTTAAATCGGATCTTATATTTCGCACGCGCTTTATATGGCTCCATTTTTGGGTACAGTGTTGTCCCGATATTGAGCTTGGGGGATATATGAAAGATGAGACGATGGGCCAAGAGGATGCGGCCCAAGATGCAGAAGCGTGTGCCGAGGCCCTGGAGAGCCTAGACCAGATCGCGCTGACCGAGATTGCGTTTGACGATTCGAGCGTTGATGTGCGGGATGAGCCGGAAATCGAGGCGCAGCCCGATGATCAGGATGCAAAAGACGATGGCGCCGCGCCCACCGAAGACGAGGCGGGGCACGAGGAATCCGAATGCGAGGCCGACGACCAGCCCGAATCCGACACGAGCGAGGAAACCATCTTGCTCGGCAGCTTGCCGGCCGAAGATTCGCTGACCCGCGAGCTTCCCGGCCTGGGCTCCGCTCCTGCCGTGGACGAGACCATCGCCATGGGCGATATTCCCCTACCGTCCGTTCCTTCGGCACGCGAGGCCGAGGTTCGTCATCGCAAGATGTCGCCCAAGCGCCGCAACCTGATGGTTGCCGGCGTTGTGGCCGTCGCGCTCGTCGCCGGCGGCGCAGGCTATGCTGCCTGGAACGGATATCAGCAAGAGCAGGCTGCCACTGTCGCCGCCAATGCCCACACGATGATGTCAGTGCAGATTGGCGTGCATGCCACGGGCCTCGACTGTTCCACTGGCTCAAAGATCCCCGTGCAGGTGAGTGGCCAGGACTCCGACGGCTCTTCTGTGAGCGAAACGCTCTATGTTGACGAGCACGGCCGCGGCATCAAACTGCTGCCCGGCGATTACACGCTCTCCATCGCCGCCTCCCCCATCGCGGCCGACGGCACCATCTATACCGTCCCGACC
>UQYA01000088.1 GCA_900545165.1 uncultured Collinsella sp.
CAGGATCTTAACGGCCATCTCGCCCGCGGCGTAGCCCAGGTCCTCATAGTTGATGGAGAGGGTGAACAGGCCGCCGGCCATGCACATACCCTCCTCGCCAGTCACGAAGGGAAGCTTGTTTTCCTTGCAGATCTGGCCGACCTGCGAGGCACCCGCGGCGATGGTGTTGTCGGTGGGGGAGTACAGCGCGTCGACCTTGCCCACGGCAGACTCGACGACGGACTGAATCTCGTTGGAGCTCGAGACGGTGAAGTCAGTGTACTCGAGGCCCAGCTTGTCGAGCTCCTTCTTGGCGGCCTTGATCTGGACGTCGGAGTTGGACTCGGCGGTGCAGTAGAGCAGGCCGACCTTTTTAACGTCGGGCAGGACCTTCTGCATCATCTCGAGCTGCTCGGCGACCGGGGTGAGGTCGGAAGCGCCCGTGACGTTGGTGCCGGGCTTGTCGTTGTCCTGGACCAGGCCGGAGGCGGCGTAGTCGGTGATGGCGCAGCCCACGATGGGGATATCGGCCGTGGCGCCGGCGGCAGCCTGCGCGGCGGGCGTGGCGATGGCATAAATCAGGTTGACGTTGTCGCCCACAAACTTGTCAGCAATGGACTTACACGTGGACTGGTCGTTCTGGGCGTTCTTCTGGTCGATCTTGACCTTAAGGCCGCTCTCCTTGATGGCCTTGACAAAGCCGTCGTTGGCGGCATCGAGTGCGGAGTGCTCGGTGAGCTGCAGAACGCCGATGGTGTAGTCGGAACCGGCGGCAGCAGAGCCGGAACCAGAGTTGCCGCCGCATCCGGCGAGCGGGGCGAGCGCGAGCAGGCCGGCGGAGACCAGAAGGCTCCTGCGACTGATGGTGATGTCCTTCATATCATTACCCCCAGTATAAAAATGGCTGGAAACACTGCACTGGGACAAAGTGCAAGTGGAACTATAGTAGCGCTGATGTCCATTTTTACAACAGCCTGGCGGGTTTTTTAATACAGAATCGGATGGGCGGTACGGGTAGTCGAATAGGCGGCGGAGGGTCTTATGCGGCGGAGGAGGCGTCGTCCTCCTCGTCGAGGGCGGCGAAGAGCTTCTTGCCGTCGAGCAGGCGCGTGCTGACGTTTCTCATACGGGCGATCTCGACGGTGCGCAGCGTGTCATCGGCGCCTCGGGCGTCATAGACCGTTCCCAGCAAATAAGAGATGCCATCGCGCTGCCTGATGGCAAAGGGACGGAGTGTCATCCGTGCTGCTTCGGTTTCGCCACGCGTCGTGACGCTCGAAATATCAAAACTCACCGTGGTTCCGTGGTCGATGGCCTGCTCGACGAGCTCGCACGTGTCGATGCGCTTGATGGGCGTGCGTGTTGCCTTGGTAGCCTTGCTGACTGCGCTCGGAACGGGTTCGGGTGTATCGAGGTAGCCGCGAACGTCGGCACTCGCCATGGCAACTAAGTGCTGCGCCATGCTCTTGCGGATAGCGATAGGCGTGGAGCGGTTGCGCATGACCATACCGTGGAGCCGGATGATCTCTTCGTCGGCGAGCGGACGGGTAAGAAGTTTGTAGCCCACGCCGCGTTTGTACTCAATTTCGTATCCGGCATGGCGAAGCGCGGAGATGGCGGTGTAGATGCTGCGCCGCGCCGCCGAGATGGGCATGCGGGCGGGGTCGTCGGGATGGGCGAGGCGCCGGATCAACTCATCGGAAAGCATGGCCTTGTCCTCGCCAGTGTTTTCGCTTAATAGTTGCAGGATGCGAACGGCGCGATAGGCTGCCATCGAGGCGGCGCCTCTCGTCGTGGTGTCGTAGGTTTCAACAGCGGCTTCGGTCATCGTGCCCACGTCCTTTCCGTTTTGGGTGGCGACGGTATGGAGCCTAGGACGCGGGGCTTTCCCAGGGGCGCAGGGCGCTCTGGGCGGTCGGTAGTCGTCGGCAAACGGCGGGTCGAGTTTTCAACAGCCCTGCTCAACTGACCAAAAACTTGCCAAAAGCTTGACGGATGCTGTTGAAAAAAGCGCCTCTCGACCGATGTCGAGAGGCGCTTGTGCGATGAGCGTTGGCGTGTGGCGACGCGAGCTAGTGTCCGACGATTAGAAGTCGGCGTTGCCCACGGTGCGCGGGTGCGGCAGGACGTCGCGGATGTTGCCCACGCCGGTCAGATACATGACCAAGCGCTCGAAGCCCAGACCGTAGCCGGCGTGCTTGCAGGAACCGTAGCGGCGCAGGTCAAGGTAGTACTTGTACTGCTCGGGATTCATGCCCAGGTCCTTGATGCGGGCCTCGAGCAGATCCAGGCGCTCCTCGCGCTGGGAGCCGCCGATAATCTCGCCGATACCGGGAACCAGGCAGTCGGCGGCGGCGACGGTCTTGCCGTCTTCGTTCATGCGCATGTAGAACGCCTTGATCTCGGCCGGGTAGTCGGTCACGAAGGTCGGGCGCTTAAAGTGCTCCTCGGTCAGGAAGCGCTCGTGCTCGGTCTGCAGGTCAATGCCCCAGCTCACGGGATAGTCAAACTTGTGACCGGCGGCGACGGCCTGCTCCAAGATTTCGACGGCCTCGGTATAGGTGACGCGGGCGAAGTCGGAGTTGGCGACATGGTCCAGGCGCTCGAGCAGACCCTTGTCCACAAACTTGTTGAGCATATTGAGCTCGTCGGGGCAGGTCGCCATAACGTCCTTGAGGACGTACTTGAGCATGGCCTCGGCGTTATCCATGTAGTCGTTAAGGTCGGCAAAGGCCATCTCGGGCTCGATCATCCAAAACTCGGCGGCGTGGCGCGTGGTGTTGGAGTTCTCGGCACGGAAGGTGGGACCAAAGGTGTATACGTCGCCAAAGGCCATGGCAAAGTTCTCGGCATTGAGCTGGCCGGACACGGTGAGGCTCGCATGCTTGCCAAAGAAGTCCTGGCTCCAGTCGACCTCGCCGGACTCGGTGAGGGGCGGATTTTTGGGGTCGAGCGTGGTCACGCGGAACATCTCGCCGGCGCCCTCGCAGTCACTCGTGGTGATGATGGGGGTGTTGACGTAGACAAAGCCCTGCTCCTGGAAGAAGCGGTGGATGGCGGCAGCCGCGACAGAGCGGATGCGGAACACGGCGCGGAACAGGTTGGTGCGCGGGCGCAGATGCTGCTGGGTGCGCAGGAACTCGACGGTTGCGCGCTTCTTCTGCAGCGGGTAATCCGGGGCGCTCGTGCCCTCGACCTCGATGGAGGTGGCAGAAAGCTCGAAAGGCTGGGGCGCATCGGGGGTCAGCTTGACGGTGCCGGTGCAAATGACTGCGGCCGAGACGTTTTGATGGGCGATCTCGTCGTAGTTGTCGAGTGCCTCGCGGTTCATGACGACCTGCAGGTCGCGGAAGCAGCTGCCGTCGTTGAGCGTAACAAAGCCAAAGTTCTTCATGTCGCGGACGGACTTGACCCAGCCGGCGACGGTGACGGTCTGGCCGCCGAGCGACTCGGCATCGGCATAGAGCTGCGCGATTTTGGTGCGGTTCACGTATCCTCCCATAACGGTTGAATGATAGTTATCCATACAGTTCGATATTCTAGCAGCTCGGCTCATTTGGGCTATACAGATAAGGCATTGGCGGGATGGTTTTTCAAACGAAAAGCGCCCGCGGCCAAATGGTCGCGGGCGCTTGACGAGGTGCCTTTTGGCTGTATGGCGCGGGGCCTGGCTACTTGGTCTTTGCAACCAGCAGCGGGTCGCCAAGCTTGACGAGCGGGTTGCCGCCGATAAGCGTTCCAGACTCGCCGACATGGTCGATGCTCTTAAGACGATCGAGCTCGGAGACGATGACGGTCACGATGTCCTCGTGACCAGCGGCCTTAATGGCCTCGCGATCGAAGCTGATGAGCGGCTGGCCTGCCTTGACCACATCGCCCATCTCGACAAAGCGGGCAAAACCCTTGCCGTTCATTTCCACGGTGCCCAGGCCGACATGGATAAACACGCGAAGACCGTCCTCGGTGATCATGCCAATGGAGTGGTTGGTGACAGTGGTGGCGCCGATGCGGCCGTTGGCGGGCGCATAGATGGTGCCGGTAATGGGCTCGATGCCATAGCCCTGGCCAAGCATGCCCGAGGCGATCGTCTCGTCGGGAACCTCGTCCAGGTTGACGAGCACGCCGTTGACGGGGGCGTAGATGACGCCTTCGCGGGTAGCGAAGCTTGCTGCGGGCGGAACGGACGCCTCGCCGGTCGAGGTGAAGGTGGACTTAAGCGAATCGAGCAGACCCATAGTTGCCTCCAACTTAAATAGGCGCATATCGCGCGTTTGGTTTGCCGGAAACATTTCACATGTGTTTCGCGGCTTGGTCAACGCCCCTATTCTACGCTGCTCAACGATACCTCTGAACTGGGATTATGTGATATATCAGTTGAAGGGAAACTTATTGCCGGAGTGTTTCTGCGCCACGGGTTCAAGTGGGGTACGCTTGAAGGCGAAAAACAAGGGCGCATAATTTGCGCGAAGGGAGCACATATGATTGTCGAGAACCATGCGCTGTGGGGCGAGGAGCCGACCGAGGATTATCCGGCGACGTTTACGTATTTGGGTGCCGAGCCGTTGCCCGATAAACCGAATGGCCGCCGCCCCGCGGTGATTATCTGTGGCGGAGGTGCGTTTACGCATATCGCTCCGCATGAGCAGGATCCTGTGGCGTTTGCGTTTTTGGATCACGGTTACCAGGCCTTTGTGCTCAACTATGTCACGAGTTCTACAGGTGACGTGAGCTTTCCGCACCCCCAGGCAGATCTTGCCAAGATGGTCGCCACGGTGCGCGCCAACGCCGACGAGTGGCATGTCGATCCTAAGCGCGTGTGCGTCGTGGGCTTTTCTGCTGGCGGCATGATTTGCGCCTCGCTGGCAACACAGTGGAAGACCGGCCCCTTTGCGGCACTTGCCGGGGCGCGTCCGGACGACATTCGTCCCGATGCCGTGGTGCTGGGCTATCCATTGCTCGACTTTGCCTATGTGCGCGACATGCAGACGCGCGATCCGCGCATTGACTTGCGTGTGCCCAAGACGGGCGGCAAGACGGGGCGCGATTTGCTCAACGACTACCTGTCGATGGTGACGGGCGGCGAGGCAACTGACGAGCATCTGGCCGACATCTGCCCCACCACGCATGTTTCGCGTCAGATGCCACCGACCTTTGTGTGGGGCGTGTCCGACGACAAGACGGCGCCGATCGCGCAGGTCTACCCGTTTGCGCAGCGCATGGCCGAGGAGGGCGTTGCATGCGAGATGCACGTCTTCGACCAGGGTGGTCACGGCCTTTCGCTCGGCAACGCCAACACCGCGGTCGACAACGAGGACAAGCAGGTTTCCGTCCGTCCCTGGATCCGCCTGGCCTTCCGCTTCCTCGAGCGCCATCTGTAAGAGTCCCGGCATCCAAGCCCTTCAATAACTTGCGGTGAAATAGTTCCTATCTGGGGCATCAACCAGCCCATCCAGGAACTATTCCACCGCAACTTCGTTTTTGATGCCCCGCCCGGAAACTGCGCCCCAGTTTTGCCTTTCAAGGTGGGACGCAGTTTCCCATAGGGCCTCGACTGGGAAAGCGCGTCCCGTTTCGAGCGGGGATTCCGGGATGCATTTTCCGTAAGAGGCCTGTTTGGGAAACCATATCCCGTTTCGAGCCGGAATTCTGGGATGTAGTTTCCCCGAGAGGCCTCATCGGGAAACTATGGCCCTGAACTCTCCTGCCTGTCCCCATTGCGCCAATTTGCTGATTGAACGTCGTTGTGTGTTCACGCTATCATGTAAGTTTAAAATTGGTTAGCCATGGCAAACGGTTAGCCTTGGTGAACATAAATACAACGCCCTGTGGGCGTCGGGGGAGGAACACGGACGTGAAGCTCGATACACTCGAGATTGGAAAGGACGCCGTTGTCGCATCGGTGGCATCGGACGATCAGGCACTCCGACAGCATATTTTGGACATGGGTCTAACGCCGGGCACCGAAGTCACCATGATGAAGTACGCCCCCATGGGCGATCCGCTCGAGATCCGCCTGCGTGGCTACGAGTTGACACTGCGCAAGGACGATGCCGCTCGCATCGAGCTCGTGGGTATTCACGACACCGATACGGGTCCGCGCGCTAACGCCGCAATCGGCACGACGGAGCATCCGGCCCTGGGCGAGGGGACGTATTCGCCCCGTGCGGCAAAGACGGCCGTGCCCGAGGGCGCGCCGCTGCACTTTGCCCTCGCCGGCAACCAAAACTGCGGCAAGACCACGTTATTCAACCAGCTGACGGGCTCCAACCAGCACGTCGGTAACTTTCCCGGCGTGACGGTCGACCGCAAAGATGGCACCATCCGTAACCATCCCGAGGCGAGCGTTACCGACCTGCCTGGCATTTACTCCCTGTCGCCGTACACAGGCGAAGAGGTCGTGAGCCGTCAGTTCATCCTCGACGAGCGTCCGGACGCCATCATCGACATCATTGACGCTACCAACATCGAGCGTAATCTGTACCTGACACTGCAGCTCATGGAGCTCGACCGTCCTATGGTCATCGCGCTCAACATGATGGACGAGGTGACCGCCAACGGCGGCGCCGTGGACGTCAACCTGCTCGAGAGTCTGTTGGGCGTGCCCGTTGTTCCCATTAGTGCTGCCCGCAACGAGGGTATCGGCGAGTTGGTGGATCATGCCTTGCACGTGGCGCGGTTCCGCGAGCGCCCCGGTCGCCTGGACTTTTGCGCGCCCGACGGTCCGGACGGCGGTGCGCTGCATCGCTGCATCCACGGTATTGCTAACCTGATCGAGGACCATGCCGTGACGGCGCACATCCCGGTGCGCTTTGCGGCGACCAAGCTGGTCGAGGGCGATGAGCTGGTAACCGAGGCGCTTCACCTGGATCGCAACGAGCTCGACGCCATCGAGCACATCATTACCCAGATGGAGGGCGAGGCTGGCACCGACCGCCTGTCCGCGTTGGCCGATATGCGCTTTAGCTTTATCGGCGATGTGTGCGGGCGCTGCGTCGTCAAGCCGCACGAAAGTCGCGAACACGTGCGCTCTGTCAAAATCGACCGCATTCTGACGGGTCGCTATACGGCCATTCCGGCGTTTCTGCTGATCATGGGCCTCGTCTTTTGGCTGACGTTTGGCGTGATCGGCGCGGCGTTGCAGGGACTCATGGAGGACGGTATCGCTGCCATCATCGCCTCGGCCGATGCGGGCCTCAAGGCGTTCGGTACCAACGACGTGGTGCGCTCGCTGGCTGTCGACGGCGTGCTTACGGGCGTGGGCAGTGTGCTGACCTTCCTGCCGATTATCGTCGTGCTCTTTTTGTTCCTCTCCATTCTGGAA
>UQYA01000089.1 GCA_900545165.1 uncultured Collinsella sp.
GGGCTCGGAGATGTGTATAAGAGACAGGCTCACGCAGGACCTGGGGCGTGTTTTTGCCGGCGGCGATGTTGAGGATCTTGGCTCCAGCGCGCACCTTGGCGTGAGCATCGTCATCGCAGCGAACGACCGTGGCGATGACGGGGATGTCGGCGATGTTGGTGATGTGCTCGACCATCTCGGCAGTGGCGGGGGAGTTGACCACGCAGCCCGCCGCGCCCTGCATCTCGGAGACGGCCGCCATCTGCACGGAGCGCTTACCGGTGGTGGTGCCGCCGCCAACGCCCACAAAGACCGGGCACTCGGCAACGGTCAGCAGCGCCTGCGTAATGGCGGGCTGCGGCGTGAAGGGGTAGACGGCAAACACGGCGTCGGCATTGGAGTTGCGGATGACCGCCACGTCGGTGGTGTAGATGAGCGATTTGATGCGGCGGCCAAAGAGCGTAAAGCCGCTGGCCTCTTCGATCTCATCGGGCATGCGGAGGGCTGCCTTGCGCAGACGTCCGTCGATGGGCAGCGGCTCCATGGGCAAAAGGCCGTTGGGAGTTACGGCCACCTGGGGCTCGGCAAATTCGTCTGCAAGCTCTACCTCGGAGAAGTCGACCGAGGCGACGATGTCCTCGTGAACCTCGGCGGGAACATCGATGGGGTCTTGGTCGTTCGTCGCGGCAGGCGTATCGAAGGAGCTCGTGGCGACAAAGGCGTCGACGCGCTCGTTTAGATCGTTGAGAGAATCCATGGTGGTCCGTTTCTATGTTGTGCGGCCGGCAGTGTGCGACCGGCGCTACGCTGCTAAATCGTTTTATGAGTTGATTTTTCCCCGCTGCGCCATCCGTTAGACCGAACGTTCGTCGAACGTGAAGGAGCTGTGGTGGCGGGTTTTAAGGTGCTATCTTAAATATCCCGTTTAAAAGAGAGGTGACGCGGTATGGAATTAACGGCAATGTTGGGCTCGATTGGCCTGTGCGTGGGCGCAATCGTAGCCGCCGCGGTCATCTATTTGGTGGTTACGGCCATTAAGGGCAAAAGAGCCGAGCGCAAGGAACGCGAGGCACTTAAGCAGCACCGTGACCAGCAGGACAAGCGCGCACGGGAATAGCTTGCTGAGTTTTGAATCCGTGCGCTAGCTGCGTTTTCGGACCAGGGCGATGTAGAAGCCCTCAAAGTCGCGGCTGGGCGGGATGGTGAGCGTGCCGGGCATGCCGTTGGTGATGGCTGATACCTGACCCGCGGCGATTGCCTCGGTGAGAACGTTGGACTCGATGCGCGGCTCTTCACCGGCTTCCTGGGCGCGGCGTGCTTCGCTTTCACTCGGCGTGCCGTCGAGGGGGATGAGCTCGCAGTCCATATGCTTGTCGAGGGCCTCTTGCAGGGCGTCCTCGTTTTCCTGCGGCATAATCGAACAAGTGGAATAGACGAGCGTGCCGCCCGGCTTAAGGGCGCCCATGGCGCGGTCCAGAAGCGCGCGCTGCGAGCGGGCGCACTTGCCAAGCAGCTGCTCGGTCAGGCCGCGCAGGCTTTTCTCGTTGCCGCTGATGACGGTGCCCGTGCCGGTGCAGGGGGCGTCGAGCAGGATGCGGTCAAAGCGGAAGAATTCGTCGAGCTCGCGTGCGTCGATGCGCATGACGGGCACGTTTTTGGCGCCCTGGCGGTGGAGGTTGGACTCAAGCTTTTCGGCGCGGGGAATGCTCATCTCGCAGGCCGTGAGGTGTGCCTGGCCCTGGGTGAGGGCGGCGATCTGCGTCGTCTTGCCACCGGGGGCCGCGCACATGTCCAGGATGTCCTCGCCGGTCTGAGCGCCCAACACCAAAGGCGGCATCATGGACGATAGGCTCTGCAGATAGATTTTTCCGTCACGGTAGATGTCGAGATCCCACAGATCGGATACCTGGGCCTCGGGCAGGATGAAAGCGTCCGGGTACCAGGCAACGGTTTGGTGGGCGATGCCGGCTGCGTCGAGCGCGGCGGCGATGTCCTCGGCGGTCGCCTTGAGCGTGTTGGCGCGCAGCGTGACTGGGCGCGTGGCAGCGGCACCGAAGCCCTCAATCATGAGTTGAGCATCGGCAGGCGCATAGGCGCCGGCGACCGTGTCGACCATAAAGCGCGGCAGGTCGGCGGCGGAGTGTTGGGCGGCAAGCTGGTCGGAAAGCTCGGTGGCGGCAAACTGCCTGAGCTTGAGCTCGGGCTTAACCTGCTTTTTCTGCTTACGACGACGCGGCTTGGACATCCGTCTTTCCTTCCTGTCCCAAATTGACTACTTTCCGGGCACGACGCTGCTGGCGTGCTTTAGTACTGGCTCTCGTGCTTGCTAAAGAAGTCGAAGCGCGGGGGCAGCGGCTTCACGCGGTGCTCACCGGGCTTCTCGCCCAGGCTCTCCACAAACTCATCCGTGGAGGCGAAGATGTTATCCCAGCTAAAGAAGGCGACCGGGTCGATGTCGAAGTACTCGCAGATGAGCTCGCAGCCGGCCGGGACGATGCCGTGCATGAGCACGGTCGCCACGCGCAGCTCGGTAAAGGCGTCGACGAGGGCCTGCGTCATCGCGGTATTGGCTTGCTCGCCCTCGAGCTTGTTGGCGGCCTTGGAGGCGTCGCTCCAGCGCTTGTTGGCGGCGCGCAGGTAGTCGTCGCACACGGCGAGCGCATGGTGCGTCTCGAACTTGTACATGGCCTGCTCAAAGGCGAGGGCGGCCTGCTCGGCGGCCTCGACCACGGTGGCAGAGGCGGCGCCGGCGGGAATGCAGCCGTTGCGGTACGGGCTCTTGTCGCCCTCCTTGACGGCGACGCCGTAGAAGCAGCTGCGGGCCAGGCGGTTGAAGACGCCGGTCAAAAGGGCGCTCTCCTTAAGGGCGGGGTCGATGACGCGCTTGTCGTCGCAGGCGCGCACCTCGTTGCCGTCTTTGTCCTTGCCGGTCACGCGGGTGTCGTATGCCTTGGGGCTAAAGCTCACCGGCTTCTCGGACAGGCCGAGCGACAGCCAGTGCGCGCGCATCTGCTCGCAGGTGTAGTGGTTGAGCAGGTCGTCTGCCGGTGGGGGAGGCGTCTGCGAGGACGAGCTTGCCTTTTTGCCCATGTAGAGCAGGTGGTAGCAGGCGCTGACGGTGCTCTGCGTGAGGTTCCAACCCAGGGCCTCCCACATGGCGGTCTGCGCGATGCAGTAGAAGTAGATGTTGTCCTGACCGATAAACTGGTAGATCTGTGCGTCGTCCGAGCACCACCAGTCGCGCCAGTCGAGCGAGCTGTGCTGGTAGGTGGGAGCGGGGACCTGCGTGGAATCGGCGGCGGGCTCGCCCATAAGCGCGGCATCCTGGGCGGCGACACCCTCGGTCACGCCGGCGGCCTTGGCATCGCGTGCGAGCACGGTACGGGTGTAGCTGATGGGTGCCCACAGGCTCTCGGGCCAGCACCAGCAGGTGACGTCGGTCACGCCGTCAACCTCGGGCACCGGAACGCCCCAGTCGATGTTGCCGGTGATGCGGAAGGGCACGAGGGCCTTGCCGCTGCGGAAGCGCACGCCGCCGTTGGCGAGCACCGCGTGAGCGTCGTCGCGCTCCTTCCAGCTGGGGAAGGTGACGGTAAAGCTGCTCTTGTTGCCCTCGGGCTCCAGCACAGTGTGCTCGGGCAGCTGGTCCTCGACGGCGTCGAAAGCCTCGCGGAACTTGTTCTGAATATAGAGCTGTGCCGGCAGCAGCCACTCCTCCATGGTCTTGGAGACCACGGAGCGAACCTGCGGGTTCTGGGCGAGCTTGGCGGTGTAGGTCTTCATAAAGTCGAGGTAGGCCGGAAGGTCGAAGTAGAGGTTGTCGACCGGGCGCAGCTCGGGCACCTCGCCGGTGAGCTGGCTCTTGGGCGCGATGAGCTCCTCGGGCTCAAACTGGTGACCCAGGTCGCACTCGTCGGCATAGGCCTTCTCGGACTTGCAGCCCTGGATGGGGCAGCGGCCGATCACCTGGCGGCCGTTGAGGAACGTGCCGGCCTTGGCATCGTAGAACTGCAGCGTGGAGCGCTTGGAGATAGTGCCCTGCTCGTGCAGGCGCTCGATAATCTCGGCGGTTACCTCGTTGTGAATCTGCGCAGCCGGCTCAAGGCCCGAGCCGCCGTAGATGTCGCAGCTGATGTTGTAGTTGTTGAGGGTCGCGGCCTGGCGGGAGTGATTGGACTCGACATACTCGCCGATGGACTTGTCGTAGCCCTCGTTCTCCTTGAGCTTGCGGTAGCTCTCCATGATGGGCGAGCCATAGCAGTCGGTGCCCGAGGTGAAGATGACGTTCTCGCGGCCCAGGCGGTCGCGCAGGAAGCGGGCGAAGAAGTCGGCCGGGACAAAGACGCCGCCAACGTGGCCAAAGTGAAGGCCCTTGTTGCCGTAGGGCTCGCCGGCGGTGACGATGGCGCGGCGAGGCCAGCTGGGACGGTCGTTCATGGAGTATTTGGATGCCATGGGACTCCTTCGCATATGGTGAGAGCGCGGCCGGGCGCGGGGCTCGGCGACGCGGTGGTCAATTCGTGCATATCGTTCGACATTATCGCACATGCGGGCGGGTGCGTGACGGGGGCGCTATCCTAAGATGCTATGAATGAGATTTCCAACATACATGCGTTTGAAGACGAGGATTTTCTGCACGCCTGCTTTGTGTGGGGGATGGCCGTGCTCGGCGCATTTGCCGTGTGCTTGGTGCCGGTGTTTATGCTGATGGGCGGGCCTGCGGACTTGGATGCGGCTGACGCGGGCGGCTGGATGGCTGTCGTGGGCTGGATAGTCGGCTTGGCTGCGGTTTCTGCGGCGTCATTTGCCGTGCACGAGCTGGTGCACGGTGTGTTTTTTAAGCTGCTGGCGCCTGCGGGCGCGAAGGTGACCTTTGGGGCGAATCGCGAGACGGCGATGATCTATGCCTGCGCCGAGGGCGTTGTGTATTCGCGCCGGCGGTACATGGCGGTTTGCCTGGCACCGACGGCTGTTGTGACGACAACGCTTGCCCTGGGGTTTGCGTTTTCGGGCTATCCGCTGCTGTGCTATCTGGCGGCCGGCTTGCATTTGTCAGGCTGTGTGGGCGACTGGTATTACGTGCGGACCATTTTGCGCGACCGCCGCATTGTCGCCTGCGAGGACACGTCCTTCGGCGTGCGCTTTTTCGGGTGAGGAGATGTCGATGAAGCCGTTGTTGTTGCACGCCTGCTGTGCGCCGTGCTCTCTTGAGCCGGTCCGCCTGCTGCGCGAGGAAGGGTTTGAGCCCACAATCTGCTGGACCAACCCCAATATTCAGCCGCACGATGAATGGCAGCGGCGTTTGGACGAGCTGCGCCGGTGGTGTGCCGATGGCGACATCGAGCTTATCGAGGCGGGGGAGGACCGCGATCGCTGGGAGACCGGCGTGGCGCCGCTGGGTGCCGATCGGCCTCGTCGCTGTCGCGCGTGCTATGCCCTGCGCTTGGCCGAGGCGTGCCGCGTGGCCCAGGAGCGCGGGTTTGAGTTTGTGGGCACGACGCTCGCCGTCTCGCCGTACCAGTTGTTCGAAACCTGCAATGATGTGTTGGAGCGTCTGGCTGCCGCCCGCGGTCTCACCCCGGTGATTCGCGATTTTCGCCCGTATTACCCCGAGGCGACACGCCGCTCGCGCGAGCTTGGCATGTATCGGCAGAACTACTGTGGTTGCCGCTTCTCGGCTGTCGAGGCGGCCATGGACCGCGCCCGTATCCGCGACGAGCGCAAAGCCGCCAAAAAGTAGTTCATTTGGGACGTCAGCCTGCTAGGATGTAGAGCGGACTTTAGCTATATAAGGAGTATCCGACGTGTCTATGCGTACCGATGATTTTGACTACAACCTTCCCGAGGAACTGATTGCCCAGGCGCCTGCCGAGCCGCGCGATTCCTGCCGGCTGCTGGTGGTGGATCGCAAGGGCTCTCAGGCGGGAACGCCTCTGGAGCACGGCGGTACCGTTGAGCACCGCATCTTCCGCGACATCATCGACTATATCGAGCCGGGCGACGTGCTCGTCATCAACAAGACGCGCGTGATGCCGGCCCGCCTGATCGGTCACAAGGCCGGCTCGGGCGGCGTGGTCGAGACGCTGCTGCTCAAGCGCCGCGAGGATGTGGATCCGCTGGGCCATGTCTGGGAGTGCCTGGTCAAGCCGGGTAAGCGCCTGAAGCCCGGTGCTCAGATTGAGTATCGTGCGGGCGGCGCCCATGCGCCCGAGGGCGCGCCCGTGGTGCTGACGGCCGAGGTCGTCGACTTTGTTACCGATAGCCGCGGTGGCCGTCTGGTGCGCTTTGAGCCGGCCGGTTGCAATGCCGCCGGCGAGCCGCGCACGCTCGACGAGGCCATCCATGCGGCCGGCCACGTGCCGCTGCCGCCCTACATTACCGATTACGAGGGCGATCCCGAGAAGTACCAGACCGTCTACGCCATGAAGGAGGAGCACTCGGCTGCTGCTCCTACGGCGGGTCTGCACTTTACCCCCGAGCTCATGGCCGCTATCGAGGCCAAGGGCGCGAAGTTTGCCGCCGTCGAGCTCGAGGTGGGCATCGATACCTTCCGTCTGGTGGAGGAGGACGACCCCGCGCAGCACGTGATGCACACCGAGCGCTATCACGTGTCGCAGGAGGTTGTCGACGCCGTGCATAAGGCGAAGGCCGAGGGCCATCGTGTGATCGCCGTCGGTACCACGGCGGTGCGCTCGCTCGAGAGCGCGTTTGACACGGACGCGCCGGTGTCCGATCCGGCCGTGACGGCGCGCTATTTTGAAGGCCGCGAGGACGGGGCCGATACGCTTGGCCGCGGTGACATCGTGGTGCGCGAGAACGCCACGACGCAGCTTTACCTCATGCCCGGCTCGACCTATCACGTGGTCGATGCGCTGATCACGAACTTCCATGTGCCGCGCTCCACGCTCATGATGCTCGTGAGCGCGCTTGCCACCCGCGAGCAGATCATGGATGCCTACGCCGCTGCCATCGAAGAGCGTTACCGCTTCTTCAGCTTTGGTGACGCCATGCTCATTTTGTAAGTTACGCGGTTCTACGAACCGCGTAACTGCTCGACGCTGCAAACGCCCCTAAGCGGCAATCTGACGTTCAATCGTCGGGCATGACCAGAAGGTCAATGCCCTCCTCTTTCACGTCACCTTGCTCGCTCAGGTGGGTTTTCGCTCATATGACCCAATCCGCTGTCAAGAGCCACAATGGCCCCGCCGACCGCTT
>UQYA01000090.1 GCA_900545165.1 uncultured Collinsella sp.
CTGCGATCGTTACCCCGAGGCCAAGGTCGGTCCGATCCTCGACGCCATCAAGTACTCCGGCTTCCACTACGCTACCCGCGCCGGCCTCACCATCTCGGTGTGGGACGCTCTCATCCCTGCCGAGAAGCAGGAGCTGCTCGATCGCGCCCAGGCCAACGTCGACCAGATCAACGAGTACTTCGAGGAGGGCTTCATCAACGAGACGGAGCGCCACATCGAAGTCGTTAACGAGTGGACCGCTTGTACCGACAAGGTCGCAGCGCTCATGCTCGACATGTTCGACGAGGAGAACCCGCTGTACATGATGGCCGACTCCGGCGCCCGTGGTTCTAAGACCCAGCTGCGTCAGCTCGGCGGCATGCGTGGCCTGATGGCAGACATGTCCGGCGAGACGATCGACCTTCCCATTAAGGCGAACTTCCGCGAGGGCCTGCTGCCGCTCGAGTACTTCATTTCGACCTACGGCGCCCGTAAGGGTCTGGTCGATACCGCATCCCACACCTCGGACTCTGGTTACCTGACCCGTCGTCTGGTCGACGTGGCCCAGGACGTCATCGTCCGCGAGGAGGACTGCGGTACGCACGAGGGCGTCACCTACAACCTCATCATCCCCGGCACCACCGACCTCAACACCGACCTTGTCGGCCGTTGCTTCATCGAGGACGTCGTGGCTCCCGATGGCACCGTGCTCTTTGAGCAGGACGGCTACATCGAGAAGGTCGCTGACATCCAGAAGATGGTCGATGCCGGCCTCAAGAAGGTCAAGCTCCGCGCGCTGCTCACCTGCCGCTCCAAGTACGGCGTGTGCCAGAAGTGCTACGGCTGGGATCTTTCCACCCGTCGTCCGGTCGCCATCGGTACCGCGGTCGGCATTATTGCCGCCCAGTCCATCGGCGAGCCCGGTACGCAGCTTACGATGCGTACCATTCACTCCGGCGGCGTTGCTGGCGTCGACGATATTACGCAGGGTCTGCCTACGGTCAGCCGTATGTTCGATATCGTCGGCAACGTCAACGAGAAGATCCTGGGTCGCGAGGCCGAGCTGGCTCCGTACTCCGGCCACCTCTCGATTAAGCCCGAGAAGTCCGAGTACGTGCTGACGCTCACCGACTCCGAGGATCACACCCGTGTCCTCGACGAGCGTCGCGTCCCCGCTTCGGTGCGCTTTATGCCCGAGATCGAGGACGGCTGCGAGGTTCGCGCCGGCGACCAGATCACCAAGGGCTTCGTCAACTTCCGCAACCTGCGCAAGCTGACCGACATCGAGTCGACGATGCACACCTTCGTCGAGAGCGTCAAGGACGTTTACACCAGCCAGGGCGTCGACCTGAACGACAAGCACATCGAGGTGCTCGCACGTCAGATGCTGCGTCGCGTTCAGATCACCAACCCCGGTGACTCCAAGTACCTGCTTGGTCAGTACGTCGACCGTTATGAGTTCGCCGACGAGGTCGAGCGCGTTGCCCGTCTGGGCGGTCAGGCTCCCGTGGCCGAGCCCGTCATCCTGGGTACGCTCAAGGTCGCGTCCAACATCGACTCCTGGCTGTCGAGCGCTTCGTTCATCCGTACCGCCGGCGTCCTTACCGAGGCTGCCATCGAGGGCAAGGTCGACCACCTGCTCGACCTTAAGTCCAACGTCATCGTCGGTAAGAAGATCCCGGCCGGTACCGGCCTCAAGCCGTACGCCAACGCCAAGCTGACGTATCGCACGGCCGACGGCTATGTCGACATTGACGGCCCGGCTTCGCCCAACGCCAAG
This sequence comes from uncultured Collinsella sp., assembly GCA_900545165.1. Lineage (GTDB taxonomy): Bacteria > Actinomycetota > Coriobacteriia > Coriobacteriales > Coriobacteriaceae > Collinsella. Next base: position 1,760 of record UQYA01000090.1, read on the forward strand.
TCGCTGCCCGAGTGGGCTCCGGTGGAGCTCAAGGACCTGGACGAGCAGCTCCCGCAGCAGCTCGACTGGGCCGGCTACGACGAGTTCGGTGGTGCTGACGGTTCGTTCACCCGCAACGGCCACACCATCTCCGCCGAGAAGGCTCGCCTGTACCTGTTCGACGACCTGGGCGTGTCGCAGCGCTGGACCAACAAGTTCAGCGAGGTCGGCATCGAGACGGTCGGCGACCTGGTCGGCAAGTCCGAGGAGGATCTGCTGCGCATCGATGGTATCGGTGCCAAGGCGATCGAGGAGCTCCGTGACGGCCTGGAGGCCCACGACCTGCTCTACATCCTCGAGAACAACGACGACGTTGCCGACGAGGAAGACCTCTCGCAGCTGCTGCAGATGGTCTTTAGCCCCGACGGTCCGGACGATATCCTGCTGGGTACCTCCGCTCCGACGCATCACGCCGACGCCGACGAGGAGCTCCTGGGCGCTCCGATCGACGATAAGAAGGCTCCCGCCAACGGCGCGATCAACGAGGATATGGCTTCCCTCGACGAGCTGCTCAACCAGCTCGTGGACACCGATGACGCCGAAGAGGCCAAGGACAACGACGAGGAGTAACTAGTTCCGCCGTTCTAACGAACGGCGGCGACCTCCGTCGCTGCGCGGCCCCCAGAGCTACAATCTGTCATTCAAAAGGCAGGGCATGACCAAAAGGTCAATGCCCTGCCTTTTTCATGCCACCTTGTACGCTCTGGGGCCCGCTCGCTTGCGTATGCTCAACCTGTTGCGTTCCGTTGATCCCTTGGGGACGGAGGAAAACGGATCATTTTGAGGTGCGATTTCGGAAGTATGCGGCAAAATCTTGATGGGTCGACCACGCCGCATATGCACAAGCGCTCTACCTGCGGGTTTGTTATCGCAAAACCCCTGTGTGCTCGGCAAGTTCATAATTTGCCGCATACTTCCGAAAACGCCGCCGATTTCCATACGACAGATGAGAGCAGATCACCGCTGGAGCGCAGCGTTTCCCCAGATAAAACCGACCAAAATAAACCTGTCCCTATTTGGCAGGGAACGTTGCCCCGACGAGTACGTCGGATTCCCGGAACGGGCCGCCCGCTGTTTAAGTTTGTCGCGAGTTCCGCACGAGCCGGAGGCCACTTAATGTGGCCTCCGTGCGAGCCAGGACTGTAGAGCAGCAAACTTAACCCCTGTGCCGCCCGGACCGGGAATCCGCCCACGCGCACAGAAGGGGATTCCTTTTGTGTAGGCTTTGCGGAAATGTGGGTATTTTAGGATACGCCCGGCGGCGTGGTCTGTTGACGGCACAGCTAACGGCACGTATCCTATCAACCTGCGTGTTTCGTAGGGGGATGCTGACCCCTCGATTCAAGCCGTTGCACTTTACAGAAAGCTGGAATCATTCGAGAAGGAGTACGCTTTGCCTACTATTAACCAGCTGGTTCGCCAGGGCCGTCGTTCCGTGCCCAAGAAGTCCAAGAACGCTGCTCTGCAGCACAACTCCCAGAAGCGCGGCGTGTGCACCCGCGTCTTCACCACGAGCCCCAAGAAGCCGAACTCGGCTCTTCGTAAGGTTGCCCGTGTTCGCCTCGTCAACGGCATCGAAGTTACTGCTTACATCCCGGGTGAGGGCCACAACCTGCAGGAGCACTCCATCGTGCTCGTCCGCGGCGGTCGTGTCCGTGACCTCCCTGGTGTCCGTTATCACGTCATCCGTGGCGCCTACGACGCTGCTCCGGTCCAGAACCGTATGCAGGCCCGTTCCAAGTACGGTGCTAAGCGCCCCAAGGCCAAATAAGCCAGATAACGTTTTGATACTTTCGCCGTGTGCCGCCTAAGCGCCGCACGGTAGACACTTAAGGAGATTTCACATGCCGCGTCGTGCAGCAGCTAATCGTCGTGAGGTTCAGCCTGACGCCGTTTACAACAACCGCCTGGTGACTCAGCTCATCAACAAGGTCCTTCTTGACGGCAAGAAGGCCACCGCTGAGCGCATCGTTTACACCGCTTTTGAGATCGTTGCCGAGAAGTCCGAGGGTGGCGACGCTCTCGCTACCTTCAAGAAGGCTATGGACAACGTCAAGCCCACGCTCGAGGTTAAGCCCAAGCGTGTCGGTGGCGCTACCTATCAGGTCCCGATGGAGGTCAACTCCCGTCGTTCCACCGCTCTGGGTATCCGCTGGATCGTCAACTTCTCCCGCGCTCGCAAGGAGAAGACCATGGCCGAGCGTCTCGCCAACGAGATCCTCGACGCTTCCAACGGCCTGGGCGCTTCCGTCAAGAAGCGTGAGGACGTCTTCAAGATGGCCGAGGCCAACCGCGCGTTCTCTCACTATCGTTGGTAAGTTAAGGTAAGGAACTAACATGGCTAAGCCTAAGTACAAGCTTTCCGATACCCGTAACATCGGCATCATGGCCCACATCGATGCCGGTAAGACCACCACGACCGAGCGTATTCTTTACTACACCGGTAAGACCCACAAGATCGGTGAGGTCCATGAGGGCGCTGCCACCATGGACTGGATGGTTCAGGAGCAGGAGCGCGGCGTAACCATTACCTCCGCTGCTACCACGTGCTTCTGGAACAAGGACGGTAAGGACTACCGCATCCAGATCATCGACACCCCGGGCCACGTTGACTTCACCGCCGAGGTCGAGCGCTGCCTGCGCGTCCTCGATGGCGCTGTCGCCGTCTTCGACGCCGTTGCCGGCGTTCAGCCCCAGTCTGAGACCGTTTGGCGTCAGGCTTCTACCTTCAACGTCCCCCGTATCGCCTTCATCAACAAGTATGACCGCGTGGGCGCTGACTTCTTCAACGCTATCGAGACCATGAAGGATCGTCTCGACGCCAACGCCGTGGCCGCTCAGGTCCCGATGGGCGCCGAGGACAACTTCTGGGGCGTCATCGACCTGGTCACCATGACTGCATGGGACTTCAAGGCCGACGAGAAGGGTATGACCTACCCCGAGCCGATGGACGAGATCCCGGCTGAGTTCGCCGACATCGCTGCCACCAAGCGCGAGGAGCTCCTCGACGCTGCTGCCAGCTTTGACGACGAGCTCATGGAGAAGATCCTCATGGAGGAGGACTTCACCGTCGAGGAGCTCAAGGCCGCTCTGCGCAAGGGCGTTCTGGCCAATGAGCTCAACCTCGTCTTCGTGGGCTCCGCCTACAAGAACAAGGGCGTTCAGGAGCTGCTCGACGCTGTCGTCGACTACCTGCCCAGCCCGCTCGACGTTGAGGCCGTCACCGGTACCGATCCGGACACCGGCGAGGAGATCCAGCGTCATCCTTCCTTCGACGAGCCCTTCTCCGGCCTGGTCTTCAAGATCATGACCGACCCGTTCGTCGGTAAGCTTACCTATGTCCGCGTTTACTCCGGCCGCGCCGAGTCCGGCTCCTATGTGGTCAACGCTTCCAACGGTCAGCGCGAGCGCCTCGGCCGCATCCTCGAGATGAACGCCGCCGAGCGTATCGACCGTGACGACGCCGCCGCCGGCGACATCGTCGCTTGCGTCGGCTTCAAGAACTCCACCACCGGTGACACCCTGTGCGAAGAGGGCAAGGAAATCGTCCTCGAGAAGATCGAGTTCGCTAAGCCCGTTATCGACGTTGCCATCGAGCCCAAGACCAAGGCCGAGCAGGACAAGATGTCCCTGGCTCTGACCAAGCTCGCCGAGGAGGACCCGACCTTCCAGGTGTCCACCAACCACGAGACCGGCCAGACCATCATCGCCGGCATGGGCGAGCTGCACCTCGAGATCATCGTCGACCGTCTGCTCCGCGAGTTCAAGGTTGACGCTAACGTTGGTAAGCCCCAGGTTGCCTACCGCGAGACCGCTGGTCACGACGTCGAGAAGGCTGAGGGCAAGTTCGTCCGTCAGTCCGGCGGTCGCGGTCAGTACGGCCACGCCGTCATCAAGCTCGAGAAGATGGAGGAGGGCTTCGGCTACGAGTTCGTCAACGCTATCGTCGGCGGCGTCGTGCCCAAGGAGTACATCCCGTCCATCGACAAGGGCATCCAGGAGGCCCTGAACACCGGTGTTATCGCCGGCTTCCCGGTCCTCGACGTTAAGGTCACCCTGTTCGACGGTTCTTACCACGAGGTCGACTCCTCCGAGGCCGCCTTTAAGATCGCCGGTTCCATGGCTATCAAGGACGCCCTCAAGAAGTCCGATCCGCAGCTGCTCGAGCCGATCATGGCTGTCGAGGTCGAGACCCCCGAGCAGTACATGGGCGACGTTATGGGCAACCTCTCCGGTCGCCGCGGCAAGATCGAGGGCATGGAGGATCGCAAGAACAGCAAGCTCATCCGTGCCAAGGTGCCGCTGGGCGAGATGTTCGGTTACGCTACCGACCTTCGCTCCCAGACCCAGGGCCGTGCATCCTACACGATGCAGTTCGACTCTTATGAGCCCGCGCCCAAGTCCATCGTGGACGAGGTCATGAGCAAGAACGCCTAAGTTCGAGCTCCCTGTTACGTAATCCGCGAGAACATCTCTCGCACTCTTTGGAGGTTTAAGTTGGCTACCCAGAAGATCCGCATTCGCCTCAAGGGCTATGATCACGAGGTCGTCGATCAGTCCGCGAAGCTCATCGTCGAGACCGCTCAGAAGACCGGCGCTCGCGTTTCCGGTCCTGTCCCCCTGCCCACCGAGCGCAACCTGTACACGGTTATCCGCTCGCCGCACGTGAACAAGGACTCCCGTGAGCAGTTCGAGATGCGCACCCACAAGCGCCTCATCGACATCCTCGACCCCACCTCGGGCACCGTTGATTCGCTCATGCGTCTCGACCTCCCCGCTGGCGTCGACATCGACATCAAGCTCTAAGCGATATCGCTCATAGCTTAAAGGGCCTCGCTGCCGTAACGGCAGCGGGGCCCTTTTGTTTTGAATGATGGTTTGGACTGCGGGGTAATGCTGCCGAGTAGGTGGTTGCGGCGCCCTATTCGCTCAAGGGACGCAGCGATGCCTCCTCAAAATGGAAGGATCGAAAGCCGTCTTCCGTTTCGATGCACGCGCGACCAAAGCCATCGACCGTTTTAAAGATGCCACGCGCCAGCTCGTCACCGACAGGGGAACGGGCGATAACGGTTTCCCCTATCCAATTGAGGTGAGCTACATAATCATCGTGGACGGGCGCGAGCGGTCCGGTGTCTTCTTCCATGGCGTTGAGGCGTTCTGCCCACGCATCTACAGCGTTCACGACTGCGTGATAGACCTGTTTGAGTAGCACATCGACGGCGGGAACGTTCTCGTTGAGATCCGAGAGACCGATTGCGGGCAGGCCGCCATCGGGAACCTCCGCGGGCACATAGTTCACGTTGACGCCGATGCCACAGACCGCAAAGGGGCTGCCTTCGTTATCGCGTGCGGCCTCGACCAGAATGCCGCCGAGTTTGCGTCCACGCGCGA
>UQYA01000091.1 GCA_900545165.1 uncultured Collinsella sp.
TCTACACGAGCCTTATCGTCGGCAGCGTCAGATGTGTATAAGAGACAGATGCTGGCCCAGGCGCAACCGGTGAGAATGGCATTGGTCAGGATGAGCATCACAAAGGCGAGCGGCTCGTTTTGGGCAACGAGGCCCACAGCGCCCCAAATGGTCAAAAAGAGCTGGAACAGGCCGAAGGCGACGCTCCACCCAAGAGCGCTTTTGGCAACGGTGCCCGACTGAGCACGAATGGCCTTGGCCTCGCGCAAAACAAGGTAGACGGTCGCCGCAAGACCGACGAGCGAGATGGCGGCTGCGAACATGCTGAGACTCCTCACAAACTTAAAACCTACGAAAGCGGGGGTTTACCCGATTGTTACCAAGATATGAGCTGCAATTGGTGACTGCGCACAACAACCAGCCATATTAACGCGCACGTGTGGCGGTGTGGCGCAATGTAGTGGCGACCTGCGCGATAATGGACGGGAATTACACGGAAACGTAAAGGCTTCTTAAAGAAATGGCGAGGGCAGGGCGATGAACGAGCAGGTTTGCAAGGTGGACATGGGCGGCGGCGGAGCTGCGGGCGTGGATACGTGCGGCTATCCGGTCGAGACTACGGGCAACGCGGTGCTGGACATCTTGGAGCATCGCTCGTCTACGCGGGCCTTTGCGCGTGATGACGACGACCGTCCCGTGGCGGTGACCGACGAGCAGCGTGCGGCGATTCTGCATGCGGCGAGCCGCGCGCCGTCGGCGGGTGCCATGATGATGTATTCCATCGTGAGCATCTGCGAGCAGGCTACGCTCGACCGCCTGGCCGACCTGTGCGACCACCAGCCCATGATCGCCAAGGCGCCCCGGGCACTCATATTTGTGGTCGATTATGCCAAGTGGATCGATCTGTTTGAGCACGTGGGCTGCTTTGAGCCAGAGTTTGTAGAGCGTACGGGCAAGTCGCCCCGTCGTGCACCGGGTCTGGGCGACTTTGCCATTGCGGCGCAGGACGCCGTGATCGCCGCGCAAAACGCCGTGGTTGCCGCCGAGGCCCTGGGGCTGGGGAGCTGCTATATCGGTGATATCCTCGAGAATGCCGAGGAAGTTGCCGAGCTGCTCGATCTGCCGCCCTATACCATGCCGCTGTCGATGCTCATCATCGGCACGCCCCGTAAGGAGCGTCCGGCCATTGCGCATCCCGTGGTGAACCTGGTGCACGAGGAGCGCTACTGCCGCGCCGATGCCGCGACTATGGATGCTCAGGTGGCCGAGATGGATGCGATGTTCCGTCCGCACGCCCGCGAGGTGGGCGAGCGCGTGGTGGATATCTACACCCGCAAGCACACGAGTCCCTTTATGGCCGAGATGAGCCGATCCATGGAATGGTGGTTCAAAAACTGGCTTGGAAAATGACGAATGTGACAAAGGGACAGTCCCTTTGTCACATTCCATATCGCGGCGGTGGCCTAAAGGCCGTATAAATGTTTATCTAGCTGGGAAAACAGTGCCGTGCAAGCGCAGGCCGATTGCCTATAATCCCTTCGAACATTAAAGTTGGGAGGAAACCGGCTTATGGAACAAAAGGCCAAGGAGGCAGCCTCGCACGCTGCGATTCCTGTGAGCATCTCGGCGATGCTCGTCACGCTGGGCGTGGTGTACGGCGATATTGGCACCAGTCCTATGTATGTAACCAAGGCGCTCGTTGCCGGCAACGGCGGCATCGGAAGCGTGACGGAGGAGTTTGTGCTCGGCGCGCTCTCCCTTGTCGTGTGGACGGTCACGCTGCTGACGACCGTCAAGTACGTGCTGATCTCGCTGCGTGCCGACAACCACGGCGAGGGCGGCATCTTTGCCCTGTACAGCCTGGTCAAGCGTTGTGGCAAGTGGCTCATCATCCCCGCCATGCTGGGCGGCGCCGCGCTGCTCGCCGATGGTATCCTCACGCCTGCCGTTACCGTGACTACGGCTATCGAGGGTCTGCGCACCATTCCGGCGGTCCACGCCGTGCTTGGTGACGATCAGGCCCGCGTTGTCGCCATCACGCTTGCCATCATCATCGTGCTCTTCTTGGTGCAGCGCATCGGCACGGCCAAGATCGGCCGCGCCTTTGGCCCCATCATGACGCTGTGGTTTTTGTTCCTGGGTGGTACGGGCCTGTTCTTTGTCTTCCAGCATCCCACGGTGCTGCTGTGCCTCAACCCGCTGCGCGGCATCGGCTTTCTGCTGAGCCCCAACAACCATGCGGGCATCATGATTCTGGGCAGCTGCTTCCTCGCCACCACCGGTGCCGAGGCGCTCTACTCCGACATGGGCCACGTTGGCCGCGGCAACATTTATGCCACCTGGCCGTTCGTTAAGTGCTGCCTGCTGCTTTCCTATATGGGCCAGGGCGCTTGGCTTATGAACAACGCTGCCAACCCCGAGCTCATGGGCATTGCCGATCTCAACCCCTTCTACCAGATGCTCACCCCGGGCCTGCGTCCCTTTGCCGTCGGCCTTTCCACCGTTGCGGCCATCATTGCCTCGCAGGCGCTCATCACCGGCGCATTCTCGCTGGTGTCCGAGGCAAGCCGCCTGGACCTCATGCCGCACATGCAGGTTTTCTATCCTGCCGAGACCAAGGGCCAGCTCTATATTCCCATGGTCAACAACGTCATGCTTGTGGGCTGCGTTATCGTGGTGCTGCTGTTCCAGAGCTCGGCGCACATGGAGGCCGCTTACGGCTTGGCGATCACCCTGACCATGATGTGCACGACGCTGCTGCTCTTCTTCTACTTGCATGTCGATCGCGGCCTTAAGGTCGCCCCGTATATCTTCGTTGCGTTCTTCCTTATGCTCGAGGGCTTCTTCTTTGTGAGTTCGCTCACCAAGTTCTTCCACGGCGGCTACTTCACCATCCTCATGGCCGCGCTCATCATGGGCATTATGGTGTGCTGGTACAACGGCACGGCGGTCGAGCAGCGCCAGTTTACGCTGCTGCCGCTGCGCAGCTACCTGCCGCAGCTCAAGCGCCTGCGTGACGACGACCGTTACGAGCGCATGAGCGACAACGTCGTGTACCTGACCAAGGACACCCATACCGACTACATCGACCGCGATATCGTCTATTCGATCTTGGACAAGCATCCCAAGCGCGCCCGCGCCTGGTGGTTTGTGAATGTCGAGACTATGGACGAACCGCACACCTTTGCCTATTCGGTCGAGACGTTCGGCACCGACTACGTGTTCCGCGTGCATCTGTACCTGGGCTACAAGATCAACCAGCGCGTCAATGCCTACCTGCGTCAGGTTGTTCAGGACCTGGCTGCCACCGGCGAGCTGCCGCCGCAGACGCATGACTACTCGGTCTACAAGGATCCGGGTAACATCGGTACGTTCAAGTTCGTCCTGATCCGTAAGCTTCTGGCGCCCGAAAGCGATGTGGAGCCCAGCGAGCGTACGGCCATCACGCTCAAGTACATCATCCGCCGTGCCGCCGGCACGCCTGCACGCTGGTACGGCCTGGAGAACTCCAACGTGAGCTTTGAGTACGTGCCGCTGTTCACCAAGTTCAAGGCTGTGAATAAGATGCAGCGCCTGGCTCCCAACGAGCGGCCGTAGTCGACGCTCGAGGTTTGTCTGCGAACGGGCGGGCTTGTATTGACGGGGATTGAGTCCTGGGAGGAAACCATGGATGCAAAGGTGCTTGACGGTTGCGATCTTGCGACCGAGCTGGTGCGTGAGGTACGCGCCGATGCTGCCGAAGATCGGTTCTTTACGAATCGGGCCAACATGGACATGGCCGACCGCGTGATTTCGATCGTGGTGACGGTGCTTGTCGCGGCGTGCGTGTGCGCACTGCTCGCGCACGTGCTGTTTGTCTAACGTCCGCAGGTTGCAAAGGCTTTACACTTGGAACCACCACAAGGGGAAACCACCACAAAGGTGCCTGTCCCCTTTGTGGTGGTTTTTGTTTTTGAGAGAGGGGCGGGACGCTGATGGACGTCCGTACGGACGGCGATATTGCCGATAGCTTTTGGTGGCGGCGCACAACGCTGACGCGCCGCACTCCTCTGTATGACGCCTGCGTATCGGTGGGGCTGCTGGTCGCGGCGACGATTGTGGGCGCGCTGCTCGACCATCCGGGTCTCGCGCCGAGCATCATGATCGTCTATGTGTTCGCCGTTCAGCTGTGCGCATTCTTTACCTGCAGTCGCCTGTATTGCTTGCTGAGCTCGGCTGCCGCCGTGGCGCTCTACAACTTCTTGTTTGTCGACCCGCGCTACTTGCTGTCGTTTATCGACCGCGGCTATCCCGGCATGTTCTTCATCATGTTTGTGGTCTCGCTTGTGTCGAGCTCGATTGCCTTGGCCCTGCGCCGCGCTTTGGCACAGGCTGCCGCCAGCGACCGCCGCACGCATATGGTGCTCGAGACCAACCGCATGTTGCAGCGTTGCGCCGACGAGCAGCAGATCGTTCACGCCATGGCCACGCAGCTGGCGCGTCTTTCGGGCTGTCCGGTCGTGTGGTACAGCGCCGACGCCGAGGGCGATGACCTGCTGCCGCGTGCGACATACACGGCCGTGGGCGATGCCGCGCCGGTGCACGAGCTGGCGCCGCAGATGCCACCGCGGCTCTCGGCGTCCGCCTATGTGGGAACGCCGCTCGATGCCACCTATGGCGGATCGGCGTTTTATGGCATCTACCTGACGGTTCGCACAGGCGACGGCTTCGTGCGCTCGGGCGACCCCGCCTCGGTGGTGGGCGTGCTGGCTATTGTTGCCGAGCCCGACGTGCTGACGCATGAGGAGCGGACACTTGCCGATGCCATCGTGAGCGAAGGCGAGCTGGCGCTCGACCGCGCCCGCGCCATGGAGGCCCGCGAGGAGGCAGCGGTGCTCGCCAAAAACGAACAGCTGCGCGCCAACCTGCTGCGCTCCATCTCGCACGATCTGCGCACGCCGCTTACCAGTATTTCGGGCAATGCCGATGTCCTGCTCGACCAGGGTTCGACCGGCACCGCGGTGCTCGATGCCCAGACGCGCCGCGGCCTGCTTCTATCCATTCGCTCGGATGCGCTGTGGCTCAACGCCACCGTCGAGAACCTGCTCGCCATCACCAAGCTCGAGGGCGGCGGCATGCATCTGTCGACTACGCTCGAGCTCATGGATGATATCGTCGAGGAGGCGCTGCGCCACGTAAATCCGGCCGTGCGCGAGCACGACCTTAAGGTGGTGGCGTGCGATGAGCCGGCGCTCGTTAACGTCGATGCGCGCCTGATGGTGCAGCTGGTGGTCAATCTGGTGAACAACGCCATCACCTATACGCCCGCAGGCTCGCATATCGTGATTTCGATTGGCGTCGACGATGGACGCGTGGCGTGCTCGGTGGCCGATGACGGCCCGGGCATCGCACCCGAGGATCGCGAGCGGATCTTCGAGTCGTTCTATACCGCCAACCATGGTCTGGCCGACAGCCACCGTAGTGTGGGCCTGGGGCTTTCGCTCTGCCGCTCCATTGCGCTGGCGCATGGCGGTAGCATAGAGGTTGCCGCGGCGGACCCGCACGGCTCGGTCTTTACGATTGAGCTTCCCGTCGCCGATGTTTCGTTTGATAAGGAGTAGTGCCGTGCCGAACTCTGCCGTAAAACCGCTCATCTTGGTCGTTGAGGACGATCCCGCCGTTCGCAACCTTATCGTTGCCGCGCTCGAGACGCACGGCTTGCGCCACATGGCCGTTGAGACCGCCCATGCCGCCATCGCCGCCGCCTCATCGCAGGCGCCGAGCATCGTGCTGCTCGATCTGGGCCTGCCCGATATGGACGGTGTCAAGGTGGTGGAGTCGGTGCGCGCATGGTCGGGCATGCCGATCATCGTGGTCTCGGCGCGCAGCGAGGACGCGGACAAGATTCGCGCGCTCGATGCCGGCGCCGACGACTACTTGACCAAGCCGTTTTCGGTCGAGGAGCTGCTCGCGCGTATTCGCACGACGCTCAGGCGCCTTTCGTATGCGCAAACGGGCGGTGTTGCCTCCGAGGGCTCGTTCGATACCGGCGAGCTGCATATCGACTTTGATGCCGGCATTGCCACGATGGATGGCGAGGAGCTGCATCTGACGCCGATTGAGTACAAGCTCCTGTGCCTGCTGGCACATAACGCCGACAAGGTACTGACGCACCAGTTTATCCTGCACGAGATTTGGGGCACGGCAACTAAGAGTGACCTGGCGAGCCTGCGCGTCTTTATGGGTACGTTGCGTAAGAAGATTGAGTCCGACCCCGCGCATCCGCGCTATATCCAAACGCACGTGGGTATCGGCTATCGCCTGGTCACCCAAGGCTAGATCACCAACCACCATCCCAATATGAGTTGCGGTGAAATACGGTCTAAATTTGCCTAATTCCAGGCAAAACAGTCCGTATTCCACCGCAACTTTGTTATTTGCCTTTGGGTTTGCTGGCGTAGAACTTCTTCTTTTTGGACTTGCCGGCGGGGGAGGGGCTGCCGGTGACGTGCGGCTTGCCGTCGCCGGCGTGCACATGGCCAGGCGCTGCCGTGCGAGGCTTGCGGGCCTCGGGATTGCGCAGTTCCTCGGTTCGCTCTGCAATTTCCTCGGCGCTAAAGCCGACCACGGCCATGGCGTCCTCAATGGGCAGGCGGCGCACGATATAGCAGTGGTGCACCTTCTGGTTGCGCGCGAAATCCTCGGGGATGGTCTGC
>UQYA01000092.1 GCA_900545165.1 uncultured Collinsella sp.
TACACGAGCCTTATCGTCGGCAGCGTCAGATGTGTATAAGAGACAGGTATAGGTGAGCGTTGTCAGGTCCCAGCCGCGCGCGGGCGTCAGCGACATGCCGCGAACGGTGGCGCTGGGGATCCATCCTGCGGTAAACGCGCCGTTGGGCAGCGTCTGGTTGTATCCATAGACGAGGATCGCCACCGTAATAACCAACAGCAACAGATCGAGCCAGACGTAGCTCACCAGGCGGCGCCACATATAGCTCCAGTTGATGGCGCGGGCGATGGAGGTGACGCGCTTGGCCTCGGCGTTACGCGCGGCAGACATAGCCCACCCCGCGCACGGTCTGGATGATGCGGGCGCCGCCGGCGTCCTCGATCTTGGCGCGTAGATGCGCGATGTGCACGTCGACGTTGTTGGTGTCGCCCATGTATTCGTAGCCCAGCGCTTCGTGCGCGATGCGTTCGCGCGTGAGCACGGTCTCGGCATGCGCCATAAGCAGGGCGAGGACATCGAACTCGCGGGCCGTGAGCGCGATGGGCGAGCCTCCGACCGTGACTTCGCGGCGGTCGGGATCGAGCACAACCGAGCCAACGGTGAGCGTAGCGGGGGAGGGCGAGGCGGAAGCCTGGGCCGAGTCGCTGACCGGGGGTATCGCACCGGCGCCGACGCCCGCACCGGCCGCCATGCCCGTCCCGGCGCCGGCGCCGCCAACGCCCGAAGCCGCCCACACGGCCTCCGAGCGCTTCAACGCCACGCGGATCCGTGCGAACAGTTCCTCAATGGCAAACGGCTTGGTTAGGTAATCGTCAGCACCGGCATCGAGCCCGGCCACCTTGTCCATCACGGCATCTCGCGCGGTGACCATAATCACCGGCACATCCTTGTGCTTGCGGACACGCCGCAGGACCTCCATGCCGTTGAGCTGTGGCAACAGCACATCGAGCAGAATCAGATCGTAGTCGCGCTCCAGCGCCAGGTCCACGGCGGTGCGGCCGTCAGCGGCGTGCTCCACCTGGTAGCCCTCGTGCTCCAGCTCGAGCGTCACAAAGCGGGCGATTTTCTCCTCGTCCTCTACGATCAGGATCCGTGCCATGTGTGCCCCCGTCTGCGATTACTTGTCGTCGTTCAGATTTTGCTTGATGTCGTCCGCGGCGTCGGCGGCGTGATTCATAAGGTTGTTGATGCTGCCGGGCACGTCGCCGTCGCTGTCGATGCGGTAGCGCATGCCAAAGAACAGGCCAATCAGCATCAGCCAAATCGTAGCGCCCCAGGCAAACAGGGCGATGATGGGGATCAGGATGGGGATGTTGAGGATGATCGCATCGCGGCGCGTGGCGATAAACTTGGTGTCCAGGCTCAGGCGGAAGAGCTTTTTGAGGTACTCCCACACGCTGTCCATCTTCTTGGAGAAGTCGGTCTTTTCGCTCGACTTCTCGTAGGCTGCCTGCGCGGCGACCATCTCGGCCGAGGGCTCATCGACCGGCACGGACTCGGTGGCGGCGTGCGCCGATGTGGTCTGCGTCTTGCCCTGCGACTCGAGCCAAATGATGGCGTCCAAAACGTTGCCGTCGGCGGCGTCGAGCGCGGCCTTGGCATCGGTGTAGCTCACGTTGCACTTGGTGCGGATGGTTTCAACTTTTTCGAGGTCGTCCATGACCTGTCCTTTCGTTCGATGGGCGCGAGCGTTGCGTTCGGCGGCCTGCGTTGCGCGGCGCCGCCCCGCCCCTTGTTCGAACTCTATAGTGCAGGTTATAGATTAAGCGATTCTTGAGCCAAGATTAATGTTGGATGAGTTTTTGGGTAGCGGTGGGAAAAGTATTAGACCTCGATAGCGGGGGATGTGGTGCCGGTGCAAAACGGCGCCAAAGGTTGGTCGAGCGGGCGGTTTCTCCATTGATGCCCGCACGGCATGGGACACTTACCCTGCCGCCCTGCTCTGCCGCGGCGGCATGTACCCAAACAACGACCCTCTAAGGAGTTCGATACCAATGAGCGATAACACCAAGCATCTCGCAAAGAAGTGCGTCAAGGACGCGGGGCCGTGCCTCGCGTTGTGCCTTGCCGGCGCAGCGGTCGCGCTGCTGGCTGTTCTGGGGCCATTCGACGTGCTCCGAAGTGCCAGTTCTCTGCACGTTTGCATGGCCCTTGCCGGCGCCATGATGACCGGCGGCGTGCTCGATCTGGTTTTTTGGGTGCTTGACCCGTTTGGATGGAAGAACGAAGGGTAAGCCCTAAGGGATGGAAGGGCTGGAACGGTTGGCTTAGTGATCGTGCAGAATGCGGCTAGCGACTTACAGGGAAGTGGTGATCCGATGACGGTCTATGTGACGGGCGATATTCACGGCGGTCTCGACATGCAAAAGCTGCGCGATTGGGAGCTTGGGGATAGTCTGACGAGCGACGACTATCTGATTGCCGCGGGCGACTTTGGCTTTCCGTGGGATTTCTCTGCCGAAGAATGCACCGACATCGCCTGGCTGGAATCGCGTCCCTATACCGTGCTGTTCGTCGACGGCAACCACGAGCGTTTCGATCACTGGGCGGAGCGCCCCATGGAGTTGTGGCACGGTGGGCTGACGCAGCGCCTGTCGGATACCTCGCCCATACGGCGCCTGACGCGCGGCGAGGTTTTTGAGCTCGACGGCTCAACGATCTTTACCATGGGCGGCGCCACGAGCGTGGACAAGGAATACCGCATTCCCTATTCCAGCTGGTGGCCGCAGGAGCTGCCGGACGAGCGCAACTTTGAGGAGGCGCGGGCAAAGCTCGACAGCGTGGGCTGGAAGGTCGACTACGTGATCACCCACACCTGCTCCACGCGCATGCTTTCGCCCACGCTTTATCCAGCACCCGGCTGGAATTACCCCGCCGTTGATCGGCTTACGGCATTTTTCGATGAGCTGGAAGACCACTTGGATTACAAACGCTGGTACTACGGGCATTTCCATCGGGATGCCAGCCCGGCCGAGCGCCACACCGTGCTCTACGACTGCATGTTCGCTTGGGCGACGAACTCCAGCCCTGGGAAGTTGCGTAGAGGCGCGGTTGCTGGCTACTCGGCCGTTACAGTGATGTTTTCCCGGTGCGCGCGGATGACATTCCAGCTAAAGTGCTCGACCAGCTGTTCGGTAGAGCGCGGTGTGGTGTCCGGCGCGATGCCCGCTTGCCCGGCGAGCCAGCCCAGTAGTGCCTCGGGCGTGCCAAAGCGGGCGCGTAGTTCGCCCAGGTCCAGATCGCGGTCGCGCTTGGAAAGGCGGCGGCCGTCCGGTGACATGAGCAGCGGAATGTGCGCGTAGTGCGGCGTGGGAAGTCCCAGCAGATGCTGCAGATAGATTTGGCGGGGCGTGGAACCCAGCAGGTCGCATCCGCGCACGACCTCGGTGACGCCCATGGCGGCGTCGTCGACCACCACGGCTAGCTGATAGGCAAAAACACCATCGCTGCGGCGCACCAAAAAGTCGCCGCATTCGGTGGCGAGCGCCTCGCATTGGGCACCATACGTGCGGTCCACAAATTCGACCACATCGTCTGCGAGGTCGTCGACGGCGGGCACGCGCAGGCGCGTGGCCGGGGCGCGCAGGGCACTGCGGCGGGCGACCTCTTCGGCCGAAAGCCCTCGGCAGGCGCCACGATAGATGGGCGTGCCGTCGCTGGCGTGCGGCGCGCTCGCGGCGTGGAGTTCGGCGCGCGTGCAAAAGCAGGGGTAGGTGAGGCCGGCGTCTTGCAGCTGGTGCAGGGCGCTCTCGTACAGGTCCAGACGATCGTGCTGGTAGTAGGGGCCTTCGTCCCACTCGAGCCCTAGCCATGCCAGGTCGTCGATTAGTTGGGCGGCAAGCTCGGGGCGCTTGCAGCGATCGTCCAGGTCCTCGATGCGCAACACGATGCTGCCGCCCTGGCTGCGGGCCGAAAGCCACGCACACAGGCAGCTGAACACGTTGCCCAAGTGCATGCGGCCCGAGGGCGACGGGGCAAAGCGGCCCACAACGGGCGCGGGAGCGGAGGCGGACGGCGTCGTTGGCGCGTTCGCGGCGGGCGTTGCTATGTTGCGTGTTTTGATATCCATGCGGACGAGTATAGCGCGGGGCGCGATGGGGAGGCGTCACTGTGGTCCGCAAGTTGTCGAGGCCCCGCATTGCGTATGGTGGGTCGCAGACTTGGTGCTTTGATTCTTGTTCATCAACTCGGCACCTCAAACGACAGAAACCCCGGCAGCTCTTCGCAACTGCCGGGGTTTCCGCGGAAAAGGGGGACATGATCCTCGAGCGAACGGCAAAGGGGCAAACCGTTTTCGCTCAACTGTTTTATGCCCCTTGCCCGCGGGCTTAATCAGAGCGCGTCGCGGCAACACAAAGCCGCTACACCTGTGACGGAGCTGTGAAGTGGTATCTATCGTTGGCGCATGCCATGCCAAAGAGTGTCCCTAACGACTAGTCATTTAAGAACGTCCCCAATGACTAGCTGCTGGCGGCGGGCGTGACTTTCATCCCGTTTGGCGCTCCGGTCGCCTAGATATTCGTTATGTGCGCCCGTAAACGTGGGACAATGACGCTGTTGGTATCACAGACAAAGGATGTGCCTATGAACGCCCCCGTTGCCAAGACCTGTCGGCAGCGCCGCCTATTCGCGCGATTCGCTTCCGTCTGCGCACTCGTCGCGCTTGCGTTGTTGCTGCTGCCTGCCGCCGCACACGCCGACGGCTACTCCATGAGCCAAACCTACATCGGCGCCACGGTTGAGGCCGATGGGTCGTTGACCGTTGTCGAGGGGCGCCAGTTTGATTTCGACGACGACATCAACGGCGTATATTGGGATATCAATACGGGCACCAACCAGCAGGGAGGCGCGGCGAGCGTCAATGTGCTGAGCGTCGAGGAAGACGACACCGCGTTTAACAGGGTCGATAGCGCGAACAAGGGCGACTCTGGCGTCTATACGGTTGAGCAGTCCGACGGCGGCGTAAAGATCAAGGTTTTCAGCCCCCACGAGAGCGGCGACAGCGCGATCTATTACGTGAGCTACACCATGACCGGTGCGGTCATGAACTGGGCCGATACCGCCGAGCTCTACTGGAAGTTCGTGGGTGACGGCTGGTCCGCGGATTCCGATGACGTCGAGATGGAAGTGTACTTCGCAAATGCTGCTGCCGGGACGGCGGCCGTCAAGGGCGATAACTTCCGCGCATGGGGCCACGGTCCGCTGACGGGCGACGTATCGCTCGATGCGGACGAACCCATGGTCACCTATACCATTCCCTGCGTGCATCAGGGTGAATTCGCCGAGGCGCGCATCGCCTTCCCCAGCGACTGGGTGCCGCAGCTTGCCGCCTCGGGCGAAGAGCGCATGTCAACGATCCTGAGCGAAGAGAAGGAATGGGCCGACGAAGCTAACGCCCGCCGCGCTCACGCTCGCATGATTGCCAATGCACTTGCCGTGCTAAGTGTTGTTGCGGCGGTGGCCTTTACCGGCACAATCGTTATGCTCAAGCTGCGCAAGCGCAAGCCCAAGCCGCTTTTCCAGGACGAATATTTCCGCGATGTGCCTTCGGCCGACCATCCCGCCGTGCTTTCGGCCCTCATGAGCTGGAACGAGGTGCCCGACCAGGCATATATCGCCACGCTCATGAAGCTCACTGACGACCGTGTGATCAAGCTGGAGCAGGCGACCGTGACCAAGGCCAAGAAGGGTCTGTTGGGGCGCGAAAAAGAAGAGCAGACGTATCGCGTGACGGTGAGTGATGCGGGCTGGAAGTCGGCCAAGGGCATTGACCGCATGGTGCTCAAGGTCTTCTTTGCCGGTGCTAAGCCCGACGAGAACGGTGACCGTTCGCGCACGTTTGACGAGCTGCAGCACTACGTCAAGCAGCACGCTACACCCGTGGGTGATAAGCTCGAGGACTATCAGAACACCGTTAAGGGCAAACTGGCCGATAGCGAGTACGTTGCCTCGGACGGCATTGTTGCAATGGTGTTTTGTCTGGTTCTTGGTATCCTGATTGCCTTTGTTCCCGTGGGATCCATCTTCTTTACCGATGGCGCACAGGCGAACATTACCGCCGCGGTTATCTCGGTGCCGATTGTGCTGGTGGGTATCGGCGTGGGCCTAACGTTCCGCCGCTTTACGCCGGAGGGCGCCGAGGTGGCGGCTCGCTGCAAGGCACTTAAGCATTGGCTCGAGGACTTCACGCGTCTAAAGGAAGCCGTCCCCGGCGATCTGGTGCTGTGGAACAAGCTGCTGGTGATGGGCGTGGCGCTGGGTGTTTCCAAGGAAGTGCTGCGTCAGCTTGCCGAGGCCGTGCCGCCCGAGGTGCGCGAGGCCGACGGCTTCTATGACAATTATCCCTGCTACTGGTGGTACTACCATCATTACGGTATCGAGTCTCCGCTCGATTCGTTCGATGACGTGTATCACGAGAGCATCCGCGAGCTGGCTTCGAGCTCCGATAGCTCGAGCGGCGGCGGTGGCGGCGGCTTCTCTGGCGGCGGAGGCGGCGGCGTCGGCGGAGGCGGCGGCGGAACGTTCTAACGGTCGTAAGCTATGGGATGGGCTTTTCTCGACAGCCGTCGGGGGAAGCCCATCCCCTTTTTTATGCGCTACCTACGAAGACCTGTCTCTTATACACATCTGACGCT
>UQYA01000093.1 GCA_900545165.1 uncultured Collinsella sp.
GTCCTCAGGCAGCGCACCCTCAACATCGATCTGCACACTCACCAGTCCAAAAGCATGGACGATATCACCCAGCTGCTCCGCCGGCTCGCTGACGCCGCCGCTGCGAAGGTCGACGGCGATTGAGCGCAGCAACGGATCGATCTGCTCGAGCGACTCGTCGTCCAGGCGCCCCTCCTCCAAATAGCGATGGAGGATGGACAGGCGCTGGCCGATCACATCGTGCACGCGGGAACGCATGCGCAGGTAGGCCGCATTGTCGGCAACCTTTTTGACTTCTTCGATCTGGGCCTGGAGCTCTTGCCCCGCAAGCTCAAGCAGATGATTAGCTTGCGCCAAGCGGTCGTAGGCGTGTGCGTATTCCGTCACGTCCAGGCCGACGACGCGCTCGAACGGACGGCCAGAGACCGTAACGGAGTCACGCACGAATAGACGAATCTCGGAAGGAGAGATCTCGATCACGGCGCGATCCCTACCAAAGCGGTCAAGGTCGATATGGGCGCGATTAGCGCTGCTTTCGGGCGTCTGCATACTGAGTTCGCGCAGGTCGTTCCATGTGCTGCTCATGTCGCGCAGATCGGTGGGCATATGAAGTTCCACCAGATTTTTGCGCATGCAGCGGTTCATGAGCAGCGGACGGCCCCTCGGGTCTAGATACAGGATGCCCACGGGAATCACGTTGATGGTTTCAATCGTCGAGAACGCGGTAATATCCTCCTGGCGGTTACGGACGTCCATCAAGAGCGCCGCGATGGAGCGGAATAGGAAGAATGCTCCTTCTGCGATTAGGACAACGGTCCACGCCGAGCCCATGGCAAAAACCACCGGCGGTGTAACGGCGGCAACAAGCAGCAGCTCGACCAGCATGACGGGGCGACGATAGTGCACCATAAGCATCACACCATAGGCAAGGATCGCGGCATTGAGCCACAACGCTCCGTCCATTGCCCCGGCGCAAACGTCAAGCGGCGCCATAAGATACGAGCCAGACGACGCGAACAAGATGAGCGCCGAAACCATCAGGTGAACCACAAGGCTTGCCTCGTAAGCGCAAATCACCTTGCGGCTATAGGACGTGCGACGCGATGCGATGAGTGGAATGTGAATTGTCTGCAGGCATGCCGCCAGGGCAAAGACGACATCGAGCGCGACAATCTGAGGAAGGATGAGCGGAATCTGCATGGTCACTCACCCGCCTGCGGCATCAAGACGATCATGCGCAGCTGACCGGGCTCGCCCTCAAAGCGGTATGCCACGTTGCGTCCCTGCAGCGCGCTCTCGAGCTCGCGCGCGGCGGGCGTCTGCGAAAGATCTTCATCATCGTTGGAAAAAAGCGTGGCACGCAGCTCGACACTGCATCGGTCATGGTCACCCAAGTGATACATAAGCGCCGGATGGTCGGTGGTGTAGGCAAAAAACGCAAAGTCGTACACGCAGTCGTACAGGGCGCTTACCGTACTGGCGTGCAACGGGCGCCGTATGGCGATAATCGAGGCGCAATCGATATCGATGGTGCGCAGGTCGCTTGCGAGCTCGTTGGCAATGAGCTGAATGCGGTCGCGATCAAAACCGCTCTCCCCGTGCTGTGCCAACGTGAGCGACCCCTTGCGCTTGCAATAGGCGACGAGCATCTTGGCGCGCTGCAGCATGCGGTAACGCTCGTGCGAAGACGCTTCGTCGGTCAACGGCGGCAGCGAGCTCAGCAGGTCGTACATCCCTTCGAGCGCGCGGGCAAGCGCTTGGTCCACGTCTTGGACCAGCAAAGCCTCTGCCTCCTGATCCGCCAAATGCGTCTTAAGGTCGTAGTCGGCCGTGAGCAGTTCGTTTTGGCGCTGCAGCTCCATGCGACGATGTGCCAGTTCACAGTTAAGCTCGTTGAGCTCCGACACGTCTTGGGCAAGCAGCGCCGATCCACCCAACAGCGGAAAAGCGCGATACATTACATCGGGATCGGACGCCACGGCAAAGGCATGGGCGCGGCCGTGCTCCTGGGTCCGCAACTCCTCGCGCACGCCTACCGGCATTGGCTTTGACACCGGCGTGGCATAGACCTCCCGCAGGTCGCGCGTTAGAACTTTGATGTCGAGCGGCAAAGTGTCGAAGATGCCGGCGATGTCGTGATACGACGGAATGACACCGCAATCGAGACAGATTTCCATCGCCACCACGCACAGGACGCAATAGACGAGCGAAAAGTTGAGCCTCCATGCCCAAGGCACGCGCAGCGCATACGAGATGGCAAAGAATGCGCCACCCAGCAATACGAGCGCCGCCGTGCCCGAAAAACGCTGGATGCGAAAGGACGAGGACCGACCAACCAGGATAAAAAAGGCCACGAAGTCAAAGGCCGTCCACACGAGCACGGCGAAATAACCCCAGCCGTACGTGTAATCGTTGCTCCAGGTGTCGCTTGTGCGGTCAAAGCGGAAGACCTGCTGGTGAAAATCGTTGGTGAGCACAAATCCGATAAGCAGGATGGCCACAATCCACAGCGCGGCGCAGTAGCGGCGACCCAGGCGGTGTTGCTCCAGGCCCGCAAGGCGCAGACCACACAACTGGTAGAGCAGCGGAATGAGCGTCATGGGCACGTAGTACAGGTACCACAGCACGGTGGCATAGAACGGCGTGAACGACTTGTACTTGAGAATGACTTCGATCATCCACAGGGCGCAGATGGTGGCGACGGCAACAAGACGGCGGCGCAACACATAGTCCAAACAGCGCAGATAGACCGATACGCCCCAGATCGAAAATGCAATTGCGGCGACAAGCAGCGGGAGAGAGCTCGAATGGACGAGCGCATCCACGACCTCTTCGGACACCTCGTTATAGGCGGGCACGACGTTAGAAAGTTTGGGTTCGAAGGCGAACAGCGCCGGCAAGACTGCCAAAAGCATGAGGAACAGCGCGGTGATGGCGCCGGCGATAGCGAAGACGCGGTGACGGTACACCTGATGCGTTATGCCAACAAGGAATCGCGGCATGGCGAAGAGCCTGCCGCCCCTGGGATCCGCCACGGGTGCGGATCGGGCGGCCGCGTGGCCGATATGTCGCTCGCGGGTACCCATAGTGCTTTTAGTGTACCGACAGATGGGTCGAAAAAGCGGGCCGCATGTCCCAAAATCCGCAGCCGGCAAGGCGCCCGGCGAGCAGTTAATGCTTGCCGGGCGCGTTTGCATCGGGATGCCCATCAAGGAAGTGGCGTTGCGCGTGTCCCTTCTGGGCCATGCGGCTCAAAATCGCGGCGTGATGTGGACGACTGGGGCCGAATTAGCAGCATTTCGAGCTTGGTTTCGATATTGAGACTGGTTCTTTATTAAAATAGAATTCCAGACAATTGAGCGGCCGGGGGTTAGCCATGAGGGGCATGGGAGACACAACCGCATATTTGCGTCGGGGCATTCGGGAGATTATATGCCTGGCGCTGTTCTTCTTCACGTTTTTGGCCAGCGAGTACCTCTTTGACGTACGCGTGGCCGAGTTTGTGCCGGCGAACGAGGTCGTTATCTACGAGAGCATCGTCGTCGGCGCGAGCGTGATCGGCTTTTTCGTGCGCCCATTTCTGTATTATCGCCGTCCCCAGTCGATCGATGCGACAAGCGATATTACAGGCGTGCTATTGGTGTCGGCATTGTTGCTGATGATTATGGCAATGCAGTTTCAGGTCGTGATTGCCGGCGGTTTGGTGGCGTGCTGCGCCCTGGGCTACTGCGGGTCGACCGCCCATGCCAATCTGGCGCGGCGTTTTGCGCAGACACCCTGTTTGGCGCGCGCCGTGGCGGTTTCTTATGCTGCGGGCATTTTGGTACAGGTGCTCAACCATATGGTGATGCCTGCGGGCATTCCCCAGCAGTTTGTCTTCACCGCCTGTGCGATTGCGTTGGTTGGGCTGCTTCACGGTACCCGTCGAGCTAAATTGCGCGATGAGTCTGCACCCGAGTTCGAGGCCGAGATTGCCGAGCTGTCGGTCGATGCGTTTGAACGTGGCACCAGGTGGCGCGATGACCCCGAGGCAAAGGCAACCTTCCAGGGTGCCGTGGCGCGGCTGACGGTGGCGACCGCCTGCCTCACCGGCGTGTTCGCGGCTCTCAATGCCGGCCTTACGACTTCGCATGCCGCCGGCGCCATCGACCTGGGTGACTGGCCGCGCTTGCTGCTGGTTGTGAGCGCCCTTGCCGCCGGCGTCCTGTATGACCTGCGCGGGCGTTCGTATATGAATATCATCATGACGTGCGCTGCCATGCTGTCCACGCTCTCGTTCTTTGTGCTTCTCACCGATGGCAACGGTGGCAATACGCTTGCCGCCACGATTATCTTTTACCTGGGCACGGGCTTTTTCGTGGTGTTCTTCACCGCGAAGTTCGCCGCGATTTCGATGTATGCCCGCTGGGCGTATCTGTGGCCGTGCATGGGTCGCGTTATCAACAACGTTTGCTCGATACTCGTGACGGCTCCGGCGGTGGCAATCATCTCGAGTCAAAATGTGCTGACGGCGGTGGGTGTCGTGCTCGTGCTGTTCGTCGGCATCGCGATTTCGCTGTTGGGACAGTTTGGGCAAGACGGCGAGCGCGAGGCGACACATGGCGGGCTGGCGTTTGCTACCGACGATCTTGGCGTGAGCCGTGCGTCCGATCAGGCCGACACGGTGCCCCTGGAGCCGCCGGAGCTTTCGTTTGACGATCGGCTCGACGGCTTCGTTGCCACCTTTGGGCTCACCAAGCGCGAGCGCGATGTTCTGGAGGCGCTGGTCGTTTCGGACAGCAGCGTGCAGGACGTTGCGTCGGCACTCTTCCTTTCGCGCTCCACACTCTACCGCCACATCGCCTCGATCAACAAAAAGGTCGGCACCAATTCGCGCGTGGCGCTCATTAGCCTCTTCTGGTCCTGGACACCCCAAGACTAGCCAACCACCACAAAGGGGACAGTGAACTGCCTCCCATTTCTTGGACATCGGGAAATGGGAGGTTTTCCATGAGTATAGACCTCAGGGTGAAGCACGACCTGGAGTCCAGGAGGCGGGCCGTCGAGCTCTTCGACGCCGGCGTCGGCTGCAAGCCGGCGGCCGAGACCCTGTCCGTCCCCCGCGAGACCGTGAGAGAATGGCAGTGGGTATACCGGGCGTTCGGAAGCGAGGCGCTGCTGTCCATGGGCGGGAAACAATCCAGGTACACATTCGAGCAGAGGGTCGCCGCGGCGTCGGCCGTGGTCGACGGCGGGATGGCGAAGACCGACGCCATGGCCGAGTTCGGGATCAGGTCGAAGTCCCCGCTGGAGCGCTGGTGCAGGCTCTACCGCGAGGGCGGCGCCGAGGCGCTGCGGCCCGGACCGAAGGGCAGGCCGAGGGGGTCGAGGTCGAAGCCCCGGGCCCGCACCCGCGAGCAGGAGCTCGAGGAGCGCTGCCGCAGGCTCGAGGCCGAGGTCGCCTACCTAAAAAATTGCGCGCCCTGGTCGAGCGGGACGGGCTCTGACCAGGGCGGCGGCCGAGGCGGTGAGGGCGCTGAGGGCGGAGGGGCACTCCCTGCGCCACCTGCTGGAGTGCTCGGGGCTCAGGAGGTCGACCTACTACTACGCGCTGGCGCACCCGCGGAGGCCGACCAGGCCCGAGCTGCGCGACGCCGCGGCCGAGATATTCTCGCGCACCGCCAACGGCTGCGGGCACCGGCAGATAGCCATGTGCCTGCGCGCCGAGCTGGGCGCGGTCGTGGCCGACAAGACCGTGCTCAAGATGATGCGCGAGATGGGCATCCGGTGCGGGATACGCCGCCGGGGCTCCCGCCGCCGGTACAGCTCCTACAGGGGGCTCGTGGGGAGCACGTTCGAGAACGTCATCGCGAGGGACTTCGGCGCCGAGGGGCCGTGGCAGAAGCTCGGCACCGACGTCACCGAGTTCAAGGTCGCCGGCGCCAAGGCCTACTGGGCCCCGGTGCTCGACTTCTGCACGAAGGAGATCGTGGCGAGCGACATATCGACCTCGCCGGACCTCGCCCAGCAGCACAGGATGCTCGACCGGCTCCTCGAGGCCCTGCCCGGCGGGGCGGCGCCGACCATGCACTCGGACATGGGCTGGCAGTACCAGCACGAGTCCTACGCCTCCAGGCTGGAGGGGGCGGGCATCACCCAGAGCATGTCGCGCAAGGGGAACTGCATCGACAACGCCGCCACCGAGCAGCTCTTCGGCCACGTGAAGGACGAGTTCTACCGCGGCAGGGAGTGGGGCAGCTTCGAGGACTTCAAGCGCGACCTGGAGGAGTACATAGCCCATTGGAACACGCGGCGCAGGCAGGTAAGATTGAAGGGCCTGACGCCGGAGGAGTTCCGGAACCGGGCCCTTGCGGCGTAGTCGCTATTTATTCAGTCCAAGTTTCGGGGCGCAGTTCACAGGCACCTTTGTGGTGGTTTTGCCCTTGGGTTGTCTACTGTGGCGGCTCACCGTGCTACAGCAGCTCGCCGTGACGAGCGATGTAGCGGCGCTTTGCTAGTTGAGTGAGCGCGATGTAGGCGGCAACGATGCCGATGAGCAGTGCGAAAAAGCTTGTCGGCAGCGGCATGAGGCCCAGCGCGTCGGCGATGGGGCTTGCCGGTAGCCAGGTGACAAGTGCCAGCCCCAGCACGGTG
>UQYA01000094.1 GCA_900545165.1 uncultured Collinsella sp.
ACGAGCCTTATCGTCGGCAGCGTCAGATGTGTATAAGAGACAGGGGGTTAGCTGCGGGGGCGGTGGCGGAGCTTGTCGATGGTGGAGTCGGTGCTGCGGCTGCGGACTTCGGCAGCGGTTTGGCGCTTGCGGCGGTAGTCGATCATGCCTTGAATGATGGGCTTGCCAAAGCTCACGACATCATCGTTGTAGATGGCGGTTCGGGCGGCGAGGAGGCAGTCGGTAAAGTCCATATGGGTCTTGCCAAAGAGTTTGACGGCAAGGGAGACAACGGTGGGCTCGTCGACCATGACGTCATCGAGCAGCTTGGTCATGGCCGTCGCAATCTCCACACGCGGGACCTTGTAGACGTCACGCAGCGTAACGGCGACGCGCGTGATGATCTCGGGGTAGACGCGAGCGGTGCGCGTGGCGATGACCTTGGCGGCGCGCGGTGACAGGACCTCGTCGTCGTCAAGCAGGTAGCGTAGGATGACGGTCTCGTCGATGATGTTGCTACTCATGGATATCTACTTCCTCGGGACCCAAAATCGAATCGTCGCTTTCCGTGGCAAGGTATTCAACCCAGGCATTGCGCTCCTCGGCGCGGCGATTGGGGTCACCATATGCTTTGAGCGATCCATAGGCGGCGGTGCCGTCCTTTGAGCGCACGGCGACCGGCTGAAAGGGAAGCTTGCGCATCAAAATGCTCTGCGCGACAAAAAGACGGACGGCCTCGGCGAGCGATGTGCCCATGGCGTCGTAGAGACGCTCGGCATGTTGCTTGTCTTCCTCGCGAATGCGCACCTGCAGGATGGCTCGTTTTTGAGTCGATGACATCACTGGCCTCCCTTAATGAGCGTGCAATATGAATAGTCATATACAGCAACGGCTAATAATAGCCAATTTTACAACCACTACTTTATTGCACTAGAGTAATTGAGTGTAAACGATATTACAAACGTACTACATCCTTCAGAAATGAGTGTGAAATCTTTCTTGGGCGTACGCATGTAATACACTCACCTTTATAGCTTCTAGAGAATAATTCCAACCTGCCAAAACCCCTGCAATACACTCGTATTGCAGGGCCTATGCTCAAGTTTGCCCCCTGCAACTGCGTATATTCAAACTGTATACCGTTGGAGAAATTCTACCGAGTGCCTGTTTCGCCGCATGCGCTCGATACGCCGATGCCGGACCACGGGCGGTCCGGGGCAACGTCGGCAGGGTCTCTCCGGCATGGGATTCAGGAGGGAGTGAACAACATGGGCAATAAACGAGTCGTAGCCGATTCTTCACGCTGCATTGGGTGCCAAACCTGTATGGCGGCGTGCATCGAGGCACACGATATTCCCGGCAACATCGCCGCACCTCGCTTGCGTGTGACGCGCACCTACGAGATCTCCGCACCGGTGGCTTGCCATCACTGCGAGGATGCCCCGTGCGCGAAGGCCTGTCCTACGGGCGCCTTGTTCTTTGATCCAAAGAACCATCGCATCGGCGTCAACGAGGACAACTGCATCGGCTGCAAGAGCTGCGTCATGGCATGCCCCTTTGGCGCCGTGAGCGTGGCGACCACGCAGGTCCCCGTCTTGATGGGCGACGTTCGCGTGGGTTCGCAGACTAAGAGCTTCGTGCTCAAGTGCGATCTGTGCGTGGACCGTCCCGGCGGTCCGGCGTGTGCCGAGGCGTGCCCGACTAAGGGTCTCACCCTGGTAGACGAGGAGCGCTTGGCAGAACTGACCGCCGAGCGTGCCCGCGCCACCATCGAAAACGAGGCGTAGGCGGGCGGCCATACAAGCCCAACGATTGTCAAATAAGTACCGATTAATCGGTAGCAGAGAAAGGAAGGAGGGTGTCATGGAGAAGCATAAAGTGATCTGCCCGTATTGCGGCGCCGGTTGCCAGTTTAACCTCTTGGTCCAAAACGGCCAGGTCGTGGGTACCGAACCGCTCAACGGCATCACCAATCAGGGCGAGCTGTGCCTTAAGGGCATGAGCGGCTACGACTTCATCAACGACACCAAGATCTTGACTCCTCGCGTACTGCACCCGATGATCCGCCGCACTAAGGGCGCGGATCTTGAGCGCGTAAGCTGGGACGAGGCACTGGATTTCACCGCATCTAAGATGCAGGCCATAATTGACGAATATGGTCCTAACGCTGTCATGACCACCGGCTCTTCGCGAGGCGGCGGCAATGAGGCGAACTACGTTATGCAGAAGTTTACGCGTGCGTGCATCGGCACCCACAGCGTGGACAACTGCGCCCGTACTTGACACGGCCCTACTGTCCTCGGTCTGATGGACACGGTTGGTTCAGGTTGCATGTCATGCTCCATCCCCGGTATGGAGGATGCGGGCTGCATTTTCCTCTTCGGCTATAACCCTGCCGATTCGCACCCCATCGTCGCAAGGCGTATCGTGCGAGCCAAAGAAAAGGGTTGCAAGATCATCGTCGCCGATCCGCGCCATATCGAAACCGCGCGTATCGCCGATCTCTACCTTCCGATCAAGAATGGTTGCAACGTCGCGTTCCTCAACGCCTTTGCCAACTGCTTGGTCAACGATGGCCTCTACGACAAGGAATTCGTCGCCGAGCACACGAACGGCTTTGACGAGTGGTGGGAGACCATCAAGAACTACACTCCCGAATCCGTACAGGACATCACGGGTGTCGAGCCCGCGTTGATCCACCAAGCTGCCGAGATGTACGCCACGGCGAAGCCCTCTGCCATCATTGGCTGGGGCATGGGCGTATGCCAGCAGAAGCAGAACCTGAAGACGGTGCACACCATCGCCTCCATCGCCTGCGTTGCCGGCCAGATCGGCAAACCCAATTCCGGTCTCGCGCCCGTGCGTGGTCAGAACAACGTCCAGGGCTCCTGCGATATGGGCATGCTGCCCAACCTGTACCCTGGCTACCAGAAGGTCACCGACCCGGCAGTGCGCGCCAAGTTTGCCAAGGCTTGGGGCGTGCCCGAGGAAAAGCTTCCGCTCGAGGAGGGCTACAAGCTCACCGACCTGGGCCACCTGGTCGACGAGGGCAAGGTGCACTGCTTCTACAACTACGGCGAGGACCCGGTGCAGACCGAGCCCGATTCGGCCGGAATGCGCAAGACGCTCTCCGAACTGGATCTGTTCATTTGCCAGGACATCTTTATGACGCAGACGACCATGCTCGCCGACGTCATCCTGCCTGCCACCTCTTGGGGCGAGCACGAGGGTGTCTTTACCGCATCCGACCGTAGCTTCCAGCACTTTGACGCGGCCGTTCCGCCCAAGGGCGAGTGCCGCCACGACTGGGAGATCTTCGCGGACCTGTCTACGCGCATGGGCTACCCCATGCACTACGACAACACCGAGCAGATCTGGAACGAGTGCATTAGCCTGTGCCCCAACTTTGTGGGCGCGACCTACGAGAAGATGGCTCCCGAGGGCGGCTACGCCCAGTGGCCCGTCAAGAGCACCGATGTGAACGACCACGGTACGCCCGACATGTTCGCTGGTGGCAAGTTCACCACCAAGGACGGCCGCGCCAACCTGATGGCGCACGACTGGGAGGCGCCCTCCGAGCTTCCCGACGATGAGTACCCGCTCATCCTGTGCACCGTCCGCGAGGTCGGCCACTACAGCTGCCGCTCGATGACCGGCAACTGCAAGACGCTGGCGCTGCTTGCCGACGAGCCCGGCTTTGTCCGCATGAATCCCGCGGACGCCCAGGCGCGCGGCATCAAGAACGGCGACATCGTCTCGATTCACAGCCGCCGCGGCCAGGTATACAGCCGCGCCGACGTGAGCGATCGCATCAACAAGGGCACGGTCTACATGACCTACCAGTGGTGGATCGGCAAGTGCAACGAGCTGACCATGCACAAGGTCGACCCGGTCTCGCATACGCCCGAGGACAAGTTCTCCGCCTGCCAGGTCGACGCTATCGCTGACCAGGTCTGGGCCGAGGGCGAGGTGGAGCGTCAGTACACCGAGCTCAAGCAGGCTCTGGTGGACGCCGCCGCTCCCCAGGACGTTGAGCCCGGCGCCGCCAAGTTCGACGACGAGACGCACGTGAACCAAATCGTGTAGTCCCGTTCTCGTTGGCTATTTGGGCCGGGCGTCCCGTACGTTCGGGAGCCCGGCCCGTTATTTTGAAAGGAAGTGGGGATGAACCGCTTCATCGACATCAACCCGGAGAGGTGCATCGGCTGCGGAACATGTCAGTCCGCCTGTGCCGACGCTCACCGGATGCAGGGTCTTCAGGATACGCCGCGCCTGGCGCTCGTGAAGACCGGCGGTATTTCGGCCGCCCTTGCCTGCCACCATTGCGAGGGTGCCCCCTGCGCCGAGGTCTGCCCGGTGAATGCCATCGAGCACGATGGCGACCGCATCCACGTAAAGGAGCAGGAGTGCATCGGGTGCAGGCTGTGCGCCATCGCGTGCCCCTTCGGTGCCATCCATCCCGATGGCACGTCTATCGCCGGTGTCGCAGGCATGTGCGACCCGACGCCTTCGTATCCTAAGTCCCTGAGCAGCCTTCTTACGTGGGCTCCCGGCCAGTACACCTGCGCTGTCAAGTGCGATCTGTGCGCCTTCGATCCGGACGGCCCGCATTGTGTGGCGGCGTGCCCCACCAAGGCGCTGACCGTCATGGGCGGCGCGGCCGATCGCGAGCTCGACGAGGCCAAGCGCCTGCGCTCGATCGAAAACGGTCCGGTCGTCGACGTTACCGCTGTGGCCCAGGGCCTGTCCGAGAAAGCAGAAGGGAGCGTAAACAATGGATAGCATGACGCTGTTTATCGCATCGCTTGCCGTCTCGTGCATCGGTGCGCTCGCCTCGGTTCTGCTGATCAAGGCCGATAACGCCGCCAAGACCGCCGGCTGCCTGATCGGCGCCGTCGCGGCCGTGCTGTCGTTCATCGCGGGCCTCGAGGCCGTGCTTGGCGACGTTTCGTCCCTCAACACGGTCTTCTTTTTCCCGTTCGCCCGTCTCGAGCTCTTGCTCAACGGCCTTGCGGGCCTGATCGTGGTCCTCATCTCAATCCTCGCCTTTGCGGGCTTCATCTACGGTCTGTCCTACTTCGATGAGTACCCGGGCAAGGTCGGGCGCGCCGGTTTCTTCATGAACACCTTCGTCGCCTCGATGATGCTCGTCATCACCGCCGACAACGTGTTCTGGTTCCTGGTCGCCTTTGAGCTCATGTCCCTTACGAGCTACTTCCTTGTCGTTATCGAGGAGAACAAGAACTCCATTAGGGGCGGTTGGCTCTACTTCGTCATCGCGCACGTGGGCTTTGTCCTTATCATGGCGAGCTTCCTGCTCATGACCAACGGCGTGGGCGGTTCCTTCAGCTTCAGTGATTTCCGTACGCATGACTTTGGACCCGCCGTCTCCTCCGCGTGCTTCGTCCTCGCGTTCTTCGGATTCGGCGCAAAGGCCGGTATCATCCCGCTGCACTCCTGGCTGCCCCAGGCGCACCCCGAGGCGCCGTCCAACGTGTCCGCCCTCATGTCCGGCGGCATGATCAAGATCGGCATCCTGGGAATCCTCAAGGTCGGTCTCGACCTGCTCGCGGGTTCGGGCGTCCAGCTCTGGTGGGGCCTCATGGTCCTGGTCTTCGGATCCATCTCGTCGGTCCTGGGCGTCGTCTACGCCCTCCACGAGCACGACATTAAGCGCCTGCTGGCCTACCACTCCGTCGAGAACATCGGCATCATCTTGCTCGGTGTCGGCGCGTCCATGACGGCGCACGCCCTGGGCAACGACGTCATCGCGACGATCGCGCTCATGGCCGCCCTCTACCACACGCTCAACCACGCCATGTTCAAGGGCGAGCTGTTCCTCGGCGCGGGCTCCCTGCTCTATGCCACGGGTACGCGCAACATGGAGAAGATGGGCGGCCTGTTCCGCCGTATGCCGGTCACGGCCGTCTGCTTCCTCATCGGTGCCCTTGCTATCTCGGCTATCCCGCCGCTCAACGGCTTCGTTTCCGAGTGGTTCACCTACCAATCCCTGTTCAACATCTCGACGCTCTCCGACCCGGTCGTCATGGTGTTCGCCGTCGCCTCCGCGGCCGCCCTCGCCATCACCGGTGCCCTGGCCGTCACGTGCTTCGTGAAGGCCTACGGCGTCTCGTTCGCGAGCAGCCCTCGTTCCCAGGAGGCCGCGAACGCCAAGGAGTCCCCGGCTCCGATGTTGTTCTCGCAGATGCTCCTCGCGGCCATCTGCGTGGTGCTGGGAATCGGCTCTCCCGTCATCGCCCCGGTTCTGGGCGACGTCGCCCAGAGCGTGCTTGCCGGCTCTGCCATCACAGCCACCTCGGGCGTGTCTCTGGTGAACGAGATTTCCGGTGCCGCCACCTCCACCCCCGCGATCGCCATCGCGCTCGTGGTCCTCACCGGCCTCGCGTTCGTGTTGAGGTCCTGCTTCGGCACCAAGGCCCCCGCTAAGAAGACCGACCCTTGGGCGTGCGGCTACGAGCCCAACGAGCACATGCCCGTCGTCGCCACGAGCTTCGCGTCAGACGTAGAGCTCTTCATGGGCCCGCTCTACACCCTGCGCGAGGTATGCACCAAGATCTGCTGGTCCATCGCGCACGTGTTCCAGAAGCTCACCGGT
>UQYA01000095.1 GCA_900545165.1 uncultured Collinsella sp.
GGGTTGCCTTCTTCGTCGTAGGTCTGTCCCACCTTGCCATCGGTGTTCTCTACATAGAGCACGCACCTGCCGTTGTTGCTTACGCTAAACGATGCCGGGCCACAGCCTGCGGCACCCACGGGCTCCGACGCAAATGCCGCCGCGCCTCGCGTCCAAGTAATATGCTGCAGCTGCTCGTTGACGGTGGCCAAAAAGCCCGTGTGCTGCGGCCACGGCACCGCACGGGGTACCGTGGCGTCTGGTGACATAACGCCCCAGCCCGCAATGGACTGGCCGATCACGGCGTACGATGCGCAGCCGCAACCGTCTGCGGTCTCGTACGCAACGGGCACCACCATTTTGCCGTTGATATCCTCGGGCTCGCCCAGTTCGATACTCGACGGTGCTTGCGGAAAGCGGAGAACTTGGCGGAACGTCAGGCTGTCGCCCGAAACGTCCGACCACAGGGTAAAGCACTCCAGCGCAACCTCAGCCTCGCTGCCGAGTGCCTTTTCTGCGGTGGTTCCGCGGCGGTGGAGGTAGGCACCCGACAAGCGCCCGTCGACGAGCGTCTTGCCCACCGTGATACGCGGGCACTGCAGGCAATGGTAGCCATCCTCTTGCAGGCGGCCGCGCGAGATGCTGCGCCATGACGTATGCGACACCACGCGGATCTCGTCATTACTTATGCGCAGGCGCACAACGGACAGTATGCCGGCTGTGCTTGCCGTATCGAAAAGGGTGTTGTCGCCGTTGGGGCGCTCGCCCGAGACCAGTAACACGTAGGCGTCCTGGTTTTCTCTTCCGTCCGTATATTCCACCACGTCGAAGTCGTAATCGTATATGCCGTCGCGCTCCACGTCGCCCTCGCCAAACCCAAGGGGAAAGTCCACGGGCGTGGGAGCGGACCACGTGCCGTTTGCCTTTGTGTGCACCACCAGACGCGAGCGGCCATTGTCGCCGTAGCGCACCGAGGCGATACGGAACAGGCATTCTACGCCGGCGATAATCGCCAGCTTCATGTGAGCTTCGCTGAGAACGCCGGTAAACAGCACGTTGTCGCTCGAGGGCTTGATTCCGCCACGCTCGTCCTCCGATACACCAGCAGAATTGGCGTTGGGGTCCGCAACGGCGTTCGTCGCCTGTCTGACATAGGTGTACGCATACATCGGCGCGGCGTTTTCGTCGTTCTCTATCAGTGCGTGGACGAAATGCTCGATCTGTCCCGTGTCGTCGCTTTCTGCATCCGCCTCGAGCTCAATGCGCGTGACCGACCGGTCCCAATCGCGTACGGTAGGCGCGACATTCCTTGCAGTGGCCTTAACCTCAGCGCGTGCGAGCAGCTCGGCGTTGGTGACGATGGTGGCCGATGCGATAAATTGCGGCACGCCGTCCGCCTCGATGTTGCCGGGCATGCCGAAGCGGGCATCCAACGTGTAAGGCGTATCTCCACCCAATGCGAGCTCAGAGCGCTGGAGCACATACTGGCTGCCATTGTTCACCGACATATTCCACGAATCGAGGAGTGTGGGCCACGACCCCGACCAAGCCTTGGTGGTCCACTTGAACATTACGAACTGGAGTATCACATCGACATCGACGTCTGCACCTACGCGCAGTCGCGGAAGCTGGTGTCCATCTGCCTTCTCGTACCCAATGAACAGCGTGAGGGATGCGGCGCCACGCACGGCAGACGAAGCGACGCCTGCAACGCCGGCGCCAAAGGTGACGGCAAGCCCGATCTGGATGGTGAACGAGCCCGAGGTGTTTGAATAGTCGAGCGAAATGTTTTTAAAAAATGTCGCGCCGCTGCCGTGCGTGTGGGCACCCACGGCGAGCGCCAGCTTCGCCAGCACCCAGGGGTTGACGTTTAGGAAAAACGGCACCGGTCCTAGGGTAAACTGCTCGGTCCAATTGAGGTCGGTTCTTACCTGGAAGAGGGCCTTAATATTGCCGTATGCGGGGTCGTTGTTGTTACCCCAGGTTTTGCCCACCCAATCGTAGGCGAGCGAGCCGTACAGCTGTGTGGCGATATCCATCGTGAACAGCAGCGTGCAATGGTGGCGAAGCAGCTTGGTGTTCCTTGGATCGGTGCCCGAACCGGCACTCATACTCTTGTACTGATTCCACTTCCCCTCCATTTCGTCGAGGTAGCGGTTTGCCTGCTTGGCGCCCGACTCGCGCGGCGATTTCTTCCAGTACTCCGGATCCGGATTGCCCGAATCGTTCATATAGCTGGCTGGTTTGTATCCTCCGCCAAACAGCACGTATCCAGCAAACGAGAAATCGAAGAGAATCGGAAATGTGGGCATCCAGCACGTGAACTTATTGCCGCCGATGCCGGGAAACGCCGCTGGGAAATCAAACGGAGTGATCTCTTGGTCCATAGTGGTGGGAATGATGGTGGTCGAGCCCGATTCCGCCTTTGCGGCCGGAGCGGTGACAACGGCCATAGGGGATGAGAGCGTGTAGGTTTTGCCCTGATAGTCGAGGACAAAGCGCAGCTTGCACCCTTCTTCCAGAAGGCCCGATGCCGCGTCGAGAAACTTGTCTTCGAGTGTGAACGTCGCCAGATTATCCGCGCCCGATGCGCTGGCCTTGACTTGGCCAATCTGCGTGAAGGTTTCGGGTGAGCTGCCCGCGGCAGGCGTCACTTTGTTGATGCGCAGCGTTGCCTGTCCACCCTGTGGCAGATGTGCCTGCACGGTAAAGGCGTGCGTATCGGGCTGTTCGTTTGCCGTGTCGTCCTTCGGCAATGTCATGAACGTGGCTTCAGCGTACTGGATGTCCCATTCGTCGAATGTGAGCTGGCGGAAGTACGGCTCGCCGTCGGAAAGCGGACGCGTGGGCGCGGTTATGGCGGTGCCGCCCTGGATACGCGCAAGGGGAATCTCGACATCACGGTAGCCCGCCATGCTAATGGAGATGCCGCCGTTAAAGTCGTACGCGTCGAGAAGCGTTGCCTCGTCCACGTAGCCTTCCGAAAGAGGCGCGACCTCAAAGATGGCCGTGCCCTCGTCGTCGGTAGTGGCGGAGAGCTGCTTGCCCGCGGCATAACGCGACACGAGCGTGACCTGGGCACCCGTGATGGGCGTATTCTTGTTGGCGACGTCGACCACGACCACACCAAACATGGTGCGCGAGAGAACGAGCACCCTGAAGGGGTCTTCTTCGTCGGCATAGGCTTCGGTGGGCGCGAACGGCAATATGAAGGCGTTTGCGCTTCCCGGCACGCGCGGCAACATAATGCTCGCCAGCGAGGATGCTCCGGCAACAAGTAACGAACGGCGATCAAGCATCTTTGGCTCCCATCCCGCAAACATCGGAGGAAATAATCCTATTTTGCGAGAAGGTGCCCCGTGGCGGTAGTGCCGTTCGATGGCCAAAATGTCCAATTTGACTGCGCGAAAGCGTCAGGCCCCCGGAGCGCTTTCGATACGCCGGGCAGTCTGGCCGCTAGCGCAACATGTGGGCAATCAGCTCGGCGCGAGTTCCGATACCAAGCTTGGCATACACTCCCGATAGGCGGTTTTTAACGGTGCCCGGCGATACTCCCATGTGGCGTGCGATTTCGGCGTTGGTCCATCCGCGGCAGGCGAGCATGGCCATGGTGAACTCCGTGGTCGTTAAATCGTCGGCCACGTCCTCGCCCGAATCGGGGTTGTGGATGCGCCGCCAGCCGTAGCTGAAGCGGTACGTAATCTCGATGATGCGTGCGAAATCGTCAGGGTATTGCGATTTTAAGCACGCCTCGATAAGCCCCTGCAAAAGGCCGTGGTGCTCGCCGATGAGCTCGATAAGGCCGTCAGGACGCGCAACGTCCCAAGCGGCTCCGAAGTGTGCCTTTGCGGCGTCGATGTCCTTAAGGCTCATGCAGGCCATGGAAGCCGACAGGTGCAGGAACAGCTCCGAGATGGGATAACTTCCCTGTTTCATGATCAGGGCGTTTTCCGCCATGCCCAGACTGCGGCCATATTCGCCGCGCAGGTACAGGGCATGCGCCATCACGTAGCTGGCGAACAGGCGCAGGCCTTCGGGCAGATGCGCCGCAAGCGGATAAAACTCTTCGGCGGAATGCGGGGAAGGCAGGTGCAGCAGGACGCTCGCAGCGGAGGCGAACAGGATATGCGTGGCGTGGACGGCGGGCGATTCCTCGTCAGTTGGCGTATCGAGGATGCCCGCAAGGCAACGGCGGGCATCGGCGATACGATTGAGCGACAGACTGGCATATCCGCAGATAAGGCATGCGGAATAGCGCAGTGCGGGGTCGGTGGCGTCAAGATAGGGGCGTGCTGCCTCGGCGGCGAGCGTGGCCTGTCCGCGAAAGTACAGCGCTTCTGCCGTGGCAATGGCGCGCGAATCGGGGTCGGAAATGCCTGCAACCGCAGCGTCAATCTGCCCCGGCACAAAGGCAGTGCACATCAACGGCATGGGAATGCGTGGGTAGCCATCGCAGTCCATCTTCCATCTCCCATCAGGTGGCAACAATGCAGCAATTGTACTCCTGTTGCTCGGGACCCCTTTCGTTTTACTGTTCGGTTAATGCTACGGATCGTTTTGGAAGGCTTACGAGCATGGTAGTCCCGTTCTCGGAACTTGTTTCGACCTCTACCGTGCCACCGTGAAGCGCTGCAATCTCCCAAACGAGTGCTAGTCCGAGTCCTGCGCCGCCGCATGCCCTGCTGCGGGATTTGTCTAGACGAAAGAACGGCTGGAAGATGCTCTCTCGGTACTGCTTGGGTATTCCCGGGCCCTCATCTTTGACTCGCAGGAGCACGTGGCTGTCGCTGTCGCTGATGGAGACGTTGACAGTCGAGCTGGAGCGGCTGTAGCGGATGGCGTTTTCGACCAGATTGAACACCAGCCGATAGAGGAGCGTGTCGCTCCCGATTACTAAAGCGTCTCCAGCGCAATCGAGGGTTATGTCCTTATCCTCGGCAAGTGGCGCAAGGTCGGTGAGGACCTCTTCGGACAAGGGGCCAAGTTCAACATCGTCCTCGCAAGGAACGCTGCGGAGCTCACTCATCTCGAGTAATACCTTGGTCATTCGAGACATGCGCTCGGTTTGTTCTTGTAGCAGGCCGAGCAGCTCAGCTGTTTCGGGTTGCAAACCGGAGTGCTCGGAGATGAATAGTTCAATCTGTGCTTGCATAAGGGCGAGCGGGGTGCGCAGCTCGTGTGCGGCGTTGCCGGTAAACTGACGCTGCGCAGAGAACCCTTCGCCAAGACGGGCGATCATGTCGTTGAAAGAGGCGCTGCATCGCTGTAGCTCGGTGGGCACATCTTCACTGAGTCTGATTTCGCTTAGGTTGTCAGGCTGCACGCGCTCTACCTGGGCGGCAAAAGCCCGTAGCGGTTTGAGTGCACGGCCGCTCACAAAGTATGCCAGCGCGCCGCCAAGGAGTGTGACTCCAGCCGTGATGTACCAGGTTGTCGTGCCAAAAGACTCCTGTGCGTCGTTTACGACGATCGTGACCTTGTCATCGGGGGTCGCTTTCGTTGGGTCGAAAGCCTGGGGCGAATCTTCGCCGGTCGCGTTAAGGGCCGAGATGTCACTGCCGATGGCATCCATGTAGCGCATGCCCGTATAGCCGACCAGGCAGTTCGTCAGCACGCATGCCGCACACGTGAGCAGTGCCGTCATAATCGTTATGCGCCATTGCAGCGAAAGCCTTTTCATTCGCTATCCTCCATAACGTAGCCCTCTCCAATCCGATTGCGAATCGGGTCGTATCCCAAAGCGCTGCGTAGCTTTTTGCGGAGTGACGAGATGTGAACGCGGGTTGCGTTGCTAAAGCTGTTCACGCTGCTATCCCAAACGTGCTCGATAAGCTCCTCTTGACTTACCGGACGCCCCTGATTAAGCATCAGGTATTCCAAGATTCCCGTTTCCTTGCGCGTAAGAGATAAAGCCTCGCTGTCCACGGAAGCGATGCGCGCCTTGGTGTCAAAGCTGAGCTTTCCGCAGGTTAATACTATGTCGCTTTGTGCGAAGCGTCTGAGGGTGAGGCTGCGGATCCTTGCCGCAAGCTCGTCCAGATGAAACGGCTTGGTGAGGTAATCGTTGGCGCCGGCATCGAGTCCGGCGACTTTATCTGATACTTCGCCACGTGCGGACAGAATCAGTACCTTAGTCTCGCAGTCAGTTTTCCTAAGTTCCCTGAGTACGGTCATGCCGTCGATGCGGGGAAGGTTGAGGTCGAGTACCACGAGGTCGAAGGCCCCAACGTCCAGTAGGTCGAGCGCCTCCTGTCCGTCGTGACAGCAGTCGACAC
>UQYA01000096.1 GCA_900545165.1 uncultured Collinsella sp.
GCCTCCTAAAGGGTAACGGAGGCGCGCGAAGGTCCGCTCGGGACGGTCGGCAACCGTCCTTTTGAATGCAAGAGTACAAGCGGGCTTGACTGCGAGGCCCACAAGCCGAGCAGGTGCGAAAGCAGGCTCTAGTGATCCGGCGGCCCCGAGTGGGTGGGCCGTCGCTCAACGGATAAAAGGTACTCCGGGGATAACAGGCTGATCTTGCCCAAGAGTCCACATCGACGGCAAGGTTTGGCACCTCGATGTCGGCTCATCGCATCCTGGGGCTGGAGCAGGTCCCAAGGGTACGGCTGTTCGCCGTTTAAAGCGGTACGCGAGCTGGGTTCAGAACGTCGTGAGACAGTTCGGTCCCTATCCTCCGTGGGCGCAGGAGAATCGATGGAGGCTGCCCCCAGTACGAGAGGACCGGGGTGGACGCACCTCCGGTGAACCGGTTGTCGACCAACGGCACGGCCGGGTAGCCGCGTGCGGCGCGGATAACCGCTGAAGGCATCTAAGCGGGAAGCCGTTCCAGGGATTAGTTCTCCTTCCGGTAAGGGCCCAGGTAGACTACCTGGTCGATAGACGGCAGGTGCAAGGCTGGCGACAGCCTCAGCCGAGCCGCACTAATCGCCCGAGCTCTTCCGGAACCGCACCTCGCGGCCCGCGGGACTGAGCGCTCATGCGCGGTCCGGGCACGAGGATGCCCCCGAGTCATCTCCCCTATGCGCCATGCGGCCCCCAGGGCACGTAGACGAGACACCCGGACACCGTAACGGTGGGCGCCGCCCACCGGTCAGCGGCCAGAGCATGGGGGGCACGCCCGGTCCCGTTCCGAACCCGGAAGCTAAGCCCCATCGCGCCGAGAGTACTGCGGGGTCAGCCCGTGGGAGGCCAGGGCGCCGCTGACCGGTGGACGGCACCGAGCCGTACGCTTGAACTGAGAAGGGGGAGGCCTCGCGGCCTCCCCCTTTTTTGCGTTTATGGGCTTTTGTCTCACATAGTAGCTGTGTTTTATAACCCTCGTTTGTCGCATCTTCTGTGAACGGGCTACAATAATTTAGTCTGTGCGATATGGAGGTGAACATGGCTGAAGCTGGTATCGGCGTTGATATCGTCGAGATTTCCCGCATGAAATCTATTCTTGAAAAGACGCCGTCGTTTGCTCGGCGTGTGTTTACCGAAGAAGAGCGTGCGTATTGCGATGCATCATCGCGTCCCGCTGCTCACTATGCGAGCCGCTTTGCTTCGCGCGAGGCGGTGCTTAAAGCTCTCGGCACGGGTTTTAGTCAAGGCGTGGGTCGCAAGGATGTTTCGGTAACGCGTGATAAACTCGGCAAACCGAAGGCGCTGCTTTCGGGCCGTGCACTCGAGATCGCTCAAGAGCTGGGTGTTGTTGAGGTTGCTCTTTCCATTACGCTTACAGGAGACTTAGCCGTTGCGAATGCCATCGCGATTACCGAAGATGCTCGGCCTAAGCTAAAAGAGGAAAAGGTGAGCACCAAGAAACGCGTTGCGCAGACATTTAAAGAGGCTCGCTCTGTTTTAGATGAGCTTGAGCAGCTGCAGAATTCAGCATTGACGGAGCACCTGGGCGATGCTTCGCAAGATACGCTAGGAGCATAGATGAAACCGGTTTTGAGTACCGAAGAAGTCGTTCGTCTCGAGGATATCATCGAACGCGAAGGGACTTCGAAGGCCGAGCTTATGGAGCTAGCGGGTGAGTTTTCCGCCAACGAGGTCTTGAAGCTCAATCCCGATCGGGTTCTCGTTCTGGTCGGTTTTGGTAATAACGGCGGCGACGGTTGGGTTGCCGCCGATATCCTGAGCCATAAGGGTGTGGACGTGGATATCGTTTCTCCGGTTGAACCGGATGAGATTCCTGCTGCTCTGGCACGTCATGTTGCTCGTCGTACTGCCGGCCGCGATGTGCACGTTTGCGTCGGCCCTTCGCGTGACGAACTCGAGGTTTTGATCGATAAGGCCGATGTTGTTGTCGATGCCATTTTTGGTACCGGTTTTCACGGGAATCTGCGTGCGCCTTTCTCCATCTGGATTCCTACGGTCAATGAATGCGCCGATTGTGTCGTATCCATTGATGTCCCCTCGGGCCTGAATGCCGAGACGGGCGTTGTTGATGACGACTGCATTCGTGCCGAGCATACGGTGACGATGATTGCGCCCAAGATTGGTCTGTATAGCGCTGATGGCCCTGAGTATGCTGGCGATTTGATCTGCGGCAATCTTTACGACCGTCTTGACGAGGTCATCGATGATGTCGACCACGCCGCCGAGATTGTCGAGCCCGGTGACTTAGTTGATTACTTTGCCCCACTGCCTACGAATATCGATAAGTATTCCCGTGGCTCTGTGCTTATTGTCGCCGGATCTGCGCAATATCCTGGTGCTGCCATTATGGCGGCCAAGTCTGCAGCTCGCGCGGGTGCTGGTTACGTGGCAGTCGCGGCTCCTGACGCCTGCGCCAATCTTATTCGCATGGCACTTCCTTCGATTCCCGTCTTTGCTATTCCGTCTGATTCCCGCGGTTCCTTTGGCGCCGCTGCGCGCATGACGGTGTGCGAGATTGCAAAGAAGTACAGCTGCGTACTGTGCGGTCCCGGTATGACGACGTCTGCCGGCGCTATGCAGGTGGTTTCGGGCTTGCTCGAGCTTGATGTACCGCTTATTTTGGATGCCGATGCACTCAACTGCCTTGCTAAGATTGCCATTGACGGTATTGATAGTAACCCCGAGATGTATCGTCGCGAGCAGCCGTTGGTTATGACGCCGCACTATCGTGAGCTTTCGCGTCTGGTTGCCGGTGACGAGGTGAACGACCTTGGTACCGCGATTGCAGCCGCGCAGAAGGTTGTCTGGGCTGCAGGCTCCGACAATCTGGTGGTCATTGCCAAGGGGCCGACGACGGCTATCTGTGGCGTTGA
Source organism: uncultured Collinsella sp. (assembly GCA_900545165.1). Taxonomy (GTDB): domain Bacteria; phylum Actinomycetota; class Coriobacteriia; order Coriobacteriales; family Coriobacteriaceae; genus Collinsella. The sequence goes on from UQYA01000096.1 coordinate 2,925, forward strand.
GCGTGTGCTGCTGCCGCTCTCGGGTCCGGCTTCTCTGGCAACTGCCGGTTCAGGTGATGTTCTCGCGGGTATTTTGGCCGGCACGCTTGCCACCATGCGCGACGAGATGGATCGTTGGGAGTTGCTGTATTCGTACGCCGTCGCACTTCACAGCTACGCCGGTTTTGCCGCGGCGACGGAGTATGGTGAGAAGAGCGTTATCGCGACCGATCTTATCGACTTGATCGGTCCTGCCATGGAGCTGGCGGCAAAGGATGCGCTCGAAGATCTGGGAATCATGGACGAAGGGTCGGATGACTAATCATGAATAAAGCCGATTTGACGCGCTGGTCCTGGGTCGAGATCGACCGCGGGGCGCTCCGTCGCAACACGAGGGCCTATAAGAACTTGTTGAATCCACGTCAGCGCCTGTGCTGCGTGGTCAAGGCCGATGCTTATGGTCATGGAGCTGTTGAGTGCGCCAAGATCATGTATTCGGCCGGTGCCGACATGTTTGCCGTGGCGACGGTTAACGAGGGCGTTGAGCTCCGACAGGGCGGGATTACGAAACCCATCCTCATCCTAAGCGAGCCGCCTATCGAGGCCATTCCGACGTTGCTCGAGTTTGATATTATGCCCTCGGTCTATACGTCCGACTTTGCTCTTGCGTATGGCGAATGCGCCGTCGCGGCGGGCAAGGTGGGCAAGTACCATCTTGCCATCGAGACGGGCATGAACCGCATTGGCGTACATTACACGCAGGTGCTCGACTTTGTCCGCGGTATTAATTTCCATCGCGGTATTCAGTGCGACGGCGTATTTACGCACTTCGCCACGGCCGATGAACCTTCGGGCTGGGACTACAAGCTGCAGTGTCAGCGCTTTACCGAGGCCGTTCAGGCCATTAAGGATGCGGGTTTTGAGTGCGGTATCGTGCACTGCGCCAACACGCCGTCCTCGATGCTCGACCCCTCGATGCATTTTGATATGATTCGCGCCGGCGTTGGCTTGTATGGCATGCAGCCGTGCGAGCTGAGTGGCCGCGTGATGCAGCTTGATCCCGTTATGAGCGTCCATGCGCGCGTGACGCGCGTGGCACACCCTGCGATGGGTGAGGGCGTGGGCTACGGTTTTACCTACCGCGTACCGCGTACGCGCGTTCAGATCTGCACGCTGCCGATTGGTTATGCCGACGGCCTATCGCGTACGCTTTCCAATCGTATGGATGTGCTGTATCGCGGCGAGCGCGTGCATCAGGTTGGCAATATCTGCATGGATCAGTTTATGGTCGCCATTCAGTCCAACCCGGCACACGAGATTCCCGAGGCCGAATATGGTGACGAGATGATTATTGTCGGCCGCGATGGCGATGCCGAGATCACTATGGACGAGATGGCCCGACTGCGCGGCACGATTAACTACGAGGTCGCCTGCGGCTTTGGCATGCGCCTCGACAAGGTCTACGTGTAGGAGTCGCCATGGGCGTCATGCACATCCCCGGCCATACCCATCAGGCGCCGCGTGAGGTCGCACTCGAGGAAATCGAGGCCGTTCTGGGCGATTGTCACCTCTGCCAGCTCTACCAGTCGCGTCACAATATCGTGTTTGGCGTGGGAAATCCCCGCGCTCGCGTGATGTTTATCGGTGAGGCACCGGGCCGCAATGAGGATTTGCAGGGCGAGCCCTTTGTGGGGGCGGCAGGCGAGGACCTCAACGGCATTTTGTCCCTGGCGGGTCTTAAACGCGAAGACGTCTACATTGCCAATGTGCTTAAGTGCCGCCCGCCGGGAAACCGCAATCCGCGTCCCGAGGAAGTGCTGGCTTGCTCGCCGTTTTTGCGTGAGCAGATTCGAAGCATCTGGCCCGATATTATCGTGACGCTCGGCAACCCCGCGACGCACTTTGTGCTTAAGACCGAGATTGGCATTACTAAGCTGCGCGGCAGGTTCCACCAGATGGGGCATTTTGTAGTAATGCCCACTTTCCATCCGGCAGCAGCGCTACGCAATCCGGCGTGGCAGGAGCTGCTGGAGGAAGACTTTAAGATGCTGGGCGACTATCTGGAGCGACATCCCGCACCAGAGGACGCCTCGGAATAATAAGGAGCATATATGTCCCTGGAGCGCCTGGGGGTAGGTACTTACAAAACGACTTGCGCTGCCGATACGGAGTACTTTGGCGAGCTAATTGCACCGTGCCTTGAGGACGGCGATGTGCTCATCCTGACCGGTGGCCTGGGAGTGGGCAAAACTCACTTTACCAAGGGCGTCTCGCGCGGGCTGGGCGATGGGCATATGGTTACGAGCCCTACGTTTGCGCTCATGGCCGTTCACGATCAAGGTCGTATTCCGCTGTTTCACTTTGATCTATACCGCCTGGAGCATGCCTACGAGCTCGAGGATACGGGCATTTTCGATGTGCTGGGCTATGAGGGTGCTTGCCTGCTGGAATGGGGCGAACAATTCCAGGACGAGCTGACGGATGAGTATCTTTCGGTGACGCTCAAGCGTGATGAGGGCGACAGCGATGTGCGAACGATAACGCTTGAGGCGCACGGTGACCGCGCAATGGAGCTTTCCCATTTGATTGATAAGGCTGTACAAGATGAGCTTGCATAACGACAACGCGCTGATGGTGGCGCTCGATACCTCGACCGACATGCTTGCCTGCGCGGCAAGCTGGATTGATGGGCAGACGGGCGAGACGAAGCTCGTGAGTGGCGACCACATGTGTCGCCGTCACGCCAACGTTGAGCTCGTGAATACCGTTGATGGCGTGCTGGCTCAAGCCGGTCTGGATCGCAGCGATGTTGGTTGCTACGTGGTCGGCCGCGGCCCGGGGTCGTTTACGGGTGTGCGCATCGGCATCTCCACTGCCAAGGGCCTCGCGCGCGGTGCCAATGTTCCGCTGCTGGGCGTGTCGACGCTCGACGCTTGCGCTTGGACGGCGTGGAAGGCTGGCGTGCGCGGCAAGCTTGGTATCTTGGCCGATGCTATGCGCGGTGAGGTATATCCGGCGCTGTATATGCTGGTCGATGAGGGCCCCGAGCGTCAATTTGAGCGCGAACACGTGGTCAAGGCCGCCGTGGCGCTCGATGAGTGGCGCCGAGCAGCGGACTGGGACCAGGTTCAGCTGACCGGTGACGGTCTCGTGCGCTATGGCAAGCTGCTGGGTGAGGACGAGACCGCCCGCTGCGTGGAGCGCGACCTGTGGTGGCCTTCGGGCGAGGGCTTGCTGCTCGCGCACGCTGCGGGTGACGGCGAT
>UQYA01000097.1 GCA_900545165.1 uncultured Collinsella sp.
GATGACGGGGATGTACTCGCTATCGAGTAAGCGCTCGATATAGTCGGTGTTGACGTGCGTCACTTTGCCCACGCGACCGAGCTCGGGGTCGAGCGGCTCGGCGATGAGCGTGCCGGCATCGCTGCCCGACACGCCCACGGCCAGGTTGCCATGGTGGTTGAGCGCTGCGACCAGCTCCTGGTTAACCTTGCCGCCCAGCACCTCGCGCACGATATCCATAGTCGCCGGCGTGGTCACGCGCTGGCCGTTCTTAAACTCGACGGGAATATCGTAATGGCTCAGCGCCTCGTTGATAGCCTTGCCGCCGCCGTGCACGATAACAGGGCGCATGCCGATAATCTTGAGCAGGACGATGTCGCTCATCACGTCGCGGCGCAGCTGCTCGTCGACCATGGCGGCTCCGCCATATTTGATAACAACCGTCTTGCCGGTCAGGTTCTTAATCCACGGCAGCGCTTCGAACAGCAGCTGCGCGGTTGCTTCGTTGGATTCGCTCGAACGACAATCGCGTGCGAATTTCATAATCTGCCTCGTCTTTCGTATCGTTATCGCGCCGTGCTCCGCTGTCCGCAATCGCGGCAAGATGCGCAGCGTGCCTGGAATCTAGGAACGGTAGTCGCCGTTGATGGAGATGTATTCATGCGTGAGGTCGCAGGTCCACACGGTCGTTGCCGCGTCGCCTGCACCCAGGTCGGCCGAAATCACGATCTCGGGCGCCTCGAAACGTCGTAGAGCCTCGTCCTCGTCAAAGGGAACAGTCAGACCGTCGCGACAGACAGGCATGCCCATCATGTCAATGGAAACGTCTTCCTGATTAAACTTCACGCCGCACTTACCGAGTGCCATGGCGATGCGGCCCCAGTTGCAGTCGTGGCCGGCGATGCAGGTCTTAACGAGCGGCGAGTTGGCGACGGCACGGGCGGCGATATCGGCCTCCTCGTCGTTCACGGCGCCGGTAACGTTGACCGTAACAAGCTTGGATGCGCCCTCGCCATCGGCGGCAATATTGCGCGCCAGGCTCTCGCACACCTCGTGCACGGCAAATGCCAACTCGTCAAAGGCATCGGAGCCCTCGACGATAGGCTCGGCATCTGCGGCAGCGGCGCCGGAGGCAAGCATGATGCAGGTGTCGTTGGTCGAGGTGTCGGAATCGACCGTTACCTTGTTAAAGGTCTGCTTGACGGTGGAGAGCAACAGGGCGTGGAGCGCCGCCGGCTCGACGGGGGCATCGGTAGTGATGACCGCGATCATGGTGGCCATGTTGGGCATGATCATGCCCGAGCCCTTGCACATACCGCCCACCGTATAGGCATTGCCTGTGTGTCCCGCAGCCTCGCTGACGTAGGACACGGCGTACTCCTTGGAGTGCGTGTCGGTCGTCATGATGGCGCGAGCGGCATCGGCGCCACCGTGGGCGGAGAGCGCCTCGTAGGCAGCAGGAATGGCGGTCTCAAACGTGTCGATCGGCAGAATCTGGCCAATCACGCCCGTGGAGGCAACCAGAATCTGCTGGGGCTCGCAGCCGATGACCTGCGATGCGATGCTGCACGTCTCGCGCGCGCATGCAAGGCCGGTCTCACCCGTGGCGGCGTTGGCATTGCCAGAGTTGACCGAAACGCCGGCGATGATACCGTAACCCTTGTCGGCACCGCCCAGGTTGGCACGGCTCACTTGCACGGGCGCCGCGCAAAAGCGATTGGTGGTAAACACGCCGGCACCGGGACAGGGTTTATCGGGCACGACGAGCGCGTAATCCAGACGCTCGGGGTTCTTGCGGAACCCAGCGTGGATGCCCGCAGCTTTAAAACCAGCCGCAGCCGTAACGCCACCCTCGACGGCGCGAATCTTGATATCAAACAGCTCGGTATTCATCGTCTTTATGACTCCTTATGTCAAACAAAAAACGGACATCGGTTGGTGCGCCATGCCAGTCGTGATCATGAGACCAGCTTAAGAGTGGCGCCCCACTCGATGCCCGACTACCAAATCGTTAACAATCGAATGTGCTACACCGGGCACGCCACTGTGGGCAAGCCTCGTCGCTCGTCAAAACCAAAGACGATGTTGGCGCACTGGACCGTCTGGCCTGCTGCACCCTTGCACAGATTGTCGATGGCGCCCGTCGCCACCAGAACGCCCGCGCGCTTGTTGAGCGCGAGGCCAATCTGGGCGGCGTTGGTTCCGACGACCGAAGCCGTCTTGGGCTGCTGGCCGGCGTCGAGCACGCGCACAAAGGTGCGTCCAGCGTAGAACTGCTTGTAATAGTCGACGACATCCTCAAGAGCCAGGGAGTCGATGGCCTGCGGCGTGAGCGGCAGCGTCACCGTGGAGAGCAGGCCGCGCTTGAGCGGTGCCAGATGCGGGGTGAAGACGACGCGATCGGTCAGGCCAAGGATTTGCTCAATCTCGGGCGTGTGGCGATGCTTGCCCACGCCGTAGGCCTCCAAGTTCTCGTCGGCGATGCAAAAATGCGTACGAGCGTTGCAGGACTTGCCGGCACCCGTCACACCGCTGATGGCATCAACGATCACGGGGCCGCTCTGGGCAACCCAGCCAGCGCGCACGGCGGGCGCGGCGGCAAGGCTCGTTGCGGTGGGATAGCAACCGGCGCAGGCGACCAGCACGGACTTGCCAGCGGCATGGCTGGAAGCAGCGGTCTCTAAGTCCTGGCAGAACAGCTCGGGGAGGCCGAAAGCACGCGTCTTGAGCAGCTCGGGGCTCGTATGCGCGGCGGCATACCACGCCTCGAACACGGCCGGATCGCTCAGACGGTAGTCGGCAGACAAATCGAAGCAGGAAACGCCTGCGGCAAGGAGCGCGGGCACCTGTGCCATGGCAGCCGTGTGCGGCACGGCAAGAAAAACCGCATCGCAGCTCTTGAGCTCGGGCGCGTCATGCGTGGTGAAAACCAGGTCGCTCACACCAGCAAAGCTCGGATACACCGCGGACAGCGGCTGGCCGGCATCGGCGTTGGACGTAATGGCAACAAGTTCAAACTCGGGATGGCCGAGCACGAGGCGAATGAGCTCGGCTCCGGCATATCCAGCCGCGCCGACGATTCCAACCTTCAATGACATATCAGACTCCTTGTCTGCGATTTATGCACCGATGCGCATTTCGCAGTGGTCGTTATGAAGTGGGTTGAAACTTTAGCACCAAAAGATGCATGAACACGTAAATGGCTTGCATATTCATGCATTGAAACATTCCCGACACATTCGCTTGAAGGAATTGACAAATGGAGCGGGCCCCGTATTGACCGGCGCTCCTAACGGCGCCGGGCAATACGGGGCCCGCCCATGCGAAAACCAAGTTGTTAGGATGAGCCAGCTGGCTAGAGCTCGACCGGCACCCATTCGTCGTGATTGCAGATAAAAGCCTCGGGATCCTCGACGCTAAAGAAGACGAGCGTGGGGTCGTTAGGCCCCTCATAGTGCTCGCCCAGGTGCTCTAGATGCTTCCACCCGGCTTCGCGCATTTCGTCTAAAGCCCGGTCATCCAAGCCGGCACGCCCGCGCAAGATGAGCCAACCATGGCCCGGCCACCAACTCGTGGCCTCAAAGCGCTGGTTTTGCAGCAGCTCTTGCCACACATCTTTGGTGCGCGCTGTTACAAACCACAGCTTGCCATCCTGGATCTGCGCAAACGAAAACGGACGCACATGAGGCTGTCCGTCAACGCTCGTCGCCAAATACCATGCCGGCACCGACGTCAGATACTCCAACACCGTATTCAATCCGTCCACGTTTCCTCCTGTACTAGCTAGTTTGGGAGCCCGGTTTGTGCGAGCTAGAGCTCCAGGCGCTCCTCGCTGCCGTCGATATCACAGAAGCGCGCGGCAATGTTGCGGACCGAAAAGAAAGCAAGGCGGCCGTCGTTGGCACTCTCGTGTTCCTCGCCAATGCCCACCATGTGCTTAAAACCCGCTTGACGCACCTTGTCGCTCGCAACTGCGTCGTCCTCAAGTGCGGCTTCGCCGGTCAATACGATCCAACATTCCCCCGGCTTCCAGCCCGAGAGCTCAAACTTGGGATTCGCGCTCAGCTCCGCCCACACATCTTTGTCGCGCGACGTACAAAACCACAGTTTACCGTCATCGACCATGGCAAACGAAAACGGCCTCACGCGAGGCTGATGCCCGTCACTTGCATCGGTCGTGGCCAGATACCACGCCGGAATGCGCCTGAGATACGAACAGGCGCGCTCAAGCTGATCCGTGCGGTCGTTGTCGGTCATAGGGACCCCTTTCTTGCGCCCGAATCGCGCCTAAACAAGTTGAAGATTGATGACGATGACGCAGATGAGCAGCAACGCCGTCACCGCCGCCGCCAACGCATCGCCGCGGCCAAATGCAAGCGCATGCAGGCGCGTGCGGCCCTGCTCGCCGTGATAGCAGCGTGCATCCATGGCGGCAGACAGCGTCTCGGCATGGCGGAACACGCCCGTGAACAGCGGAATGGCCACACTGCCGAGCATACGCACGCCGCCGAGCGGGCCTCCCGTCACGCGCGCACCGCGGCTCGCCTGCGCATCGGCCGTCTGCTTCATCTCAGTGGCAAACTGCGGCATAAAGCGTAGCGCGATACCCATGATCATGCCGAGCTCGTGCGCAGGAAGTCCCACACGCGCAAACGGCGCGAGCAGGCGCTCAAAGCCCGCGGTGAGGTCGAGCGTCGGCGTGGTGAGTGTAATGGCGCTCATGCCGGCCATCATCAACGTCAGGCGGCACGCCATAAAGGCGGCAGAACGCAGTGAGCCCTCGCTTATCTGCAGAAAGCCGAGCTGCCACAGAATGCGCCCGCTCTGGTCGGAAAACAGGTTGAGCACTGCGACCACCACGACAATCGCCAGCAATGGTGCCATCGATGATAGGACCCGGCGCAACGGCACCCGAGACACGGCATAGATCAGCACAACGAAAATTGCGACCGGGGCCAGTCCGCGGAAGCCACTGACCGTGAGCGTCGTGATCAGAAACACAAAGCCCAAGAGCAACTTGGTTCGCGGGTCCAAGCGGTGGATTGCACTATCGCCGGGATAGTAACTGCCAAACGAAAACGCCTCCATCAGCAGCCCTCCTCTCGCGCGACCGTCTTGGATTTAGCAATGTCCGCGACGTTAGAAGGACCGTCCGAGCGACCGATCAGCAAATCTACCAACTCGTCGGCCAACGACTCAACCGTATAGAGCCCGCCGCGACGCAGCGGCACGCCCGCTTCCGCGAGCGCCAACGCCATGCGCTGAGCAGCAGGTACGCCCAAGCCGATCGACTTGAGCTCATCGGCATGCGCAAACACCTGCACGGGGGTTCCCTCGGCAAACACTGCACCTTCGTTCATTACGACGATGCGGTCACAGCAATTGGCCAGGTCATCCATACTATGCGAAACCATGACAACGGTCAGGCCATCGCGGTGAAGTCGATCGATAAGCTCAAGGAAATCCCTGTGCGCAGCCGGATCGAGCCCCGCCATGGGTTCATCGAGCACCAGGACTTCGGGCTCCATGGCGAGCACGCCGGCGAATGCCACACGCCGTTGCTGACCGCCCGAAAGCTCAAAGGGACTCTTGTCGCCGACCGTGGAAAGGTCGAGGCCCACGCGTGAGAGCGATGACTCGACACGACGGTCGACTTCATCTTGCGGCAAGCCAAGGTTATGCGGACCAAACGCCACGTCCTGCGCCACGGTTTCGGCAAACAGCTGACGCTCAGGATATTGAAACACCACGCCGACCTTGGCCTTAACCGCGGCGGCGTCTTTCTTGTTTGACAGATCGAGCCCCAGCGCACGAACGGATCCCTCCTGGGGGCGAATCAAACCGTTGAGATGCTGAACCAGCGTCGACTTACCCGAACCGGTATGACCTGCCAAGCCCAGGAACTCGCCGCGACGCACCGTCAGCGATACATCGCGCAGCGCCCACGGGCTGCTGGGGTCGTTTCCCCAGAGAGCCTGTTTGCTCGATTTGCCCGCAGTGGCTGAGCGCTTATGCCAGCGGCGGCGCTCGCGCGGACTGAGCGAATAACTGTACGAAACATGGGATAGTTCGATGACGGGCTCCGACGCGTTGTCCTCGTTGTCTGCCGGAACAGTGCCGTCAGCGATTTCCGACTGGGATACGGA
>UQYA01000098.1 GCA_900545165.1 uncultured Collinsella sp.
GGTATACACGCGTCATCCTCGTTTCTGGGTCAATCATGGTGGTACTATGGTAGGGCCCTTCGATTCATCCGATGCCGCCTACGCTTGGATTATTAACGATGGAGAAAACGGCGGTATCGGTGGATCCGTTGTAGATGATTCGTATACCACCTCTGAGGACCAGGGACATTATGAACAGCAGGCTACGGGACAGCATTGGGTTGTCGACGTCGCCGGTCACTGGGAGTAATGTACATCGTTCCTCTCCTCTTACATTCGGTAAATGTTTATTTATTTCTGGGCGGCCGGTTCGGCCGCCTTTTTTAGACGCCCAGTCTGGGGGCAAACGATAGGAAAGCAATCAAACGAGAGGCCGTTCCAAAAGAATCCGGCGGTGCCGGATGCTTCGGGCAAAACCTTCCGCAAATCGGTAAGGTCTTCCATCAACTTGCTCCAGCCCTCGCCCGGAGTCCGCTGCGCGGTAATGCAAAAACTCGGCATCCCTCGCATTCGCATTACCGCTCCGCTCTCGCTGCAGCGAATTTCTAACACTCAGCATTCTTCGCGTTAAAAATTCGCTTCCGCTCACGGTCTCCGCTGACACTACGACACCGCGAAGCCTTTCGCTCGAGACGAGGCCTCTCATTTCGTGTCTACGCTACGCTCCGCCCAATCGCCGTCCCAGTGATTGCAAGATGACTGTGGGTGGCATTTTTGTGGGCCCATCCGGACCCCGAAAACACCGCGCCACAGACCTTGCTTATCGCCTGCTATGGCGATAAGGTTGTTGCGAAGTTGAAACTTCGCGATGAAGAATCGCGGAGACGATTCTTCATTGGAACGACGCCAGTCGTTCCTCATCAAAGGAAAGCGAATCGCATAGCAGGTTTTGATCGGAGGCCTCTCCGATCGCTGGTTCGTTTTCCGGAGGAATCATGAGTAGGCTCCGCCCGCACACCGTCAAGGCGTCTCTTTCAAATGACGAGAAGAAAGCCATCGCTGCAATCGCAAAGCGACATGAGATGAGCGAGGCGGAACTCATCCGCTTCGCTTTGTGCAATGCCGACGATCTCGATATCGATTTTGGTTTTTCGGAAATCGCTGACCAGAAATTCCGAACCGATGACATTCACGTCCGGGTCTCGCCGGAAGAAAAAAAGAAAATTGAAAGCAATGCTGATTCCCTCGATATGACTGTCAGTGCGTATGCACGTCGCGTACTGCTCAAAGGGAATGTCGAGAAAATCGATGTCGATCGGGCGTCGATCGACAAGATCTATCACGAACTTTTGAAGGAAGGAACAAACCTCAATCAGCTGATGTATTTTGTGAACGCCCAGGGGCTTCCTGCGTACAACGAGAAAGCTGTTTTCCGCGCACTCGAAAAGGTTTACCAAGTTGGGCGTAAGCTGGATCGTTTTATCGACGAGTTTGAGAAGCGCTATTTCGTCGGCGGTGATCAAAATGACCGTCATTAAGCAGAAAAGCATATCGAGCGAGCGCTACGCAAAGAACGTCCGCAAATACATCAACGGAAAAGATGCGATTGCGCGTGGTGGCTGGAACATCGAATGGAGCGACCGCTGGTTTTCGAAAATGGATAGAACCAGAAAGGTTTTCCATCACGACAAGCCGTCGAGAGCCGGAGCCAAAAACGTAATCCTGCTACACCAGATCCTCGCGTTTCTTCCGGAAGAATGCTCATGCAACGGAGGCAAGATGACCCCCGATGCATGTCTGGCCTATGCGGAGCAATGGCTTGCGAAGCACTATCCGCATCAACAGGTGATTCTCGCGCTGCACGAGGAGAGCGACAAAGCGGGAAAACGGTTCGCGGTCCATATGGCAATCAACCGGACAAACCTTGATACCGGCAAGCGTTGCGACATCGGCGGTCGCAAGGGAAAGTACGAACGCGCTGCATGGGTTCGTGAAATGGACGAGGCCTGGAATCTCGCTCAGCTCGAAAAGGGAAAGAAGAATTCGAAGATTCGAGATCGACAGCCGCGCGATATTGAAAAGGAGATTGTCGATCGTGGTGAGTACAGTTATAAAAACAATCTGCGTGAGCTGATCCATATTGCGATTGACGAAGGTCGCGTAAAGAATATGGAGCAATTCAAAAAGCTACTTGCCTCATGGGGCGTAGACATTTTCATCAAGAACAATCGAGTCTATGCGACAGATCTCGATATCAAAGAGGCCGGCAATCCGAAGTGCACTTTCAACCTGACCCGCCTTGACGGGCGGTTTGCGGTCAAGCAACTTGAGGCGGCCTTTAAAAATAACGTGCTGGAAGCCGAGCGAGCCCTTCCTTATGAGAGGCGTTGCGAGATTTACATTCAACGGCTTAAGAAAGCGTATTCGGCGTGGGCCGAGCAGGCAAAGGCGAGCAAGGGCGTCGCCTACAATCTCTTCCCTAAGTTCATCGCACCGAAGTGCGATGAAGATCTGCTCGAGGATCCGGCGGTTCGTGATGAGCTTCTTGCCCGGCGCGGTTACGCAAGGGAGATTCGCAACCGTTACGCCGGCGCCGTTCCCGATGCTGGCGATGACCGCGTTCGCGCCGCAGGCCGAGCCCATGGTGGCAACGTCGACATCTCGCCGCAGGTCGATCGCGCGGTCGACCGAGGCGATTACGCTCGCGGAGACACGCCTCGCTAGTTTTGGAAAGCCTATCGTCGGTGCCCTAGCGCGCTGCCATTCAGTGCCGATTCTTTCATGCTCGCAATTCGGCGAGGGTGAGGAGTATGAATTGATCGGGCGGGAGTCAGCCGCTCTGATAGAATCGTCCTTGCTGTCGGCAGCCCTCGTGCCGGGCAGAGCCCTCCATCCGATGGGAGGTGATGCCCATGACCGATTTCACTGAGCTCGTGAAGCTCCTGACCGCTACGGTCTCGCTCCTCACGGCCCTTGTCGGCCTTTCCAAGGCACTCAAGCAGGGTTCGAAGCCCAAAAAGAAAGGCCACCGTCGCTAAGACGATGACCCAACTTCATTAAGCAACGGCTCTGCCCAGCTCTCTACAACTTGGGCTGCCGTCGGCACCATTTTACCCTCCTGACGAGGAATTCGTCCATATTTCAAAAATCAAATCCTGTTCGCGCGTGGGCGTAAACTTTTAGTTGGGCAAATCCGGCAGATTGGAGCTTGAAACATGAGGGATATGCACCTCATGTCGCTCATAAAACGTCTCCTGACCTCGAGGGAGAACGTTTTTTAGCGACAGAAGGAGACATAAATATGATCTGGTTTACCAGCGACACCCACTTCGGGCATGAGAACGTGCTGAAGTTCACCGACCGCCCGTGGGAGACGATTTGGCAGATGAACGACGCCATCGTCGACAGCATCAACGGCAGGGTTGCCGTGGACGACGAACTCTACATCCTGGGTGATTTCTCATTCAAGATGACCGCCCAGGACGCCTACGGGCTGCGCAAGCGGATCGCCTGCAGGCGCATCCACCTCGTCCCGGGAAACCACGACAAGGACTGGACCCAGCCGGCGGTCGCGGGCGCCTTCACCGTGGAGCCGCCGATCTGCGTGCTCAAGATCGACGGGCAGAAGATCGTCCTGAGCCATTACCCCATGGCCGACTGGCAGGGCATGAGCCATGGATCGTGGCACCTCCACGGACACATCCACAGCAGCGGCGGCGCGTACAACGGGTTCAACCGCAGGCAGGGCCTTCTGCGCTACGACGTCGGTTGCGATGCCAACGGGCACTCCCCGGTGAGCCTTGACGAGCTGAGGGAATGGTTCGCCGGAGTCGACGAGCCGTGCGGCCGGGTGAAATGGCCCTGGTGGGTCAACGAGACCGGCAACAGGCAGGTCGAGCGCGAGCTGGCGGCGTACAAGAGGGAAGAGGCGATTCGATGACGGTCTATGTGACGGGCGACATCCACGGTGGGCTCGACATGCAAAAGCTCCGCGACTGGGAGCTTGGGGATAGCCTTACCAGCGACGACTACCTCATCGTCGCCGGCGACTTTGGCTTTCCGTGGGATTTCTCTGCCGAGGAATGCGCCGACATCGCCTGGCTGGAGTCGCGCCCCTACACGGTACTGTTCGTCGACGGCAACCACGAGCGCTTCGACCACTGGGAGGAGCGCCCCATGGAGTTATGGCATGGCGGGCTGACGCAGCGCCTGTCGGACACCTCGCCCATTCGGCGCCTGACGCGCGGCGAGGTCTTCGAGCTCGACGGCTCGACAATCTTCACCATGGGCGGTGCCACGAGCGTGGACAGGGAATACCGCATTCCGTATTCAAGCTGGTGGCCTCAGGAGCTCCCGGACGAGCGCGATTTCGATACCGCGCGGGCAAGGCTCGACGAGGTCGGCTGGAAGGTCGACTGCGTCATCACCCATACCTGCGCCACGCGCATGCTCTCGCCGACGCTCTACCCGGACCCAGGCTGGGAGCGCCCCGATGTGGACCGGCTGACCGGATTCCTCGACGAGCTCGAGGACCGCCTGGACTATAAACATTGGTATTACGGCCATTTTCACCGAGACGGCAACCCGGACGAACGTCATACCGTGCTGTACGACCGGATCGTGAGGCTCGGGGACAAACTCCTGCCGTGGGGTGCGTACTGATGGCTGTCTATGTGACGGGCGACGTGCACGGCAGGGCCGAGTACGGGTCCAGCAGGTTCGCCTTCAGGTCTTGGCCACTGGGCCGCACGCTGACGCGCGATGACGTGGTGATCGTGGCGGGCGACTTCGGCTTTGTCTGGGACGGCTCGAATGCTGAGAGGTATTGGCTCGACTGGTTCGAGTCGAAGCCCTGGACCACGTGTTTCGTAGACGGCAACCATGAGAACCACCACGCCCTGGCTGGGCTGCCGGTGCTGGAGTGGAACGGCGGGCTCGTCCATGAGGCGCGACCGCACGTGCTGCACCTGATGCGCGGAGAGGTGTTCGACATCGACGGGCTCACAGTCCTTGCCATGGGCGGTGCCGCGAGCAACGACAGACAGTATCGCAGGGAGGGGAGGAGCTGGTGGCCCGAGGAGATGCCGAGCGAGGAGGAGATGGAGCACTGCCGCGCCTCGCTCGACCGCGTGAGCTGGAGAGTCGATTGCGTTGTGACTCACGAGGCCCCTGCTGCCCTTGCTGAGGTGCTGTGCCGGGAGCGCGGACGCGAGTATCGGGGCGACCGACTTCAGCGATTCCTTGCCGAGCTCGACGGGCGGCTCGGCTATCGCGTCTGGCTCTTCGGGCATTACCACGGCGACAAATGGTGCGACGCCAAGCATCGCCTCATCTACAAAGATATCGTTTCGATCGAAAGTACTGCGCCCGGTCTTCAGTTCTAGAAACCCTCTAGAAATGCTCTAGGGGGTTTCTAGAAAATTAGATGCTCTGCGGCCTACTCGCCCCTCTGGGTCATGACCTCGACCTTGGCCTCGGCCACGGCCGCCCGCTGCTCGGAGGCGGCAAGTCGGTCCTTGAGGGCGGCGAGCTCGGCCATCAGGTCGCGCTGGGCCAGGAGCGCATCGCTCAGCTCGGCCTGGGCTTTCAGTGCGGCGTCACGCTCGCCGCGCAGCCGCTCGATCTCATCGACCATGGCCTCAGCCTCAGCGTGGAGCTGGACGACCTGCCTGTCGAGCTCCCTGGCATCGGTGAGATATCTGACGCTCGCGGCGTGGAGCTCGTTGTTCTCGAGCTCGAGGCTCGCGGTATCGAGCTCGAACTTCTCCTCGATGAAAGCGACCCTCTCATTGCAGTCGGCCTCAAGTCTTTCGTTCCGGTCTCTCGCCTCGCCGAGCTTGCGGTTGAATTCGTCGAGCTGGACCCTGAGCAGCGCGTTCTCGCTCCTGAGGTCGGCAGTCTCGCGCAGCAGCTTCTCCCGCCACGTCGCCTCGATCCGCTCGGCGGCCTCATCTAGGACGCTCTTCACGCCGTAGATCTCCCTGATTTTTCTCTCGTCTGCCATGGTGTGGCACTCCAATCAACAACGGCATGGCTCCGCCATGCCAAACGGCTGGGAACAATGCACGGCCGCTGTTGATTTGTGTTCGCCCTGCGATCGGTGAGTTCTAAAAGGCGTCTCAAGTCATGCGTTCACGCAGGTTTTCGGTTGGAGAAATACC
>UQYA01000099.1 GCA_900545165.1 uncultured Collinsella sp.
GGTTGAGGTTTTGATTGAAATACCCAAAGCCGCCGCGGTCTATGCGCGCGTCAACGACGACTCGATGGCCTGTACCAGAAACGCCGTGGCTCCGGTGCCGCAGGGCTTGTCGTAGTAGTCAACAAAGCGCTGGTCGGCAAGATAGCCGTGGGCGAGGCCCAGGTACGCTTCGTTCTGGGGTTCGCGTCCCCAGTTGAGAGCAATCCAGCGACGATGCATCGCGACAAGCTTGCGAGCCTCGCTTCCATCCGCATCGCCGTCACCCATGGCAATCGAGAGCTGACCTAGAATAGCGGGTTCAAGTTCCTTCATGTCGCTCCATGTCTGAGGATCCATGTCCAGTAGCGTCTCGTTTGCTGCATCGATAGCCTCATTGCCATAGCGCGCCCGCGCTTCGGCACCGTAGCGCTCCTCGTTTTCCTGCACGGCGCGCCAGCGCTCCAGTTGCGGCAGCACGGCGCCCATGAGCGAGACGGCTTCGTCGAGCGACATGCCGGTGTTTTGCGCCAGCCGCGGGGCACAATCCTCAATCATCGCCTCCATGGTGGTGTCGTAGGTGTACTTGCCGTGGTCGTAGCACCACTTGCAGTAATGGTCGGTCGTGGCGCCCGTGGCGTCGGTGCCGCAGTCGTCGGGCGTGAGTATCATGCTGCAGCTCTGGCAATAATGCTCGGGCATTTCGAGCAGGTGGGGCAGCGGCTCTCCGGTTACGGCGGCAATGAGCTTCATCATGTCGATACCCGGGGTGACTTCGCCGCGCTCCCAACGGCTGACGGCTTGGCGTGTGACGAAGAGCTTGGCGGCGAGCTGCTCCTGGGTAAGGTGATGGGCGCGACGGATGGCAATGAGCTTTTCTGCAAAGGCCATAGCGGCTCCTTTCTGCTGGTTGGCGGCTTAAGCATACGCGGCAGCAGGTGCCCTTCCAAGCAACCGTTGGTTGCACGACGGGGAACCGCGGCGAAGAATTGCGCGCAACGCCCCACACCTTCATGCCGTACAATGGCCGGCATGGAACCTATTGCACACATACATACCGACCTGCCGCAGAAGTTCGGCATCCCACGCAACAGCTTTTTGGCGCCCCATCTGCAGGGACGCATCGTTTTTGAGCCGGAATTTGCCTCCAGCGCAGCAGTTGAGGGTCTGGACTCCTTCTCTCACCTATGGCTGCTCTGGCGCTTCGAAAACGGCACGCCCGGCGGCACAGCTAAGGACATAGCTGCCGATGCCAAGACGCAGGACAGGTCTGGCACCAATGCCAAGTGGTCGAAAACCGTACGCCCGCCGCGCCTGGGTGGAGCCGAACGTGTGGGCGTGTTTGCCACACGCAGTCCGTTTCGCCCTAATCCTATCGGTTTCACCTGCGTTAAGCTCGACCGCGTGGAGCTTACCGACGACGGCCCCATCATCCATGTGCTGGGGGCCGATCTGCGCGACGGCACGCCCATCTATGATATCAAGCCCTACATTCCGTTTGCGGACTGCCACCCGGATGCAACGGGCGGCTGGATTGAGGATGCTCCGTGGCAAGAGCTCGACATCGAGTTCCCGCAGACGCTGCAGGATATGGTCTCGCCCACAAAGCTCCCCGGCCTGGTCGAGGTCCTACGCCAAGACCCGCGCCGTGCGGGCAGCAAGCACGAGCCAAACCGCATTTACCACTTGGCTTACGCCGGGCTCGACATATCGTTTACGGTCGACGAAACCCAGCTAACCGTAGTCGCCGTCAACGACGCGCAAGGCTAACCTGCCATTCGTCCGCACCCGTCAAATTAAGCGCCAAACCCCGCGCCAAAACCGCCCGTGCTGGTGGACAATAACGCCTACCAAAACAATCCGCTTTGCACGGGAGTTCAGCATGAAATACGACTTTAGCTCGCTTATCGACCGCCACGGCATGGACTCCATCGCCGTTGACTCTTGGGGTGAGATGCCCGGTATGGCTCCGAACGCACCCGACGAGGGCTTCGACCGCATCCCCATGTGGGTGGCGGATATGAACTTTGCCACGGTGCCCACGGTCCAGGATTACATCATTCAGCGCGCTCAGCATCCCATGTTTGGCTATTTCAATCCTCGCGACGAGTACTTTGACCGCATCATCGAATGGCAGAGCCGCCGCAATGGCGTCGAGGGCCTGGCACCTGAGCATATCGGCTACGAAAACGGCGTGCTGGGCGGTGTCGTGTCGACGCTGCGCGCGTATGTCCAGCCGGGCGATGCGGTGTTGGTCCACAGCCCCACCTACATCGGCTTTACCAAGTCCATTGAGGCCGCGGGCTATCGCATTGTCCACAGCCCGCTTAAGCTCGACGACCAGGGCGTGTGGCGTATGGACTTTGAGGACATGGAGCGCAAGCTCGCACAAAACCACATCCATGCCGCGGTGTTCTGCTCGCCGCACAATCCCTGCGGCCGCGTATGGGAGCGCGACGAGATCGAGCGCGCTATGGACATCTATCGCCAGCACGATTGCATGGTAATCTCGGACGAGATTTGGTCCGATATCATCCTGCCGGGACACAAGCACATCCCGACGCAGTCGGTGAGCGAGGATGCCCGCATGCGCACGGTTGCCCTCTATGCGCCGAGCAAGACGTTTAACCTGGCGGGTCTGGTCGGCAGCTACCACATTGTCTACAACGAGACGCTGCGCGATCGCATGTGCGCCGTGTCCGACAAGACCCACTACAACGAGATGAATGTCCTCTCCATGCATGCGCTTATCGGTGCTTACCAGCCGCAGGGCTACGAGTGGGTGAACGAGCTCAACCAGGTGCTTGCCGGCAATATCGAGTACTTCTGCGATTACGTGGACGAGCATTTTGAGGGCGTGTCCTATTCGCGTCCGCAGGGCACGTACATGGTGTTTCTGGACTGCACCGAGTGGTGCCGCGAGCATGGCCGCGATATTCAGTGGCTGCTCGACGAGGGAGCGCGCGTGGGCGTGGGGTATCAGGACGGCCGCCCGTTCCACGGACCCTGCCACATTCGCGTGAATCTGGCGCTGCCGCTTTCGCGCGTGAGAGAGGCGTGCGACCGCCTGGACCGCTACGTTTTTAATGCACGGTAAATGAGAGCTTCGCGCGGGGCCTTCTGCCGCGTCGGCGGGAAGGCCCCGTACGGTAAGGCGTCTGTAACCATTGGGCGCTCGAGTGATTTCATTTGCTATTATTTTTTAGCATTTCAGTCCGTGAATAGGATCGTCTGGAGCTCGATGAAAAGACCTCGCCGCTCGGTTGCCATATCGTTGTTTGTTGCGCTTGCGGTAGCGTGTGCCTTTGTCGTAGCGATAGCCGGCTGTTCCGGGTCGAATGACGGAGCCTCGACGTCTGCATTAGAAAAACTGGACGCCTCGCAAGTCAAAGACGACGACCTTAAGACGCTCAACGTCGGCAGCGACCTCTATCCACCGTTTGTGTATACCGACGAGTACGGCGATATCGTTGGCCTGGATGTCGAGATATTGACCGAGGCTTTGGCCCGCATTGGTTACAAGCCAAAATACCAGCTGATCGATTGGGAAAAGAAGAAAGAGCTGCTGGCGAGCGGCGAGCTCGATTGCGTCATGGGCAGCTTTAGCATGACGGGTCGCGAGAACGAGTATTGTTGGGCCGGCCCGTACCTTGCGAGCCGCCAGGTAGTCGCGGTCGATCCCCAGAGCGATATCTACACGCTTGCCGATCTTGAGGACAAGGTTGTGGCGGTCCAGTCCACTACCAAGCCCGAGGACATTTTGCTCAATCGTACAAATGAAAACGTTCCGCAGATCAAGGAGCTCTACAGCTTTTCGGACCGCTCATGCCTGAACCCGGCGCTCGTCGAGGGCCTGGTCGACGCCATCGCCGCGCATGAGTCTTCGCTGCTCACCTACGAAAAAGACTATGGTGTGACGTATCGCATTTTGGATGAGCCGCTGCTGGAGGTTGGTTTGGGCACCGCTTTCGATCTCAACGATACGCGCGGCATCGACGTTAAGCTCACCCATGCCTACCAAGAAATGCTTGTCGATGGCACCATGGAACGCCTGGTGTCAAAGTACTTTGATGACCCTGCACCATTTTTGAATACGGAGGGCCTGTCATGATCGATGCGCCCGACCACGCCGTAGGGGAGCGGGACGATCGTTCGGCATGGGTATGGCTCATTGCCGCCCTGTTGGGGATAGCGCTCTCGGTTGTTGCCGGCATGATGAGCTACGGTTACACGACAGCCCAGGCCGAGCAGCGCTTTGCCGACGTTGTCGATTACGTGGCGACGCAGAGCCTTTCCTACGATGCATTCAATAGCGCCTATACGACCAAAAACCTGATTCGCGTTATGGAGATCGCCGGAGAGGCGGCGCGCGATATGGAGCGCGACGGCTCGGTGGATAACGCCGCGCTGGAGCAATATGCTGACCAGTTCAACGTGAGTGCGCTGATCGTGACGGACGCATCGGGCAACTTGGTGTCCGAGTCCTCGACGGATGGCGTGGGCTACGAGTCGCTTGCTACGTATCTCAAAGAAGCGCCCGTGTTGGAGGTGGCAACCCATCCGCTTAAGTCTTATACCGATAGTATTACGCTTGCGGATGATTCGGTTGCAGACATTGGTTGCGTGGCCCGGCAGGATGGCGAGGGTATCGTTATCGCGGTAAGGCATCGGAGCGCGAAGGCGGTTGCAGGCAATACGCTCAAACTGCAGAGTCTGCTTGAAGGTTATGAAACCATCGATAGCGGCAATATCGTGATCGAAAACGATGGCAAGGTCGTTGCGACCAACGCCGTTGAACCCACCATCTTGGGCGTGTTCGACCTGCCTGCGACGGACGCCATCATTGTCGACGAAATTAAGGATCGATGTCTGCCCGGCAAAGTCCGACTGGTCAACGTCAACGGCGAGTGGTATTTGGGCACATACGGCAAAGCGCAAAAATTCTACGTGTACACCTATGCCTCGGCGCAGCGCTACTTTGAGGTCGTCGCGGCTGTCGCTGCCGGCGTGCTGGTGCTTTACAGCGGTGTTGTAGCCTCTGTTGTGATGGTGCGTCGCCGCGCTGATCGTCGACGCTTGACAGACTTGCTGCAGCAGGAGCGCGACTATGGCGACAAGCTGGCAAAGGCGGCGCGTGAGGCCTCGTCTGCCAACTCGGCAAAGACGGAGTTCCTGCGTCGCATGAGCCACGATCTGCGCACGCCCATCAACGGCATTCGCGGTATGGTTGAGGTCGGCGATGGCAATGCGGACGATCTGCAAAAGCAGACCGAGTGCCGCTCAAGGATCTGGACGGCATCGGGATTGCTGCTCGACCTTGCCAACGAGGCCCTGGATATGAGTCGTCTGGAGAGCGGGCAGATCGAACTGGAGCTTGTTCCCACAAACTTGGTGACCCTCAACCACGAGGTGCGCGATATTCTGGAGCGCCAGGCCGAGGAGCGTCTGGTGACAATTATCTGCGACCAGCAGACGCTTAATCATCCCTATGCGCGGGTGAGCGTGACGCACCTCAAGCGCTTGTTGCTCAATATTGCCGGTAATGCCGTTAAGTACAACCGCCGGGGCGGCTATGTTCGCCTGGTGTGCCGCGAGGTGGAGCCAGTGGATGGCGCCCCCGTCTATGAATACACGATCGCCGATAACGGTATTGGCATGAGCGAGGAGTTCCAACAGCACCTCTACGAACCGTTTTGTCGCGAGGAGCAACAGGTGGAAGGCGCTTCATCGGGAACTGGTCTGGGTGCGCCTATCGCAAAACAGTTGGTCGAGCTTATGGGCGGAACCATGAGCTTTACGAGCATCTTGGGGCAGGGGACGACGTTTACCATCCGTCTGCCGTTTGAGAAGTGCGAGCGCTCCGAGATTCCTCAGGCTGTGCGCGTGGACGCGGGGGATGGCGATGCGCTCCAGGGCTTGCGCGTTTTGCTCGTAGAGGATAACGACCTGAATGCCGAGATTGCACAGTTTACGCTCGCCCGCGCCGGTGCCGTCGTGACGCATGCTAAGGATGGTGAGTCTGCCGTCGAGATGTTTGCCGCGAGCGCGCCGCACGAGTACGACGTGGTGTTG
>UQYA01000100.1 GCA_900545165.1 uncultured Collinsella sp.
GTTCACGATACTCTTCTTGTGGCTAAACGTATCGAAGCTCTCGCGTCCATGGTAGTGCCCCATACCGCTCGCGCCCATGCCGCCAAAGCCCATATGGCTCGTAGCCAAGTGCATGATCGTGTCGTTGACACAGCCACCGCCAAAGGGCACGTAACGCACGAAGCGCTGCTGAACTGCGCGGTCCTGACTAAAGATATACAGGGCCAGCGGCGTCGGACGATCCGTAATAAACGCTTCGGCCTCGTCTAGGCTCTCAAACGTCAGCACCGGCAAGATGGGACCGAAGATCTCCTCCTGCATCACGGCGTCATCGGGGGTCACGCCGTCTAGGATCGTCGGCTCAATCTTGAGCGACGACTCGCGCGCCGTGCCTCCCAGCACGACCTTATCGGGATCGATCAGCCCGCGCACGCGCGCAAAATGCTTAGCATTGACGATATGCCCGTAATCCTCGTTATCGAGCGGATGCTCGCCAAACATACGGCGGACCTCTTCCTTGATGAGGCCCAGCAGCTCGTCGTGCACGCGCGTATCGACCAGCAGGTAGTCGGGCGCCACGCAGGTCTGCCCTACGTTGAGCCATTTGCCAAAGGCGATACGCCGTGCCGCGACCTTCAAGTTTGCCGTCGCATCCACGATGCAGGGGCTCTTGCCGCCCAGCTCAAGCGTCACGGGCGTGAGGTTTTTACTCGCGCGCTCCATGACGAGCTTGCCGACCGGAACGCTACCGGTAAAGAAGATCTTGTCCCAGCACTCATCGAGCAACGCTTCGTTCTCGGCGCGCCCGCCCTCGACAACCGTCACCAGGCGCGGATCAAATGCCTCTTCACAGATTTGCTTGAGCACCGCGCTCGATGCCGGAGCATAGGCACTCGGCTTGATGACCACGGTATTGCCCGCGGCAAGGGCGCCGGCGAGCGGCTCGAGTGTTAGCAAAAACGGGTAGTTCCACGGAGCCATGATGAGCGTGACGCCATAGGGCACGGCTTGCGTTTTGCACGCGCTCACGGCGTTGGCAAGGTCACACGGACGCAGGCGCGGACGACTCCATCGAGCCACGTGAGCGATCTGATGACGAATCTCGGAAAGCGACGTGCCGATCTCGCACATATATGCCTCGTCATGCGACTTTCCCAAATCGGTCTTGAGTGCATGGGCAATATCGGCCTCGTGCGCCCGTACCGCATCGCGTAAACTCACGAGCGCGCGACGTCGGGCATCAACATCAAACGTAGCGTGCGTTTTAAAGTAAGTGCGCTGATCGCCGACGATGCGCGCAATTTCCTCGGTGTTCATGGCACCCTCCTAGTTCTCGTCCTCAAACATACCACCCGCGACGACCTCGTACATACGCTCGAGCTCCAAGCGGTCCATCAAAAGCGGAACGGGGTACAGCGGATTGGCCTCGGCATCGGCATGCGCCGCCATCTCGGGAATGTCGGAGCGGCGAATGCCCGAGACATATTTGGGGATTCCCAGGATCTCGTTCATGCGGTCGACCCAATCGATAAAGGCCTCGGCCGCAAGACTATCCTGCGCGGTAGCCGGCGCAATGCCCGCCATGCGAGCAAGATCGGCAAGCTTGGGGGCGGCGGCGTCACCATAAGCGCGAAGCATGTGCGGCAGGATGATCGCGTTGGCCAAACCGTGCGGAATTCCGTATCGGCCGCCCAGACTGTGCGCGATGGCATGCACATATCCGACATAGGAGCGGGTAAACGCAACGCCCGCCTTATACGCCGCCGAAAGCATATTGCGACGAGCGCGCATGTCGTCACCATGCTCATAGGCCTCGAGCAAATTGTCGTGGATAAGCTGCACCGCCTGTCGCGCCATCTTGCGCGTATAGGGCGTGGTGCTTCGCCCGATAAAGGCCTCAACGGCATGCGTCAGGGCGTCCATGCCCGTCTGCCCCGTAATGGAAGCGGGCAAGCCGCACGTAAACTCGGGGTCGTGGACTGCAAAACGCGGGATGAGCACAAAGTCGTTAATGGGGTATTTGTAGTGCGTCCCGTCATCGGTAATTACCGCCGCAAGCGTGACTTCGCTTCCCGTACCGGCGGTAGTGGGAACGGCGATGAGCAGCGGCAGGCGACGATGAATCCGCAGCAGGCCACGCATCTTGTTGATGGGCTTGTTTGGCTGCGCAATGCGTGCGCCCACGCCCTTGGCACAGTCCATGGCCGAGCCACCGCCAAAGCCGATAATGGCCTGGCAGGCGCTCTCTCGATACAGGGACGCCGCTTCTTCCACGTTTGAAACCGTGGGGTTTGCACGCGTTTCGGCATAGACCGTAACGCCAATCCCCCTGCATGCGAGCGCCGTCTCGAGCGGTGCCGTGAGCCCCAGACGGGCAATGCCGGGATCCGTCACGATAAGGACCTTCTGGATCGAGCGCTTTTGAAGCACCGCGGGCACATCCTCGGCATGCTCTAAAATGCGCGGCTCGGTATAGGGCAGGATCGGCAATGCAATGCGAAAAACCGTCTGATATGTTCGGCACCAGGCACGACGGGCTAGATGCATAAAGGAAACTCCTTCATTTGTTGATAGGTCAACATTTGCTCGCCCGATTGTACTCAGCAAAGATCGCAGACGGCCTCCCAATCGTTAATCAATCAACATCTTCATATCTCGAAATTGTTTTATTAAAAATCATTCCTAATAGGCTTCACATTTGGTTGCATTTATGGATAATAGAACTCGTCAAGACGCACGTCCGGAGAGGGCCCTTACGGGACCGGACGAGCGCGCAATCGCCATCGATCGAAAGGATCGAATCATGAAGTTTGTTTGCCCCGTTTGCGGTTATGTGGAAGAGTTCGACGGCGACCAGCTGCCCGAGGATTTTAAGTGCCCCCAGTGCGGCGTTCCCGGTTCTCGTTTCCTGAAGCAGGAGGAGGGCCAGCTCGAGTGGGCCGCCGAGCACGTCGTGGGCGTCGCCAAGATGGAGGGTGTCTCTGAGGACATCGTTGCCGACCTGCGCGCCAACTTTGAGGGCGAGTGCTCTGAGGTCGGTATGTACCTGGCCATGGCTCGCGTCGCTCATCGCGAGGGCTATCCCGAGATCGGCCTGTACTGGGAAAAGGCTGCCCACGAGGAGGCCGAGCATGCCGCCAAGTTCGCCGAGCTCCTGGGCGAGGTCGTGACCGACTCCACCAAGAAGAACCTCGAGATGCGCGTTGAGGCCGAGAACGGCGCCACCGCCGGCAAGACCGATCTTGCCAAGCGTGCCAAGGCCGCCGGCCTCGATGCCATCCACGACACCGTGCACGAGATGGCTCGCGACGAGGCCCGCCACGGCAAGGCTTTCGCCGGCCTGCTCAAGCGCTACTTTGGCTAAGCCAACCGCCTGAGACATAACCTCAAGCTCGATGAGGCCCGGACCGTATTGGTTCGGGCCTTTTTCGTGCCTCACGAACTTGTTAACGCCCTGAAATAGGACCGCCTTCGGCATCGGCTTCTCGTCAAAAACTAAGTGAGTAGACTTTTTGGAACTTGCCGAGCACACCACCCATATTGCTTTATAAAGCCGCAGGTAAATGACTTGTTGCAAAACGGCCTGGTCGCCAAAGTGCCAAAAGTCTACTCACTTAGAACCGCAGCCGTCCACGATTGAGCCGTTTTGTGTCTAACGGGCATCTTCCCGTCGATTACTCCCAATTTTGTCCAGTCAACGAATAGTTCAGACCGGAGTAATGTCTCAGCCCTTTGCTCATCTGAGCTTTTATCACGATATTCAGCATCGAGCATCCTGCATATGGCCTTAACGATCGCGCGGAATCTATCCTCATCGGATATCTGTCTGTGTGTCAGGAGAAGTACATCGTAGCCCATGGCCTGAAGGGCCGTCATGCGGTCAGCGTCACGCAAGCCATCCCCCGCGCGTCCGTGCGAGGCCTTTCCCTGACATTCAATGGCCACCTGTCGCCTGCCGTCCGGCGAAGAAAGAAGTAGGTCGATATATACACGGGACTTTTCCACAATCGCTCGAGCACTTGTGTTTAGCATCACTTCAACATTAAGCTCTATGCCGCAAAAACCTTCGCCTCCCAGGGCTCGCGGCAGTCCAAGCAACAAATACGCCTCGACCTCAAAAGGCGACGCGGCACCCAATGGAACGAGTTGCGATACCGCCATAAATCTATTGCCGCAACGCATCCCGCAAACATCTGAACAAAAACGGTCAAGGTCTCCGCCCAAAACCAAAGCGTCTCGACGCCATAAATTTGAGGCGGTGCCGTCCTCGGACGGGCAGCGCACCCAACCGAACGTTATCGAAATCGCGCCCGAATCAAATGCACGCGAAAGCTCCGCCTCAAGTGCCGCTGGCAGGGCACACACCGCAAACAAGCCGCACATCTCTGCCAACACAAAAAGAAGCTGGAGATCCGTCAGATGTCGAGACATGATAAATGCCGTCAGTAGAGGAGACGTGACCAAAAACCCATGCTCCGTTTCCAGCACGGATTCCCTGGGGAGCTCACCAAGAAACAGCCGCTGTCTGATACTGGCAGGACAAGTCCGCTTGTTTCTCGTCCGGACCAATGTATACAACGGAAAGCCGAGCACAACCGCAGCCGTCGGGTTACGGGCAAGGTCATATCGCTGCCGGTCTTCTTCCGGCCGTGGAAGCGGCGGACACAAAGCGCGGACTTGAGGAGGCAAACGCCAGTACCTAAAAGCCGATATGTCACAAAGTAGATCCTTCATAGGCACAGGAAAACACGAATTTCAACCCAGTCAGTCACGCATTGGCGCGAACGCACCAAAAATGGCGCCGAACGGACTGCCAAGTTTTCAACAGCCCTCCCCAACTGGCCAAAAGCTTGCCAAGAGCTGGACGAAGCCCTGTTGAAAACCCCATTTTTTTCTCATGCAGGAGCTTTGCGCGGCAAGTGAGTAGACTTTTTTGAACATCCCGAGCAGGCCGGTCATCCTGCTTTTCAAAACCGCAGGTAGATAGCTTGTTACAAAACTTCCTGGTCGCCAAAGTGCTAAAAGTCTACTCACTTAGGTTGCAGAGTGCCCCCCATTAGCTGCAATTCCAAGGTAGTTAGCACTTTTGGACTCAGATCGTCATACTGGACAAGAATTTGAGTTGAGTTTTCAGGGACAGATGCGCCATCGGCACACCAATAACAGTCACTGATATCGACAAAAGGGATGCTCGAGCGCGCGAGAGCCTGCGCAAAAGAGCTTCCGCCCGTTCCACGCTCCGCAACCACGGTACAGTAAAGGCCCGCATCTGCCTGCTCGATCGAGACCTCCCCTGCCGGAAACGCTTTCCGCACAAGCGCCATCAGGCCATCACGCGCCTCACGAGCACGAACGCGCACGCGGTTCACATGCCGCTCGTAATCACCCGATTCCAGCAAACGAGCCAAAGCGACCTGGTCGACAGAACTCACCGACGAGGCATAGAAACCAAGGTTGCACCTAAACCGCTCCATCAGCTCATCGGGCAGCACCATGTACGCTAGACGCAACGCCGATGAAAGGCTCTTCGAAAACGTGTTGGTGTAGATAACCGACTGGGCGGCATCAATCGACGCGAGCGCGGGAATCGGCTTCCCGGCAAGGCGAAACTCACAATCAAAGTCATCTTCGATGAGATACCGACCTGGTCGCTCAGCGGCCCAGCTCAGAAGCGCATAGCGACGCGCAATGCTCGTCACAAGACCGGTCGGATACTGATGGGACGGCATCAGGTGAAGGACATCGGTCCCGCTTTTCTGCAGAGTGCTCAAGTCCACGCCCTCATCATCCAACGGGATATGTCGAACTTTGCAGCCCATAGCCTGATAGATACGCGTCAGACGCAAATAGCCCGGATCCTCAACCGCATACACCTTGTCCGCGCCAAGCAACTGAACCAACATGGTATCGAGCAGCTGGGCGCCCGCACCGATAACGATGTTGTTGGGGTCGACATTCATACCCCTTGTCCCGTGCAGATGGTGAGCAATTGCGCGTCGCAGCCGAGCAG
>UQYA01000101.1 GCA_900545165.1 uncultured Collinsella sp.
GTCGGCGATGGGGCTTGCCGGTAGCCAGGTGACAAGTGCCAGCCCCAGCACGGTGAGCGCGCACAGCGCAGGCGCGGCGTGGTCGCGCGAGCTCGGCAGGCGCGGGGAGCGCAGCATGTGGATCACGAGCGTCTGCGACCACATAGACTCGACAAACCAGCCGCTCTGGAAAATCGCCGCAAAGGTTGCCATGCCGGCAACATTGCCCGCGGCGGCAAGCTCGGCCCAGCTCGCGCCCACGGCGGCGGGGCACACCACAAAGAAGAGCGCGGCGAAGGTCACGATGTCAAACAGTGAGCTCACGGGGCCAAGCTCGAGCATAAAGCCCTTGATGGACGCGGCGTCCCAGGCGCGCGGGCGGGCGGTCCAGGCGTCATCGACGGTGTCCCACGGCAGCGCAATGCACACGATCTCGTAAACCAGCGACAGCAGCACCAGCTGCAGGGCGCTCATGGGCAAAAACGGTAGGAACAGGCTCGCGACGGTCACGGACAGCACGTTGCCAAAGTTGGAGCTCACCGTGGTCTTGAGGTACTTGAGCAGGTTGCCGTAGGTGCGGCGGCCTTCGATGATGCCGCGCTCGAGCGCGCCCAGGTCCTTCTGAAGCAAGATGATGTCGGCGGATTCCTTGGCGATGTCAACGGCCGAATCGACCGAAATGCCGCAATCGCTCGCACGCATGGCGGCGGCGTCGTTAATGCCGTCGCCCATAAAGCCCACGGTGTGGCCGAGCAGTTCGCGCATGACGCGTACCAAGCGTGCCTTCTGCAGCGGCGAGAGCTTGGCGAAGAGGCGAGTTTTCTCGGCGCGCTCGGCAAGCTCGGCGTCATCGAGCGCATCGATCTCGGAGCCTAGCAAGACGTTGCTCGCATCGATGCCGATCTGCTCGCAGACGGTGGCGGCGACGCGGCCGTTGTCGCCGGTCAGGACCTTGACCGCCACGCCCTTGGCCTCGAGGGTGGCGACAGCGCCCGCGGCACTTGCTTTGGGCGGATCGAGGAAGGCCAAAAAGCCCATGAGCACCATGTCGTACTCGTCGGCAACGCCAAACTCGCCCACGCAGCGCGGATTGGTCTTCTGCGCCACGGCAATCACGCGCAAGCCCTCGGCGTTGAGTCCGGCGACCTGCTTGCGAATCTGAGCGAGCTTATCTTCGGTGAGCGGCTGGGCGATGCCATCGACCTCGACAAAGGAGCAGATCTCGAGCATTTCCTCGGCAGCTCCCTTGGTAACCATCTGGGTTTTGCCTTGGGAGTCGGCGACAACTACGCTCAGGCGACGGCGCGAGAAATCGAAGGGCACCTCGTCGACCTTGGTATAGCGGTCGCGCAGGCTCTGGCCCAGCATGGAATCGGGCGCGACGGCCGAGGGCGTCACATCTGCACGGTCGATTACGGCCAGGTCGATAAGGTTTTTGAGGCCGGTCTGGAAGAAGCTGTTCAAAAACGCATGGCGCAGCACGCGCGCGTCCTCGTTGCCGTCGGTGTTGAGGTAGCGCTCGAGCACGATGCGGTCTTCGGTGAGGGTGCCGGTTTTGTCACAGCACAAGACGTCCATCGCGCCGAGGTTTTGAATCGCCGACAGCTCCTTGACGATAACCTGGCGGCGGGCGAGGTCCTTAGCCCCCTGCGACAGGCTCGTGGTCACGATGACGGGAAGCATCTGCGGCGTGATGCCCACGGCCACGCTCGTGGCGAACAGCAGCGCGTCGATGATGCTGCCCTTGGTGGCGGCGTTGATGGCAAAGACGGCCGGCGCCATAACGAGCATAAGACGTACGAGCAACATGGAGACACTCGAGACGCCGCGGTCAAACGCGCTCTTCTCGCCGCGTCCGTTGAGCATCTTGGCGATGCCGCCCAAGTAGGTGTCCGAGCCGGTGGCAACGATAAGCGCCATGGCTGTGCCGTTTTGCACGGAGGTGCCGGTAAAGACGATGTTCTTGCAGGCAGAGAGCGGCAGCGTGGGGCCGTCGGCGCCCCCGACGATGGTGACGGCAGCGGTCTTCTCGACGGCCTCGCTCTCGCCGGTGAGTGCGGATTCGATGACAAACAGGTCGCGCGCGGTGATGATGCGGGCGTCTGCCGGCACCATATCGCCGGCAGAGAGGCGGATCACATCGCCGGGGACGAGCTCATCGAAGGGGATCTCGGTGCGCCCGCCGTCGCGCAGAGCGGTGCAGGTGTTGGAGACCAGGTCCTTGAGGGCCTCGGCCGCATTGCCACTGCGGGCTTCCTGGATAAACTTCATGCCGCCCGATACCAGCAGCATAATGCCGATGACGATGACCGTGGAGGGGTCACGCTGCGGCTCGGGCACGGCGAGTACGTCGATGTAGAGCGAGACCAACGCGAGCGCGGCGAGGATGCCGGCGAAGGGGTCGACGAACGCATCTGCGATGCGGCGGGCGAGCGTCTTGGTCGGCGCCTCGATGGTGTTGGGACCGACGGCGTTCAGGCGCTCGGCGGCGTGCTCGGCGGTGAGGCCGTTTGCCGTGACATCGAGCAGTACGAGGACGTCCTCGGCGCTATGGGTGGCGGCGAATATGGTGTTCTTGGACAGGCCGGTGTGAGCGGCAGGGCGCGCCGTGCGGCGGCGCTTGGAGATGGCTTCGAGTACCGTGGCGGTTTTGAGCATCAGCATAGGGTCCTCCTTGTTGAAGGGAGTTAGCGTACGTGTCGTATTGAGTTGCAAAAAACCTAGATGTCGCTCACGTCATGCTCACGAACCACCACAAAGGGGACAGGCACCTTTGTGGTGGTTTTGACAATCGGTTGGTGGCGCTTATGCGAATACGGAGTCCTCGCGGCGTGCCGAGGGCGACATGCAGGTTTTTCGACTATGACTGCCTTCCATGGCACACCTCCTTATGGACGGGCGCGGCGCGCTTTGGGTATCTCGTACCCGATTTAATCCGCCCGTATTCTTGATGAGGGGGTTTGACATGTCAACCCCCATTGTTTGGAAAACCGTTGCCCCTGACAAAGCCTTTACAGAATGCCGTGGCCTCAAAGCGCGCCCGCACCGACGCTTCGCCTGCGCTAAACTGGAGGGCACGTACGCGATTACGAGAGGAGCCCGCATGGAGGCTTACAAGCAAGAGTTCATCAAGTTCATGGTCGAGTCCGACGTTCTTAAGTTCGGCAGCTTTACGCTCAAGAGCGGCCGTCAGTCCCCGTTCTTTATGAATGCCGGCGCTTATGTGACGGGCTATCAGCTCAAGAAGCTGGGCGAGTATTACGCCCAGGCCATCCACGATAACTTTGGCGACGACTTTGACGTCCTGTTTGGGCCGGCCTACAAGGGTATTCCGCTGGCTGTCGTGACCGCCATTGCCTACCACGAGCTGTACGGCAAGGAGGTCAAGTACTGCTGCGACCGTAAGGAGGCCAAGGACCACGGTGCCGATAAGGGCAACCTGCTGGGCTACGAGCCCCAGGACGGCGACCGCGTGGTCATGGTCGAGGACGTCACCACCAGTGGCAAGTCCATCGACGAGACCTATCCCAAGGTCAAGGCTGCTGCCGATGTCGAAATCAAGGGCCTGATTGTGTCCCTCAACCGCATGGAGGTCGGTAAGGGTGGCGTGACCACCGCTCAGAAGGAGATCGAGGCCAAGTACGGTTTCCCCGTAGCGAGCATCGTCTCCATGGCCGAGGTCGTCGAGACCCTCTACAACCACGAGATCGACGGCAAGGTCGTCATCGATGACGAGCTCAAGGCCGCCATCGACGCCTACTACGAGCAGTACGGAGCACGGGAGTAGTTACGGCGTTTTACCAAACGCCGTAACGGGCCGACGCTGCGCGGGCCGCATTTGGACAATCTGACGTTCAACTTCAAGGGCGCGACCAGAAGGTCAGCGCCCTTTCGTTTCACGTCACCTTGTCTCAAATGCGACCCGCTCGCTGGCGTTGCCAAAACATCGGCGTTGCCGTGGCGGTCATTGGGGGCAAGGCCGCTGTAGGAGACGGCGATTGCCACATGGTCGGGGCCCGAGGCGAGCGCCGTGCGCACCTGGGCCTCGACATTGTCGTGGCACGTCGCGCTTTTACCGGCGGAGAGCAGGCGATCGCGGAACATTCCCGCTGGATAGAGATTGTGCGAGCCCGTGTAGATGTCGACCTGCCGGGCGTTCGCGATGAGTTTGGCGGCGTGGTCAAGCTGCGTGGGGTCGAGCAGCTCCTGTGTCTCGGCCAGCGTGGTCTGGTAGAGACCCTCCATGCGCTCGATAACCCGCGCAGGCGATACTCGGCTTATCGATCCGCGATGCAAAGGAGATGCTCATCTCACGAGCACTATCGGGAAGGGCCTGCGATTCGAGCCTTCGCCTTAGTATTTTGTCCATTTGGCACTATAATCACCATAGGCATGCGCACATTGTTGCGCTTTATCAAGAGGAGAAAACGTATGGGTCTGTTTGACATGTTTAAGAAGAAGGCTGAACCCGCGGCTGCTGCTGCTCCGGCCTCCATCTCTGCTTCTGCCGGCGCCGACGTGCTGTGCTCGCCCGTCAAGGGCAAGGTCATCAAGATGGCCGATGTGCCCGATCCCGTCTTTGGTGGCGAGGTCCTGGGCAAGGGCTGCGCCGTGTGGCCCGAGGACGACCTGGTCTACGCTCCCTGCGACGGCAAGGTGACCGTCACCATGGGTCACGCCGTGGGCCTGCAGTCCGATAGCGGTATCGAGGTTCTGGTGCACGTTGGCGTCGATACCGTCAACATGAACGGCGACGGCTTCGAGGGCTTCGTCAAGGCCGACGACGTCGTGAAGGCTGGCCAGCCCATACTCAAGATCGACCGCGCCAAGATCGCCGCTGCCGGTTACAAGGACTGCGTCGTCGTGGCTGTGTCCAACACTGCCGAGTTCGCCGACGTCGAGCTCGCCGTCGAGGCTGACTCCGCTGTCGCCGCCGGCGATGTCATCGTCAAGGTCGTCCGCAAGTAAGCTGCGGCAACATAAGGGTGTTTTGGGGTGGTCGAATTGTCCGACCACCCTTTTTTATTACAATGCGGCGGAACGTTTTATTGCGCGTTGGGCGGACCGGTAAACCGTTCGGACGTTAAATCGAGCCGACTGCGCCTTTGCTTTGCCGGGGGTGTTCGTTAGCGGCTAGTATGGCCTTATTGTTACGACGTGCACCGCGTCGGGAAGCGCGGTGCCGCTTGTTGGGAGGAATGTCATGAAGAAGAAGCTGCTGCTTGCGCCCCTGATGGCTGTTCTGGTCGCGTGCGTGGTTGTACTTTCCGGCTGCGGAGGTCCTTCGGTTGAGGAACTCATTACCGAAGATCTTTCGACGCAGTTTGACGAGGTCAAGAACGGCGGCGACGACTTCCTCGCCGGCCTGGAAGAGGCCTCGGGCGACGAGTTCGAGCAGCTGGGCATCGATCCCAAGGAGTACGCCAAGAGCTATCTCGAGGGTTTTGACTACAAGATCGGCGACGTGACGGTCGACGAGGACAAGGGCACCGCAACTGCCGAGGTCACCATTACCTGCAAGTCCATGAACCAGATCGTTGAGGATTTTGCCACCCAGTACCAGGAGAAGGTCGCCGCGCTCGATTCGATGCCTTCCGATGACGAGCTGTACAAGATGGCCGGTCAGGTTATGGTCGATGTGACTAAGGCTGCTAAAACCAAGGACACCAAGGTCACCTTCAAGTACTCCTGCAATGACGACGGCGAGTGGTCTGCTGACGATTCCGCAACCAACGAGATGATGAATGCGATGATGAACTAGGGGAGTTGCGGCGTTTTACCAAACGCCGCAACTGCTCGACGCTGCGCGGGCACCAGGGCGACAATTTGTCATTCAAAAGGGCGAGGCATGACCAGAAGGTCTATGCCTCGCCCTTTTCATGCCAACTTGTTCGTCCTGGACGTCGCTCGCTCATATGACCCAATCCGCTGTCAAGAGCCACAATGGCCCCGCCGACCG
>UQYA01000102.1 GCA_900545165.1 uncultured Collinsella sp.
CTGCAGTCCGTGGCCTACAACGAGGCCCACGGCACGCCCAACGTGCACCTGTACGAGGTCGGCAGCCTGTTCCACGGCCGTGAGAACGCCAGCCTGCCCAAGGAGACCAAGTCCGTAGCGGGCGTGCTGTCGGGCCAGTGGAGCGAGCAGTCCTGGAACATGAAGTACCGCAAGCTGCGCTTCTTCTTTGGCAAGGGCATCGTTGAAGAGCTGCTCGCCCAGTTGCGCATCGAGAAGGTTCGCTTCCGTCCCGCCGAGGGCGAGGGCTACGCCTTCTTGCAGCCGGGCCGTGCCGCCGAGGTTCTGTCCGGCGGTACCGTGCTGGGCTGGGTCGGCGAGATCCACCCCGAGGCGCGCGAGGCCTGCGGCATCGACGAGGTCGTCGTCGCCTTTGAGCTCGACCTGGACAAGCTGATCAAGGGTGCCCGCAACCAGGAGAACTACCGCGAGTTCTCGCAGTACCCGGCCGTCGAGCACGACTTGGCTATCGTGGTCGATAACGCTGTGACCTGCGAGGATCTTGAGCGTCGTATCATCAGCGCCGGCGGCAAGCTGCTCGAGGGCGTGCGCCTGTTCGACGTGTACCGCGACCCGGTGCGCGTGGGCGTGGGCAAAAAGTCCATGGCCTTCGCGCTTACGTATCGCTCCGACGACCATACGCTCACCAGCGAGGAGGTCGAGAAGGCGCACCAGAAGATCGTCACCAAGGTGTGCAAGGGCGTAAACGGCGAGGTTCGCGGCTAGGTTTGCTTGCGGCTTGGGCTGACGCGCAAGGAAAGGGCAGGTACACGGCCGAGTCGACACGGGCGGCGTCATGACAGCGACGCCCGTCACCCTTCATCTGTTACGCCTGTATTACAAAACGGCGTGCTGCTTTGTTGGCGGCACGCCGCTTTGCTATGATTGCCCGCGGCGTGTTACGAATCGGACAATACGTAACACTGGTGATATGGTCCAAACGGCACCGCAATTCCGCGCGCCGAAATTCAGGAGGCATCAGATGCACATTCCAGATAATTACCTGTCCCCGCAGACGGACGCCGTCATGGCGGTGGCGATGGTGCCCGTATGGGTTCACTGCATTAAGAAGGTGCGCGCCACGCTCGATCGCGAGCACATGGCATTCCTGGGCATTTGCGCCGCCTTCTCCTTTTTGCTCATGATGTTTAACGTGCCGCTGCCCGGTGGCACCACGGGCCATGCCGTCGGCGGTGCCCTCATCGCGCTGCTGCTGGGCCCGGAGGCCGCGACTATCGCGGTTTCTGTTGCTCTGGCCCTGCAGGCGTTGCTTTTTGGCGATGGCGGCATCCTGTCCTTTGGTGCCAACTGCTTTAACATGGCCTTTGTGCTGCCGTTTGTGGCCGCCATCGTGTTTCGCGCGCTCAACAGCCGTCTGCACGACAAGAGCTGGGGCACCTCGGTTTCTGCCATCGTGAGCGGCTGGGTCGGCCTGTGCCTGGCGGCCCTGTGCGCGGCCATCGAGTTTGGTATTCAGCCTATGCTTTTCACCAACGCGTCCGGCGCTCCGCTGTATTGCCCCTTCCCGCTGTCGATTGCCATTCCCGCCATGATGATCCCGCATATGCTGGTGGCCGGTGTGGTCGAGGGTGTGGCGACTGCCGCGATCTACGCATTCATTATGAAGACGGCGCCGAGCATCATCGTCGGGCCCGAGGCCGTTGACGGCCAGCTTGCTGCTGATGGCGCTGCCGCCAAAAAGACCTCGCTGATCCCCACGCTTATCCTGGTTGCCGTACTTGTCGTTGCCACGCCGCTGGGCTTGCTCGCTACTGGTGACGCCTGGGGCGAGTGGGACGGCGAGGGCGCCGCGACCGCTGTTCAGGAGGCTGGCGACGACAGCTTGCAGGCTTCGGTCGGCCTGGATGCCCCGACCTTTGCCGATTCGTTGCCCACGGGCGATTACCTGCAGGCCTATTCCGAGGAGCAGGGTTTTGGCTTTGCTGGCCAAGCTGCCATGTATATCCTCTCCGGCGTGATTGGCGTGGCGGTGCTCACCATCGTATTCCGTCTTGTTTCGCTGACGGCAAAGGAAAGCGGGTCCCATGCAAACGGTCGAGCTGCCTAGCTGGCTCGCGGCCCAAGAGCGATACGAGCCCACGGGCGCTCGGCATCGCGTCATGCAAAAGAACGTCCTGCACCTGGCGAGCTTGCTCGAGCGGGTTCGCCTGGGCGGCGGCGCACACGAGGGCGGGTCGATCATCGACCGCGCCCTTTCTTCCGTTTCGGCGCCGGTGCGCCTGCTCGGCATGCTCGTCTGTATCCTGTGCGTGTGTCTGACGCAAAGCCCGCTGTACCTGATGCTGATGGCGGCGATCGCGCTGGTGTTGATCGCCGCGCGCCCCGTGCGCGGTCTGCGGGCGACCTTTATGCCGGCGCTCGCCGCCGCGGGATTTGCCGTGGTCTTGGCGCTGCCGGCCCTGCTGCTGGGCGCTTCCGCCACGATCGCCATGCTCAAGATCGCGCTCAAGACGTTCGTTAACGTGTCGCTGGTGCTGGGTGTTTCGTGGACGCTCACCTGGAGTCGTATGTCGGCGGCGCTCAAGATGCTGCATCTACCCGACGAAGTTATCTTTACGTTTGACATGGCGCTCAAGCACATTGAGGTGCTCGGCCGCACGGCGCACGACCTCACCGAATCGGTCATGCTTCGCAGTGTGGGCCGCGCGCCTGCGGGTTTTTCGCGCACCGATTCGGTGGCGGGTATCATGGGCATGACATTTATCAAGGCGATGGAATGCAGCCGCGCGATGGACGAGGCCATGCTGTGCCGCGGTTTTGCGGGTGCGTATCCGGCGCCCGCGCGCGCCGGGTTTGGCTGGCGCGATGCGGTCTATGCGGCCGGCGTGGCGCTGCTGGCGGTGTTGTGCGCCGTGCTGTAGGCACTGCTGGTTCCGGCTGGGGATGCAAATAGGGAAGGGCGACGTTTTGACGATCGATATGAATAGTGCGGCGGGCACGAACGGTGCGGGCGGCGCCGAGGGCGCGCCGCTCATCGAGTTGCGCGACGTGGTGTTTTCCTATGCGGGTCATACGGTGGTCGATGGCGTTTCATTGCAGGTGAACCGTGGAGAGCTCGTTGCTCTGCTTGGTCCTAACGGCTGCGGCAAGACGACGATTATGCGTCTTATCAACGGCCTTGAGCTCGCGGACGCGGGTGCGTACCTGTTCGACGGGCATGCGGTCGATGCGGCGTTTCTAAAGGATTCCGCGGCCGCTCAGCGTTTTCATCAGCGCGTGGGCTTTGTGTTCCAGAATGCCGACGCCCAGCTGTTCTGCGCTACGGTGGGCGAGGAAGTCGCTTTTGGTCCCGCGCAGATGGGGCTGCCGGCAGACGAGCTCGAGCGCCGCGTGCGCGATGCCATGGAGCTGTTCCAGGTTGCCGACCTTGTCGACGTCTCTCCCTATCAGCTCTCGGGCGGGCAAAAGAAGCGTGTGGCGCTGGCGGCAGTCGTATCGATGAATCCCGATATCCTAGTGCTCGATGAGCCCACCAATGGGCTCGACGAGGATTCATGCGACATCGTGGTCAACTTCTTGCTGGCCTACGTCGCGGCGGGTAAGACGGTCTTGATGAGCACGCATCACCAGGATTTGGCGCGACGCCTGGGTGCCCGTGCAATCTATATCGATCGATATCACCATGTGGTCGAGGCGTCTTCGTCGTCGTATGGAACCGAAAGCGGTGCTACGGACTAGTTGCTGCGTAGAGCGTGCGTAGCCGTCCGCGCGGCTTTGCCGTGATGGTATAGTTATCCAGGTTTTTTATGGGGGTGGCTATGCCAAGCTGGAACATTCATATCGCTCAGACGGAGCGTTTGCTGGAGCGCACTGGTGCGCTTGCCAATAGCGTGCGCGACCGCAATGCCTTTTTGTTTGGCTGCGTGGTTCCGGATATCTTCGTGGGCTATATGGTCCCTGGCATCGCCGATCCCATCCCGTACCGCATTACGCACTTTGCCAAGCCTGAACCCATCCCTAAGCCTCGTGAGCATGAGTTCTGGGATACCTATGTGGCGCCGCTGCTTAACGGCGCACCCGCGGGCGAACCCGCCGAGGCTACCTCGATTGTCGAGGAGCGCGAGCGACTGAATCGCGTGCACTATCCCCAGCGCTACAGGGATGCCGAGCCGGTTGTCGGTCCCGGCGCTCGTGAGTTCTCGCTTGCGTCCGAGGACGTGGCGCAGTCGTTGCTCGATTTGACATTGGGTGTCTGGTCGCATCTGGTGGCCGATACCGTATGGAATACGCGCGTGAATCAGTACCTGGAGGCGCACGGCGGCAAGCCGTGCGAGGAGTTCCGCATTAAAAAGCAAGGCGACTTTGACTGGTTTGGCAAGACGCTCGGCATTGTTTCGATTCCGCGTGCGACCGATCGCCTGTATACCGCTGCGACGCGTTTTGGGCAGTATCCCATCCATAAAGAGTATGTGCTCAAGACCATCGGCGTCATGCACGAGATTGTACGCGAAAACCCCGGCGATCCCGACCATCCGCCATACCGCCTGCTGACCGAGGAATTCTTCGACGCGACGTTTACCGAGGTCATCGAGCTAACCGAGGCGGGTTTTGCCGCCCGTGTCGAATCGCCCGATGTGCCTGCGCTGCCCCTGATTGCTAGCTGCTAGCTGGCCGGCCCGGCAGTGAATAGCTCAACCCAATCGACAAGTAGCTCTTGCCGTAAGGTATCTTCGGCAATGCGCTCCTGTTTGGTCTTTGGGATGTGGGGAAGCCCGGCCTTTTTATGGATGAGCTCGGCTATGTGGTCGAAGCTCTTCTTCTCCTTGATCTGGTCATAGGTAATTTGGATGACGTCGTAGCCCATGCTTGTGAGCGCGGTGGCGCGCTCGGCATCGGAGAGGCTCGCGGCTTCGCTGTCGTGGGCAGAGCGGCCTTGGCATTCCAGAATGACGCCCATGCTGTCGGTGGCGCTTTCGATGAGGATATCGGCGTAGCAGCAGGTTTTGTCATACAGCGAACGTGCGGCTTCACTGAGCGGGATGCGCGCGTTGTTGGCGATCTCGATGCCCTGGCCGCCCTCGTCGCGGGGGAGCGAGATAAGCAAGGAGGTCTGTACTTCGAAGGGCGAGGCGGCCTGCCCCGTCATGTGCTCGGCCGCCCAGCGCAGTTGTTTGACGCCGCGCAGGCCTGCGGCTTGCTTGGCGAACGCGGCGATATCCGTTGCGGTAAGAAGCGGCGTGCGCTTCCACAAGTTGGTGTCATTGCCCTTGGTGTCGTTAACTCGCTCCCAGCCGCAGTTGGGTGGAATGAACTTAAGCGAAATAGCTTCATCGAGTTGTTGTTGCGTTCGCTCGCAGGGCTTAAACACTGCAAAGGAGCCGCACATCTCGTAGCACGCCATGAGCAACTGGTTGCGTGAGACCTGCGTGGCAAGGCTGAGCAGCGTGAACTCCGGTGAAGTGACATCAAATCCATGTTCAGTCTGCCTAAACGACCCCGGAGGTGGTTCTTGGGTCAGGAGGTGCGATTTAAACAGGCTTCGCGACCCGGATTGTGCCCGAGTGAATACAAGCCTGTGAAGTGGTGCGTGAAGCAGGTCTTTTACAACTGCATGACTTCCGAGGCCACAACATCTGCGATCCATATTGCCAAGGCTAATGGCGGGGTAAAGGCCTAATACCTGCGGCGGGATGCGGTAGTAGTTAAAGGCGGATTGCCCACAAAGCGTCAGGTCCATAATGCCCTCCTGGCCGAAATCATCTCTTTGAAGCGAGTGATGCCAGCGTCAATCCGGAAGTATGCGGCAAAATCTGAACC
>UQYA01000103.1 GCA_900545165.1 uncultured Collinsella sp.
GTCCTGCTCCTTCGGAGCCGCGGACAAGGCGCCACACTGGTCTGCGGAGTGTTCTGAAAACTAAGCCCGGCCTCCGCCTGTGGTGACTTGGCTGCGCGCGGCCTGCGATGGGGTCGTTGTTGATTGGGGCCGCTGGGCTGATGGGGGGGCACGTGGCTGTTGCGGGCCCTAGTCCCGGCGGCGGCTCCGGCGCTTCGCGCCTGCCGCCTTGGAGGACTGTGGGGCGCGGCCGGCAGCTGCGGCGCGTTGCGCCTGCTGCCTGCGGGGACTTTGGGGTGGGGCCGAATCGAAGGTGAATGGTTTTCTGAGAAGTGAACGACCTATTTTGGACCCTTGAGGCATCGGCATATTTTGGCCGCCATTTCCTGCGGTTTTATCGCATGAATCCTGCTGTTTTGCAGTCAAAAAATGTGGATGCTTCGGGGCCCTAGTTTTACTCGTTCACTTCTCGGAAAACCATTCACCTTCGTTTTTGCTGGACATCGTTTTGGGCGTTGCGACTCGGTATCGGTCGATATTGAGAGGGAAAACGCCCTCTCTTGGACAATCGAGCCCGCCCAGACGTATCTGCGGGGTTGTCTGCACAATTCGCGGTATTATGTTGCGGAGTTTTGAAAGGAGCCGCTGGTGGTCACGACGACGTTTGCTTCGCCTTTGGGCGAAATCCTGCTTGCCGCTGATGGCCGCGGTTTGACGGGGCTTTGGTTTGAGGGGCAGGAGCACTTTGGCTCCACGCTTCTCAAAGAAGATCCCGAACATGTTGAAGGCGCCGATGCGGTTTCTGGTACCGGTGGGATGTCTTCGGTGAGTCCGGCAAATGGCGCGGCTTCTTCGGTGCTTGAGCGTTCTTGGGCTTGGCTGAATGCTTATTTTGCGGGGCAGGAGCCTCGGTTTACGCCGCCGTTGCATATGATTGGCACGGCGTTTCAGCGTGAGGTTTGGTTTGAGCTGCTTTCTATCCCGCGTGGCGAGGTCGCTACGTATGGTGAGATCGCCCAGCGTGTTGCGGCTCGACATCGTGTACCGGGAAACGAAGCACCTGTTGTGTCTCCCCGTGCCGTGGGGGCCGCGGTCGCGCGGAATCCTATTTCGATCATTGTGCCGTGCCATCGCGTGGTTGCCGCCGACGGCTCGCTTAACGGATATGCCGGCGGGCTTGATCGCAAGGAGTGGTTGCTTCGGCTTGAGGGCGCGTGCGAGGAATAACGTTCGAGCACTTTGCATAGCCAAGACGCCCTGAAAGAACGAGTCGCCGTCCTTTCAGGGCCGGCATGCGTCCAAGCGCTCGGCATATGTGCCTTAAGTTTGGCTAAGCCATATCCTGCGTATTTGAAAACGCGCAGGTCGAGCAGCTAAGGCTGCACTAAGGCGGCTGACGGTGCGCTATTATCGGCAGTATCGAAATCTGTATAGCCGTGCGCCAAAGGAACAACTATGAAGCTGATGCTTGCCGAGGACGAACCCGGCCTCTCCCGCGCCCTTACCGCGATTCTTCAACATAGCGACTACGAGGTCGACACCGCGCTCGACGGCCTGACGGCACTCGAATATCTACTCGCCAACGACTATGACGCCGCAATCCTGGACATCATGATGCCCGGCATGGACGGTATCGAGGTTCTCAAGCGCACGCGTGAGGCCGGCAAACGCCTGCCCATCATCATGCTCACGGCAAAAAGCGAGGTGTCCGATAAGGTCGAGGGCCTGGATGCCGGTGCCAACGATTACCTGACCAAGCCGTTTGCCGCCAAGGAACTGCTCGCACGCATTCGTGCCATGACGCGCGCTGCCACGGCGATTGACGCTACGACGCTCAGCGTGGGCAACGTGCGCCTCGATACGGCATCTTGCACACTCGTTGGGCCTTTGGGCGAGGAGCATCTGGCTAATCGTGAGTTTCAGCTTATGGAGCTCTTTATGCGCAACGCCGGCACGCGTATGCCTACCGAGCGTCTGATGCTCGGGGTTTGGGGTGAGGACGCGCCCGAAGGCGCCAACGTGGTGTGGGTCTATATCTCGTACCTGCGCAAAAAGCTGACGGCGCTTGGTGCCAACGTTGCCATTCGCGCGTCGCGCAACCAGGGCTATTCGCTCGAGGTTGTCGAGGAAGGCGAGCGGGCGTGAGCGTACGCGCGTGGTGCAAACGCATGACGGAGCGGTTTCACGCCGCCTCGAGTAGCACGGGGCGGGCAAATTCTGTTGACGCATTGGGCCGCCGCCTGCGTCGCAAGTTCATCCTCGTTGCCATGGGCGCCGTGACCGTGGTACTCACGCTCATCATCGCCGGCATCAACGTCGTCAACTACTCGCATGTCTGCAAGATGGCCGATGCTCGCCTGGACTATATCCTGGCGGGCAAGGACGGTTTCGATTGGGGGGACGAGCCTAAAGACGATCCCGCTAATGGCAAGGATGCCGGCGATAGCCAAGCGGGCGTTCGCATCAGGCACTTCGAAGGCATGACGGCGGAGTCTCCCTTCGACACGCGCTACTTTACGGTATCGATTGCCGGTGGGCAGGTGACCGATGTCAACACGGCCCGCATTGCCGCGGTGGGCGCCAAGCGTGCTGCACGCATCGCGGCAGGACTATATTCCAAAGGTTGGACCTCGGGCTTTTCTGGTAACTACCGCTATACGGTTACGGTTCAGGGCGACGAGACCACCTATGTGTTCGTGGACTGCTCGCGTGAGCTTGCAAGCTTTCATTCGTTTTTGAGCGCGAGCGTGGCGATCAGTTGCATTGGCTGGCTGGCGGTGCTGGCAATTGTGACGGGTGCCTCGGGCGCGGTGATTCGACCGATGGTCGAGAGCTACAGCAAGCAAAAGCGCTTTATTACCGATGCAAGCCACGAGATCAAGACGCCGTTGGCCGTGATCGACGCCGCTAACGAGGTACAGGAAATTGAGAGCGGCGAGAGCGAGTGGACGCAGAGCATTCACGAGCAGGTCGCGCGACTGACGGCGCTGACGGAGCGTCTGGTGTTCCTGGCGCGTATGGACGAGGGTTCGGCCGGCTTTACCATGACATCGATCGATCTTTCGGAGGCCGTGG
This sequence comes from uncultured Collinsella sp., assembly GCA_900545165.1. Taxonomy (GTDB): domain Bacteria; phylum Actinomycetota; class Coriobacteriia; order Coriobacteriales; family Coriobacteriaceae; genus Collinsella. Next base: position 3,055 of record UQYA01000103.1, read on the forward strand.
ACAAGGCGGCGGCGCCGTTTGAATCGGTGGCGGTTTCGCGCGGAAAGCGGCTGTCGACGTCGATCGCGAGCGGTGTGCGGGTCCATGCCGATGCCGCGGCGGTGGCGCAGGTTGTTGAGCTGCTGCTGGACAACGCCACGCGCTATGCGAGCGAGGATAGCGTGATCGAGCTAAGCCTGCGTGCCGTTTCATGCGGTGCAGGCAAAGGTTCGGCCGAACTTGTCGTATCGAATGCCGTGGACGAGCTACCCGAAGGCGACTTGGATCGATTGTTCGACCGCTTCTACCGTGCAGACGTATCGCGCAGCTCCAAGACGGGCGGCTCGGGCGTGGGCCTATCCGTGGTGCGTGCCATCGCCGAAGCCCATGGCGGCTCCGCTACCGTATTTGGCCACGATCGTCAGATCACCTTCACTGTCCGCCTCTAAAACCTACCAAAATAAACCTGTCCCTTTTTGGTCGGTGCGAAATGGGTAATACTAAGGAGTTATCCGACCAGATGGGAATTAATCGATGGCTTATATCGAATTCAAAGACGTCATCAAGGCGTACGGCGAGGGCGATGCCCGCATTCACGCGCTCGACGGCGCGAGCTTTACCGTTGAGCGCGGTGAGCTCGCCATTATCCTGGGCGCCTCGGGTGCCGGCAAGACCACGGCGCTCAACATCCTGGGCGGCATGGATACGGTAACCTCCGGCACCGTGACGGTGGACGGGCGCGACGTGAGCTCCGCCAACGAGGCGCAGCTCGTGGAATACCGCCGTGCCGACGTCGGCTTTGTCTTCCAGTTCTACAATCTGGTCCCCAACCTGACGGCGCTCGAAAATGTCGAGCTTGCGGCGCAGATTTGCCCCGATTCGCTCGATGCCGAGCAAACGCTTTGCCAGGTTGGCCTGGGTGAGCGCCTCGCCAACTTTCCGGCGCAGCTTTCGGGCGGCGAGCAGCAGCGTGTGTCCATTGCCCGCGCACTGGCCAAGAACCCCAAGCTGCTTTTGTGCGACGAGCCCACGGGCGCACTCGACTACAAAACCGGTAAGCAGATTTTGCAGTTGCTGCAGGACACCTGCCGCAAGCAGGGCATCACGGTCATCATCATCACCCACAACTCCGCGCTGGCGCCCATGGCAGATCGCCTGATCCGCTTTAAGAGCGGCCGCGTGGAAAGCGAGACGGTCCAGCAAAATCCCGTGCCTATCGAGACGATCGAGTGGTAGCGCCCATGGACCAAGATCGCCAAAACAGCCAAAACCACGATACGGAGCACGCAGGCCGCGACGCGCAGAACACGGAGCGCGAGCAGGATTTTACGACCTACCGCACTGCCCAAAGCTCAAACGATATGGTGCCGACGGTTTTTCGCCGTGGCATCTACCGCACAATCCGAGGCAGTCTTAAGCGCTTTTTGTCAATCGTGGTCATCACCGCGCTTGGCGTGAGCGTGATGTGCGGCCTTAAGGCGGGTTGCGAGGACCTGTGTGATTCGGTTGATGCCTACTTCGACCAGCAAAATGTCTATGACATTAACGTGCAGTCGACCTATGGCCTGACTGACGATGATCTCGACGCCATACAAGAGGTCGATGGCGTCGAAACGGCCGAGGGCATCTACACCGAGACCGCCTACACCGCCGTGGGCACAACGCGCGAGCGCGTGGTCGTGCAGAGTCTCTCCAAGGAGAACATCGATCAGCCGGTGCTCGTGAACGGCGATTTGCCCGAGAGCGCCGATGAAGTCGCGGTGACTTCGAAGTTCCTGAAGGCATCGGGCAAGAAAATCGGCGATACGGTGAGTTTTGCCGCCAATGACGCGAGCTCGTCCAATCAAAGCGCCAAGGACCAGTTTGCCGCGGGCGATTACACCATTACGGCTGAGGTCCTCGACCCCACTGATGTGAGCTCCGACTCGACAGTCAACGCCTTTCGCGCTGCTTCGGCGGCGGACTATAAGTTCTATGTGAGCGAGGACGCCGCGACATCTTCTTCCTACTCCGCGGTCCACGTGATCGTCGAGGGAGCCAAGAGCCTCAACTCCTATTCGGATGCCTACGCGGCAAAGATCAACAAGGTCAAGGGCAATATAGAGAAGATCCGCGAGGAGCGTGAGAAGGCGCGCGCCCAGGAGCTGACGGTCGACACGCCGGCGAGCTTGGACGCGGCTGAGCGTCAGGCGAATATGCTCTTTGGGATTGAGCAGGACAACATCAATCGCATGGCCGGGGGCAGCGACGAGCGTGCGCAGGCGCAAGCCGACCTGGATCAGCGTCGCGCCGCCGCCGATCAACAGTTTGCCGATGCCCGCGCCGAGCTTTCCGATCTGGGCGAATGCACCTGGTACATCCAGGACCGCGGCAATATCGCAAGCTATTCGAGCGTGGAGAGCGATAGCTCGTCAATTGAAGCCATCGCCACGGTGTTCCCGTTCATCTTCTTTATCGTCGCCGTGCTCATCAGCCTTACCACCGCCACACGCATGGTCGAGGAGGAGCGCACACTCATCGGCCTGTATAAGGCGCTCGGTTATTCGCGCGGGCGCATCCTGTCCAAATACGTGGACTACGCGCTGTGGGCTTGTCTGATCGGCGGCGTGCTCGGTAACATCATCGGATTTGTGGGCCTGCCGCTGTTCCTGTTTACGGTGTTCGACGACATGTAC
>UQYA01000104.1 GCA_900545165.1 uncultured Collinsella sp.
GGTCAGCTGGTGGGAACAACCTGATATTCCGCGCAACGCACGGATCGTATACGACACAGAAGGCAGGGTAGTGGACATGGTGAGGGGCAGCTTGATGCACGCGGCTCGGTTAGGTGCTGGGACCGCAGCGGTCATTGCCGTTTTGGGCCTGAGCGGATGCGCGTTCAACCCGCTGTCTACGTTCACGACTCCCACGATCGACCAGATCGAGTACGAGACCGTCACGCCGGCGGTGTCGGACGATGCCCTGGTCACTCCCGGAACCCTGACGGTCGCCCTCGATACTTCCGATGCGCCGCAGGCCATGCAGGACGCCGACGGCGAGCTCACGGGGTATGCGGTTGACGCCGCCCGCGCTCTCGCAAGCCGCATGGGCCTTAAGGTCGCCTTTGTCGATGCGTCTTCGGCAGATTCCGCGCTCGGCGACAAAAAGGCCGATATCTTTATCGGCGAGATTAACTCCACGGACGGGGACATTAGCTCGCTCGGCACCTGCCTGTACGATGCCACTTCCGTGTTCGGTAAAACTAGCGATGGTGGGTCGCTAAGCGTTTCCACCGATACCCTTAACACGTCCACCCTGGGCGTTCAGACGTCCTCGGCCTCGCAGGAGGCGCTTGCTAAGCAGAGCATCACCGCCAACCAAAAGACCTACTCCAACATCAACGAGTGCTTTGAGGCGCTCGAGTCCGGCGAGGTCGACTATGTGATCTGCGACTCCACGGCCGGCGGCTACCTTGCACGCCTGATGAGCGAGGTCTCCTATGCCGGTGCGCTCGAGGCGCCCTCGACGCTCGGCGTCGCGGGCCTCGCGGCCAACGATGAGCTATGCCGTGCCGTGAGCGATGCCCTCGACGGTATCACGGTCGATGGCACGCTCGAGGCGGTCCACTCTGTCTGGTATGGCACGATGCCCTACGACCTCACCACTAAGACGGTTTCGGGCGCTAACGTGCAGCCGGGCGACTCTGAGTCCAGTGAGACCACGTCCTCCGGCAGCGAGTCCTCCGATTCCAACAATGAGACCGCATCCTCCGAGGACAAATCGTCCAGCCAGGAAGGCACCATCACCGACGACGACATTAACAAACTCAATAGCTAGTTATTGCTAGGGGTGGTGTCTCCTATACGTTGGAAAGGACACCTCTTCACGGTTTCAACACGCACTGCCGGGCTTCCCCGATGGGGGAGCCCGGCTTTTTCATCCCAATAAAATCAGCAGGTCAAAGCCAATTTTCGGGACCAAATACAAAGCCGCCGGCCCCCTCCTATAGCGCACTTTGCCACAGAAAAGTGCGAGACTTCGGTATGCGGTATCAAGCAATCGTTATTCGGGTCTTTAGGAATCCACGTGATTAAATGCACGGCAATGGGTACATAGCCAGTACAGTAAGTCCCCGAGGCAGATTGGAGCCACGTATGGATATCAAGGTTTCTGGACGCAAGACGACGGTAACCGATGCTCTGCGTGCGCATGTGGATGAGAAGATCGGCGAGGCGCTCAAGGTTTTCGATATCGAGCCCATGACGGTCGACGTTGTACTTCGCTATGAGAAGAACCCCTCGAACCCCAACCCGGCAATCGTCGAGGTCACGGTTCGTGCCCGCGGTTCGGTGATTCGCGTTGCCGAGCACGGTGCAGATATGTACGCCGCCATCGACCTCTCCGCCGATAAGGTCACCCGCCAGCTGCGCAAGTTCAAGACCAAGGTCGTGGACAACCGCCAGGGCGGTGCCAGCGCCGCGGATGTCGCGCCGGTCGAGCGCGTCGAGGATCTGGCCGACCTGCTGCTGCCCGAGGAAGAGGACGACCTGCTCGTCCGCGAGAAGGTTATCGACGTCACCCCGATGACTGAGGAGCAGGCGCTGGTGCAGACCGATCTGCTGGGTCACGACTTCTACGTGTTCGAGAACGCGACGACCGGCCTTATCAATGTGGTGTATCACCGTAAGAATGGTGGATATGGCATCATCAAGCCCCGCATCGAAACACTTGACGAGTAAAATACGTTAACTTGCATGAGTTAACGGTTGGCGGCCATCCCATGCGGGTGGCCGCCTTTTTTACGTAAGGAGTCGCTTTGATGGACAAAGCTGCATCTACCGGCCATTCTGACCGCTGCCGCATCGTCGTCGATACCTGCTGCGACTTTAGCCCCGAGGTCGCTGCGAACCTCGATGTCGATATCTTGGGCTTCCCCTTTATCATCGATGGCGAGGAGCGTACGGACGACATCTGGTCGAGCATCACGCCCAAGGAGTTCTACGACCGTATGCGCGCCGGTGCCCGCGTGTCCACCTCGGCTGTGTCGCTCGGTCGCTATATTGAGTTCTTTACCGAGTGCGCTAAAGAGGGTACGCCCACGGTCTACCTGTGCTTTACCTCGGCGCTGTCGTCGAGCTACAACTCCGCGTGCCAGGCGGCAGATGCCGTGCGCGCCGAGTATCCCAACTTTGAGCTCTACGTGGTCGACAACGCTCTGCCCTGCGCGACCGGCGCGCTCTTGGCGCTCGAGGCCGTGCGCCAGCGTTCGGCGGGACTGACCGCCAAGCAGCTGGTCGATTGGGCAAACGAGGCAAAGACCTACGTCCACGGCTACTTTACGCTCGAGAGCTTCGACGCACTGGCTGCCGGCGGCCGCATTCCGCCCGCGGCGGCGCAGCTCACGGCAAAGCTCGATGTCAAGCCCGAGCTCTCCTACGACCTTGCCGGCTCGCTGTCGCTGATCGGCGTCAACCGCGGCCGCAAGAAGGCGCTCAAGTCCATTCTCAAGTCGTTCCGCGAGAACTACGTGCCCGACCGCACCATGCCCATCGCCATCATGACGGCCGATGCCGAAAAGGACGGTGACTGGCTCGAAGCCGCCATCCGCAAGGAGGAGGGCTGCGCCGACGTCACAATCATTCGCAGCTCCGTGGGCCCCACCATTGGCTCGCACGTGGGCCCCGGCATGGTGGCCTGCGCTTTTTGGGGTAAGAACCGCGCCGACAAGGCGTCGCTTTCCGACCGCATCGCCCGCCGCGTGCGCGGCCAGTAGGCAAGCGCTGCGTCCGTAATCGCCCTCGACTCACAGCCCAAACGCTGGCACCGAGTATTCAACCTGGTAATAACACCCAACCTAAAAGGAAAGGTTTCATGGCAAACAAGCTCTCTGTCGCATTTATCGGCACCGGAATTATGGGTGCCCCCATCGCCGGCCACATTCTGGACGCTGGCTATCCCGTCACGGTCAACAACCGCACCAAGTCCAAGGCTGCAGCGCTCGTTGAGCGCGGTGCCGTCTGGGCCGATACGCCGGCAGATGCCGCGGCGAACGCCGACGTCATCTTTACCATGGTGGGTTATCCCTCCGAGGTCGAGGAGCTCTACCTGGCGGGCGACGGTCTGCTCGCGTGCACTAAGCCCGGCGCGGTCCTGATCGACCTCACCACGAGCTCGCCCGAGCTGGCGCGCGACATTGCCGAGGCCGCCCAGGTTTCCGGCCGCATGGCGTTTGACTGCCCCGTCACCGGCGGCGAGTCGGGTGCTATCGCCGGCACGCTTACGGCTATCGTGGGCGCCACCGAGAACGATATCGCGCCGGTCCGCGACATCCTTGCCGCCTTTGCGGCCAACATCTGCTGCTTCGACGGCGCCGGCAAGGGCCAGGCTGCCAAGCTCGCCAACCAGGTGTCGCTGGGCGCCTGTATGGTCGGCATGGCAGACGCCATGGCGTTTGCCGAGCTGAGCGGCCTCGATCTGGAGAAGACCCGTCAGATGATCCTGGGCGGCACCGGCAAGTCCGGCGCTATGGAGAGCCTGGCGCCCAAGGCGCTCGACGGCGACTACAAGCCCGGCTTTATGGTTGAGCACTTCATTAAGGACCTGCGCTTGGCGCTCGCCTATGCCGACGACCGCGAGCTTGCACTGCCCGGTGCCGATGTGGCCTTTACGCTCTACGACATGCTCGACGCCATCGGTGGCGCCAAGCTGGGCACCCAGGCCATCACAGTCCTCTATAAGGAGGAGGCCGACGCCATCGCCGCCGGTCTGGACTGGTCGCAGTATCGTCCCGAGGAGCATGGCGCTCACGAGGACGGCTGCGGTTGCGGCGAGCACGGCGACGACCATGAGTGCGGTTGCGGTCACCATCACGGCGAGGACCACGAGTGCTGCGGCGGCCACGGCCATGACGACGGCCATGAGTGCTGCTGCGGCCACCATCACGGGGAGTAGCGCCCATGAGCTGGACGTTCGTGGTGCTCGCGTTGGTGCTCTTTCTCTTTGCGATCTACATTGGCTTTTTGTGCGGCCAGTGGGCGTGCGAAAAGCGCGTGATCACCAAGCGCGACTACTGGATCGCCAATTTTGCAGGCGCGGCGGCAGTCGTCCTGCTGACCTGGGTGTTCTCGCTGTTCCCGCTGGTGCAGTTTGCGCCGATCGGCTGGCTCGGCGGCTTTATCGCCGGTCTTAAGATGAGCTTTGGCGAGTCCGTCGGTCCGTGGCGCAAGCACGACGAGGTCTTTAACGTCAACAAGGCTCATCGCGCCGCCGCCGACGCGGGCGACGCTGAGGAACGCCGCCGTGCGCGTCGCAATGGCGCGGCCGACCGACAGCTCATCTCGGTCACCGATGAAAGCAAGGGTGCTTGCAAGCACGCTAAGAAATAGTAAGAAGAGGTAACTATGGCAGAAAACAAAGACGAACAGCTCACCGACGAGGAGCTGGCACAGCTTCAGCTGGCAGAGGAGAACGAGAACGCCGTCGACCGTCTGGTCAAGGAGCTCGGCTGCCCCACGCGCCGCATCCGCCAGTTTGCCGCCCGCGTGCTGCACCTGCTTGCCGAGCGCGATCCGCAGCGCGTCGTGCCCTGCGTGCCCGCGCTGATCGAGGCGCTCGACCGCCCCGAGGCGCAGACCCGCTGGGAGGCCCTCGATGCCCTGACGGCGCTCGCTACCACCTGCCCCGAGCAGCTGGGCGATGCCTTTGAGGGCGCCGAGACTGCGCTGTTCGACGAGATCTCCTCCACGCTGCGCTATGCCGCCTTCCGCCTGCTGTGCGTGTGGGGTGCCACGAGCGTCGAGCGTTCGCGCGAGGCTTGGCCCATCCTGGACGAGGCCATCCAGTGCTACCACGGCGACCTTGAGTATCGCGACATGCTCGGTTGCCTGTACGAGTTTTGCCAGGGCGAGATCGACGCCGAGGTTGCCGAGAAGCTCGCGCTGCGCCTTAAGTTCGACGCCGAGAACGGCAAGGGCAGCTATCTCAAGGCCCGTTCGAGCGAGATTTGCGAAATGCTTGTTAAACGTTTTGGCCTGGATCTCTCCAAAAAGAAGAAGCGTGCTAGCGTTAAAAAATCTGACGACGCCGAAGACGAGGAGTAACAGATTATGGCGCACGATGTAGTCCTGATTCCCGGTGACGGTATCGGTCCCGAGATTACGCAGGCCATGCGCCGCGTGGTCGAGGCCACTGGTGTCCAGATCAACTGGAACGTCCAGGAGGCCGGTGCCGGC
>UQYA01000105.1 GCA_900545165.1 uncultured Collinsella sp.
ATGTCATGCGGACTCCAAACCGGACCTGATGGTCCAACTTTTTGTCCGCAGTCCCGTGGCAAAAAATGGGACGGGCCCCAGATTGCCCATGTGCGCGCAAAAGCACGCCGTGGCAATCTGGGGCCCGTCCCCAAGTACCTATAAATATGCAGGCCAGCGATGTGTTAACGATGTGCCCGCGGGTGCGCCGCCAGATAGACCTCGGTCAGTTGCGTACGATCGACATGCGTGTAGACCTGCGTGGTCGATATATCGGCATGTCCCAAGATCTCCTGTAGCACACGGAGGTCTGCGCCGCCCGCAAGCATATGGGTGGCAAAGGAGTGACGCAGCGTATGGGGATGGAGTCCCACCAGTCCCACCTGGCGCCCGTAGCGCTCACAGATGGCATGGATGCCCTGGCGCGACAGACGGCGGCCGTTCTTATTTAAAAAGACCGCCGAGGTCTCAGTTCCGCGGGCATGGGCCGCCAAGCGAGAACGCCCCTCAGTTACATAGAGCGTCAGAGCTCGCGCCGCGCTTCCCACCAGCGGGGACAGGCGTTCCTTCGAGCCCTTACCGCGAACGAACACAAAGCCATCGTCGATATGGATATCGCCCACATCGAGCCCCACCAACTCGCTTACACGTAAACCGCATCCGTAGAGCACTTCCAAGATGGCATGGTCGCGCAAGCCCATCTCGCCCTCGGGGAAGTCTTGATCGAGCAGCGCCGAGACATCCTCCACCGATAGATACTCCGGCAAACGCTCAGCCTTTTTAGGCAGGCGCAACGCCGCCGTTGGATTTTGGGCCACAGCCCCATCGCGCACCAAAAAGGCATGCAGGCCCTTCACAGCCGCAAGCGCACGCTCCACCGAGGCATCGGAATAGCCCCCATCGCGACGGTCGGCGACAAAGCCCTCCACGACCCGACGGGTCACCTCTTCAAAAGACACAATACCCGCCCGCTCCAGATAGGCGCAGTACGTCGTCAGGTCACGACGATAGGCCGCAATCGTGTTGCGCGCCAAACCCCGCTCGACCGCGAGGTAATCGAGATACTCCCCCGCCGCCACGGCGAGCGACGAGGGAGTAGCTTCGGTATGTTCCTTATTCGACGGCACCCTTAGTCCGTAGCAAGGTTCATGGGCGTCACCTGCAGACGGTCGACACCCTCGTGCTGGCCGATCGAAGCGCGCACGAACTCGCGGAACAGCGGCTGCGGGTTGGTCGGGCGGCTCTTGAACTCGGGATGAGCCTGGGTTGCCACATACCACGGATGCACGTCGCGCGGCAGCTCGACCATCTCGACCAGACGCTCGTCGGGCGACAGGCCCGAGATAACCAAACCGGCGTCCTCGAGCTGGTCGCGGAAGGCGTTGTTGAACTCAAAGCGATGACGGTGACGCTCGTAGACGAGCTCCTCGCCATATGCCTCGCGAGCGAGGGTATCGGCGGCGAGCTTGCACGGATAGGCGCCCAGGCGCATGGTGCCGCCCTTCTCGGTCACATCCTCCTGCGAGCTCATCAGATCGATGACGCTAAACGGGCCGTCCGGATCGAACTCGGAGGAGCTGGCGCCGGCAAGGCCGACGACGTTGCGGGCGAACTCGCACACGGCCACCTGCATACCCAGGCAAATGCCCAGATACGGAATCTTGTGCTCACGGGCAAACTCGGCCGCGAGGATCTTGCCCTCCAGGGCGCGCTTGCCAAAGCCGCCGGGGACCAGGATGCCCGAGGCGTCGCCCAAAACCTCGGAGACATTCTGCTCGTCGAGGCTCTCGCCGTCGACCAGCTGGACGTCCACATGGCGATCGTAGAAGACGCCCGCATGGTGCAGGGCCTCGATAACCGACAGGTACGCATCGGGCAGCTGCGTGTACTTGCCCACGACGGCGATCTTCACCTTGTCGGCGTGATGGTTGGCGTGATTCTGTTTGCGCAGGAACTCGTTCCACTCGCTCATGTCGCGCTCACGCGGGTCCAGACCCAGGCGCTCGCAAATGCGCAGGTCAAAGTCCTGCTCGGCAAGCAGCTGCGGAACATCGTAAATGCTCGCGCAGTCCTCGTTGGTAAAGACACAATCGGTGTCGACGTCGCAGAAGCTTGCGATCTTTCCGCGGATAGCGTCATCGATATGGTGGTCGGAGCGCAGCACGATGATATCGGGCTGGATGCCAAAGCTGCGGAGCTCCTTGACGGAATGCTGCGTGGGCTTGGTCTTGACCTCGTGGGCGGCGGCGATATAGGGAACGAGCGACACGTGGATGTAGCAGACGTTCTCGGGGCCGGCCTCCTTGCGGTACTGACGGATGGCCTCGACAAACGGTTGGGACTCGATGTCGCCGATCGTGCCGCCCAGCTCGGTGATGACTACATCGGAGCCGGTCTGCTCCTCGATGCGGCGGAACTTGTCCTTAATGGCATTGGTGACGTGAGGAATCACCTGCACGGTACCGCCCAAAAAGTCGCCGCGACGCTCGCGGGCGATCAAGCTCTTATAGATGGCGCCGGTCGTAAAGTTGGAATCGCGGGTCAGGTTCTCATCAATAAAGCGCTCGTAATGACCCAGGTCCAGGTCGGACTCGTAACCATCCTCGGTAACGAAGACCTCACCATGCTGGAAGGGGCTCATGGTACCGGGGTCGACGTTCAGATACGGATCGGCCTTCTGCATCGTTACTTTGTAGCCACGCGACTTGAGCAGACGGCCCAGCGAGGCCGCGGTGATACCCTTGCCCAGGGACGAAACCACGCCACCGGTTACGAACACATGCTTGGTCATATTGAGTTACCTGCGCTTCCCGTAGAAGTTGTTTATCCACATCTTACGGGTCTTCATTGTAATACTCGCGCCGCGGACCGTTCGCAATTTTTCTCGCGTGAGATTGCATTTCTCAATCTTGAAACAAAACGCCGCCCGGTTTCCCAGGCGGCGTCGCTATGGCAAGGGTTACATGCTGCTATCGATCAGCAACCTCGTCCTCAAGCATTTCTTGAACGAGCATGCCGGTACGGACGCCCTCAAGATACCACTCGCCACGTTCGGTGAGGCAAATGCCATTTGCAAGCTGACCGCCGTCGTCGCTATAACGCGAGACGACATCAATCATGCCTTCGGAATCCAAGCGATCGATTGCAGCGCGGGCACGATACGGCGAAACCCCCACGCGCTCGGCAAGCGTTTTGCGCGAGAAACCATACGGCCCGCCATTGTCTTCGGTTTGCTGGTCGATCTCCATCAACACCAGCACCTCGACACGCTTCATATCGTTGACACTCGCACGACCCTTGCCCGCCATAGCAGCCTCCTCAAACCGAGCACGAGCATCTAACGCGCCGTGCGCGACCGACACACCTCACGATGGCAGGTAATATCCATCATGCGGCATCCCGCTAAGGATGAAACAGTTACGGTTATTGTATACCGCTCAAAATGTTTCTAGGCAGGTAAACAGCTATTTTTCGCCGAAATAGGCGCTTTATTGATCAAAAAGCCGTACCGGGCGCTAACCCGATACGGCCAAAATGCAATGCAATTACCGCGGTGCTTCAAACTTAGCGATGGAAGAAACCGCGGCGCTCAAACTTGGGCTCGCAGCACACGTTGATACCAAGTTTGCGCAGTACCGTCTCGTCCGTCGGCGAGATAATCACGCTAAAGAAGGCATCGCAACCGCGCAGCTGCTCCAGGCCCGAAAGGACGCGAGCGGCCGTCTCACTCGTGGCCGAGGTGATCGACAGCGCCATAAGCGTCTCGTCGGTGTGGAGGCGCGGGTTTTTACTGCCCAGGAAATGCGTCTTGAGCTTGCTGATGGGCTCGATCGCCTCATCGCTAATGACCTCGAGCTCAAGGTCGACGCCCGAGACATGCTTGAGGGCGTTCATAATGAGCGAACTTGCGGCGCCCAGGCGCGTGGAGGTCTTACCGGTCACCACGGAGCCATCGGGCATGACCATGGCACCCACGGGACCACCCGTCAGCTGCTCCCTGGTGAGGGCCGCCGAGCGCGCCGGTGAGTAGTTCTTATCGATGCCGGCTTTCTTCATAATAATCTTGAGACGGTCGACTTGCTCATCGCCCACGCCGGTACGGCGCACATTTTCGACCGCGGTAAAGTAGCGGCGGACGATCTCCATCTTGGAAGCGTCGCGGCAGGCATCGTCATCGGTGATGGCAAAGCCGACCATATTGACGCCCATGTCCGTAGGACTCTGGTAGGGACTCTTGCCCAGGATCTTTTCCATCAGGGCACGGACCACCGGGAAGGCCTCGACGTCGCGGTTGTAGTTGACCGTGGTCTTGTTGTAGGCCTCAAGGTGGAACGAATCGATGATATTGGCGTCGTCGAGGTCAGCCGTGGCGGCCTCGTAGGCAATATTGACCGGATGCGTCAGAGGAAGATTCCAGACAGGGAAGGTCTCGAACTTGGCATAGCCGGCGGCCGTGCCATGCTTGTGCTCGTGATAGAGCTGAGACAGGCAGGTGGCAAGCTTGCCCGAGCCAGGACCGGGGGCAGTGACCACGACGAGCGGTCGGGTGGTCTCGACAAACTCGTTCTTGCCGTAGCCATCGTCGGACACGATCAGATCGACATCGTGCGGATACCCCTCGATGGGATAGTGCAGCTTGGCGGGAATACCGAGCGCGTTCAGGCGGTTGCGGAACACATCGGCAGCGGGCTGGCCGGCGTACTGGGTGATGACCACAGCCGCGACAGCAAAGCCGTTGCCGCGGAACAGGTCAACCAGGCGCAGCACATCCTCGTCATAGGTAATGCCGAGGTCACCACGAGCCTTGTTTTTCTCGATGTGGTTCGCGTTGATCGCGATGATAACCTCGACATCGTCGGCGATGCTCTTGAGCATGCGGAACTTGCTGTCCGGTTCAAAACCCGGCAGCACGCGGCTCGCATGATAGTCATCGAACAGCTTACCGCCAAACTCCAAATAGAGCTTGCCACCAAACTGCGAGATGCGCTCCTTAATGTGAGCAGCCTGCAGCTCGATATACTTCGCGTTGTCGAAACCCTGGCGCATATATGGCTCCCGTCCCGTTTCCATTTAATGTTCTAGGCGATTATAACGGAGCAGACCCTCCCCAACGCCCAAGCAATCAACTGGCACCAACCAAACACGCCATCGATAAGTTGCGGTGAAATAGTTCCCGTTTAACCCCTCAAGACGGCCAAACAGGAACTATTCCACCGTAACTTCCCCTTTTGGCGCAAAGTAATCTGACCCCTTTGCACCAACAGCAGAAACGTTGCGGGCAGAGAACGGACAGCGAACAGGCACCAGAGCGAGCAAGCTGTCCCCCTGCAGCAACAATGGCAGCGCCGCAGGTGGGGCAAAAGTCAGCGAAAGCCCGCCAGAGCGAGCAAGGTGACGTGAAAGAGGAGGGCATAGGCCTTTTGGCCATGCCCGA
>UQYA01000106.1 GCA_900545165.1 uncultured Collinsella sp.
GGTGGCAGCGTAGAATGTGGCAAAGGGACAGCCCCTTTGTCACATAGAGAAAGGAATCGCGATGAGCGATCTGGAGAATAAGAAGAATCCTGTGGTCATTACCATCGCGCGCGACTTTGGCGCCGAGGGCCACGAGATTGGCCGCATGCTTGCCGACGAGTTGGGGATTCCGCTGTACGATAACGAGCTGCTGGTACGTGCGTCGCTGCGCGCGGGCGAGTCGCTCGATAAGATGGCCGCCTATGATGAGCGTCTGGCCGTGGAGAACATGGCGTTTCTGCCCGACCGCTACGATGCGCGTTCGTACTCGGATAAGTTGTTCCAAAAGATGAGCCAGGTGATTTTGGATCTGGGCGAGACCGAGAGCTGCATTATCGAAGGCCGTCTGTCCGATTACCTGCTGCGCAACAACCCCAGCCACATTGCCGTGTTGGTGACCGCACCCTTTGAGGACCGCGTCGAGATTGTGCGCAAGAAGCGTGGCCTTAACAAAAAGAAGGGCGCCAAGCTGGTCAAACAGCAGCAGAAGGCGCGCGAGGCGTTCTATAAGCGCTATAGCGCCGGCAAGTGGAAGATGACGAGCGGTAAAGACATCGTCGTCAACCGCGCCAAGCTGGGCCGCGAAGGCTGCAAGGACGTCATCGCCGCAGCCTACCGCTACAAGGTGGCGCAGCTCGAAGGCTAGCCGACCAAAACCACCGCAAGGGGGACAGGCACCTTTGCGGTGGTAGGGCGATCGGCATAGAAAAAGTCCCCGCCGGGCGTGTGCTCGACGGGGACTTTGCCGTTTGATGGCTAACGCTGTAGGTGATTACTCGCCCAGCAGGCTCTTGGTGATGGAAGCGGCGGCCTTCTTGCCGGCGCCCATCGCCAGAATGACCGTAGCGGCACCGGTGACGATGTCGCCGCCGGCCCAGATGCGGGGATCGGTGGTCTGGCCGGTCTCCTCGTCGGCGACGATGTAGCCCCACTTGTTGAGCTCCATCTTGCCGCCGATCTTCTTTGCGAAGGGGTTGGCGTTGGTACCGATAGCCGAGATTGCGACGTCGCAGGGAATCTCCTCGATGGCGCCCTCGATGGGCACCGGGCGACGACGGCCGGACTCATCGGGCTCGCCGAGCTCCATCTTCTGGACCTTGACGGCGCACACGGAGCCGTCCTCGCCAGCGACAAACTCGAGCGGGGAAACGAGCGGCAGAACCTCGACGCCCTCGGCCTTGGCGTGGTGCAGCTCGGCACGACGGCAGGGCATCTCGTCCTCGGTACGACGGTAGGCGATGATGGCGTGCTCAGCGCCCAGGCGCTTGGCGGTACGGACGGCGTCCATAGCCACGTTGCCGCCACCAAAGACAACGACGTTCTTGCCGTGCTTGGTGGGGGTGTCGTACTCGGGGAACTTGTTGGCCTTCATCAGGTTCACGCGGGTGAGGTACTCGTTCGCGAAGAAGACGTTGGGCAGGTTCTCGCCGGGGACGTTGAGGAACTTGGGCAGGCCAGCGCCGGTCGCCACGTAGATGGCGTCGAAGCCCTGCTCGAACAGCTCCTCGGCCGTGGCCATGTTGCCCACGACGGAGTTGTACTCAAACTTGACGCCCATGTCCTCCAGGCCGTCAATCTCGCGCTTGACGACCGCCTTGGGCAGACGGAACTCGGGGATGCCGTAGACCAGCACGCCGCCGCCGGTAAAGAAGGCCTCAAAGACGGTGACGTCAAAGCCGTTGCGGGCGAGCTCGCCGGCGCAGGTGATGCCGGACGGGCCGGAACCGACGACGGCGACCTTCTTGCCGTTCTTGGGAGCCATCTTGGGCGTGGAGGCGAGCTCGGGGCGGTCGCCCAGGAAGCGCTCGAGCTGGCCGATGGCCACGGGCTCGGACTTCTTACCACGGATGCACTTGCCCTCGCACTGGTTCTCCTGCGGGCAGACGCGGCCGCAGATAGCGGGAAGCATGGAGTCCTCGCGGATGGTATCGAGGGCGCCGCCGAAGTCCTTCGCGCGGATCTGCTCGATAAAGCGGGGGATGTTGATGTTGACGGGGCAGCCCTCAACACAGAACGGCTTCTTGCAGTTGAGGCAGCGCTCGGCCTCGGCCAGCGCCATCTCCTCGGTGAAGCCCTTGTCGACGGGGCGGAAGTCGCAGGCGCGCTCGGCAGCCGGCTCCTCGTTATCGGGGGTGCGGGGCGACTTCATATCGGCAACGAAACGACCGTTAACTAGTGGCATGCGCAGCTCTTTTCCTCATAGGCCTTGAGGGACTCGCCCTCTTCGGAACGGTAAGCGGCCTGGCGGGCACGAAGGTCATCCCAGTCGACCAGGGTGGCATCGAAGTCGGGGCCGTCGACGCAAGCGAACTTGGTCACGCCGCCCACCTCGACGCGGCAGCAGCCGCACATGCCGGTGCCGTCAACCATGATGGGGTTGAGGGACGCGGTGATGGGGGTGTCGTACTTCTGGGCGGTGAGGGTCGAGAACTTCATCATCGGAACGGGGCCGACGCAGAAGACCTGGCTCACGGCCTTGTCCTGCAGCAGGCGCTCCAGCGGAGCGGTGACAACGCCCTGCTCGCCGTAGGAGCCGTCGTCAGTGGTGATGTGGATGTGGTCCTCGTCGAGGAGCTCGCGGAACTGGTCCTCCATGAGCAGGAGGTCCTTGGTGCGAGCGCCCATGATGGCGTGGACCTCATGACCGGTCTCGACCAGGTGCTTGGCGACCGGGAAGGCAATTGCCAGGCCGACGCCGCCGCCAATGACGGCGCAGGGGCCCTCGGCCATCTCGGTGGGAACGCCCAGCGGGCCTACGACGTCGCGCAGCGACTCGCCGGCCTCGTATGTGGACAGCATCTCGGTGGTCTTGCCGATCACCATGAAGATGAACTCGACCCAGCCCTCGTCACCGTTCCAGCCGGCCAGGGTAAACGGGACACGCTCGCCCGTCTCGTTGGCGCGGACCATGAGGAACTGTCCAGCGTGCGCATGCTTGGCGATTGCGGGCGCCTCGATGCGGAACTTGAACACCTTCTCCGAGAACTGCGTCTTCTCCAGGATCTTATACATAGAACCCCTCTCTTGTTAGGGCCGCCGAACCGTGCCTCCACGGAAATGGACGGTAGCCCGAATAAAACCGTACGCGCACAGGCGTTGTGCAGACATACGGTGCAAATTATACCCTCATGGACATGTCACTTACGTGTGTCTTCGGCTGTTGGGAGCAGGGTTTATCCACTTTGGCCTACCAAAGGGGGAGAGGTTTATTTTGGTCGGTTTTATCAGGTAAAACGGCAAAGGGGGCCGGCCTCGCGCTTCGGTGAGGCCGGCCCCCTTTGGAGCGTTGCATATGTATGGCGGCACAGGGTTTATTGTGACGCGGCATCCGCGGCGTTTCCGCATATAAAACCTGCCAAAATAAACCTGTCCCTAAATGGTAGGTTTTAGTGCTTGCCGTTGGCGGAGGCGGCACCGTTGACGTGGTCGCGGGCATAGACCACGCCGTGCACGATCGCCAGGCCGGCGGCGTCGGCCGCGCGGGCGCAGGTGTCCTGGAAATCTTCGGCCTCGCGGGCGCGCAGCTGCTTAAGAACGTAGTCGGCGACGGCCATCTTGCCGGGAGGGTTGCCGATGCCGGTGCGGATGCGGCTGAAGTCGCGGCTGCCCATCTTGTCGATGATGGAGCGCAGGCCGTTGTGACCGGCGTGGCCGCCGCCCACCTTAACGCGGACGTCGCCGGCGGGAATATCGAGCTCGTCGTGGATTACGAGCAGCTCCTCGGCCTTGATCTTGTACTCGCGGCAGAGCTTGGAGATGGGGCCACCCGAGGTATTCATATACGACTGCGGCTTGACCAGTACAATCTGGCGCTTACCGCCCTCTTCCTCGGGATCGTTGATGTTGATGAGCGCGACCTCGGCGCCGGCCTGGTTTTTCCAGTACGTGACGCCGGCCTGACGGGCCAGCTCGTCGATCGCCTTAAAGCCGGCGTTGTGGCGGGTCTCGGCATATTCCTCGCCAGGGTTGCCAAGCCCGGCAACCATGCGAATCTTAAGCGGCTGTGCAGCTGCCATATTTGTCCTTCCGTTACAAAAAAAGTTTAATCAACGACAAAGGCTACCACGCCCGCCGAAGGCGAGGAAAGGTTGCAGC
This sequence comes from uncultured Collinsella sp., assembly GCA_900545165.1. Taxonomy (GTDB): domain Bacteria; phylum Actinomycetota; class Coriobacteriia; order Coriobacteriales; family Coriobacteriaceae; genus Collinsella. Next base: position 4,135 of record UQYA01000106.1, read on the forward strand.
AAAGTCATTTCAGAAAACAGCTGCCCCGAGACAGCAGGAAGCCCCGGACACGCCGGGAGGGGTTATCAAAGCGAACATCCCGCAGCCGCAAAGCGGCGAGGACGTTCGCGTGATAACCCCGCAGGCGTGTCCGGGGCTTCCGGAGGGATGCGAGGGTCGAGCGACTACAGTGCGAAGTCGCCGCCGACGAGCGTGGAGACGGGCTCCTCGTGATAAACGGCGGAGATGGCCTGAGCGAACTCCTCGGCGACCGAGATGGTCTTGATCTTGCCGCCGACCTCGACGGGAATGGCGTCGGTGACGAGGCACTCGACGATCGGGGCGTCGTTCAGACGCTCGATGGCCGGACCGGAGAAGATGCCGTGGGTGGCGCAGACGTAGATGTCGCCAGCGCCCATAGCCTTGAGCTCCTTGACGTTGGCGCACAGGGTGCCAGCGGTGTCGATCATGTCGTCGTTGATGATGCAGGTCTTGCCCTTGATGTCACCGATGATGCCCATGACCTCGGCGGCGTTGTGGCGCGGACGGCCCTTGTGGGCGATGGCCAGGTCGCAGCCGAGCATGTCGGACAGCTTCTTGGCGGCCTTGGCGCGACCCACGTCGGGGGAGACGACAACCAGGTTGTCGGTGTCGAAGTGCATGTCGTTGTAGTACTGGCCAAACAGCGGCAGCGCGGACAGGTGGTTAACCGGGATATCAAAGAAGCCCTGGATCTGGCCCTGGTGCAGGTCGAGGGTGATGATGCGATTGACGCCGGCGCGCTCGAGCAGGTTGGCGACGAGGCGGGCGGTGATGGGCTCGCGCGGGCCGGCCTTGCGGTCCTGGCGGGCATAGCCGTAGTGGGTGATAACGGCGGTGATGGAGCGGGCGGATGCGCGCTTGGCAGCGTCGGTGGCGATGAGCAGCTCCATGAGCATGTCGTTGACGTTGCCGCCGGCCACGGACTGAATCAGGAAGACGTCGGCGCCGCGGACGGTCTCGTCGTAGCGGGCGTAAATCTCACCATTGGCGAACTGCTTTAGCGTAAGGCCCGAAAGCTCGACCCCAAGGTACTCAGCAATCTTCTGAGCGAGGGGACGGTTGGAGGAACCGGAATACACGCGGATGGACTTGCGCATATTCTCCGACTTCTCGGGATCATTAATCGGCATTACCCTTCTCCTTTA
>UQYA01000107.1 GCA_900545165.1 uncultured Collinsella sp.
GGTCCTGGTAGACGCCTGGGTCGTCGACCGTCATGTGCCAGATGTCCTCGGCGATCAGGCCGAGCACGCAGCAGACGAGGAATACCCAGAACAGGTTGAAGTAGTTGAGCTTGATGTAGCCCTCGCCGGTTTCATCGCGGCCGAGCATGCCCTCGGCGGCGGCGTCGCGGTCGAGCATCTCCTGCAGGCGGCGCTGCAGTTCGCGCTCCTGGCGAAGCGTGGGGTCGACGGTGGCCGAAAGCGCGATGAGGATACCGAGCTGAATAGCGGGACGAAGCAAGAAGAGCCCGATACCCTGGAGCATCACGTCGACCAAAAGCTCGACGACGGTGAATGCAATAAGGATGTAGGACAGGCGGGCGGCGTTGCGGCGCTGGTTTTTGATAAGGTCCAGGCCAAAGATGATCAGGATGACGGCACTTGCCGCAGAGAGCATGATGCCGGCGACGATGAGTCCAACCGAGACCAGCATATTGTCGCCGAGCTTTTCGGCGGCGTTGCCGTTGATGAGCGCGGTGATGACCTGCCACATAAAGGCGGCGACCGACGGGAGTGTGCCCACGCCGGACAGGATGCACAGGACGGCGTACACCTTAATGATGAGGGGAATCTTCTTGACCTCCGTGGCGCTGGGGACGCTGGGGTCGAGTCCGTTTCGATCCATACAGAACCTTTCTCGCTTTGTCCTAGATTACAAGGATACGCCGCCGACCTGCCAAAAGACAGGACGAACGTCCCAATTGCAACAATGCAACCCTCAACGGTGGACGCGACGGCCACCTGGGGGCGTGGGCGCTTGCACTGGACAGACCAATAAAATGTTTGGCCGCAAAACGGATTATTAGCTCGGTGGGCTTTTAAAAAGCGCTGCTCATGCGCGGGGGAGCGCGTCGCGCCGTGCGTATAATAAGGCGGGTAACGCCAAAATACGAGGCTCTGAGGGGATGCCATGTCTCAAGAAACCATCCGCGCGGCCGAGCGTGCCGCGGGACAGGTGAACGCCATGTCGACGTATGATCCGGACTCTGACCAGCTGCATGAGGAATGCGGCGTTTTTGGTGTCTGGGCGCCCGATCGCGACGTGGCTCGACTGACGTACTTTGGCCTGCGTGCACTGCAGCACCGTGGCCAAGAATCGGCGGGAATCGCTGTTGGTGACGGCGGTACGGTTATGGTCCGCAAGGATCTGGGCCTGCTCGACCGCGTGTTCTCCAATGCCGACTTGTCGACGCTCTCCGGTCAGCTGGCCGTGGGTCATGTGCGCTACGGCACCGCCGGCGCCAAGAGCTGGGAAGCCTCTCAGCCGCACCTCTCTACCATCAATAGCGTCATTATCGCGCTCGCGCACAACGGCACCCTCGTCAACACCGACGAGCTGCGCCGCCAGCTTATCGAGCTGGGCGTGCCGTTCCTCTCCAACTCGGATTCCGAGGTCGCGACCAAACTTATCGGCTACTTTACTCAGCGTACAGGCCATCTGCGCGAGGGCATTCGCAAGACCATGGAGCTCGTGCGCGGCGGCTACGCCATGACACTCATCAACGAGCAGGCGCTCTACGCATTCCGCGATCCGCACGGCATTCGCCCACTCGTGCTGGGCAAGCTCGTGGACGAGGGCCTGGACCAGGCCGATGCCGCATCCGTTTCGCAGCTGCCGTCGCAGGACGGCGCCGCGACGGTCGACGCCACCACCCATGTCACGCGTGCCGGCGGCTGGGTCGTTGCCTCCGAGACTTGTGCGCTCGACATTGTGGGCGCCGAGTACGTCCGCGACGTCCGTCCCGGTGAGATTTTGCGCATCAGCGCCGAGGGCCTTGTGTCCGAGCAGGGCGTGCCTGCCGCCGAAGAGCCTGCTAACTGCATCTTTGAGCAGGTTTACTTCGCTCGCCCCGACTCCATCATGAACGGCAAGAGCGTCTACGCCTGCCGTTATGACATGGGTCGTCAGCTGGCACATGAGGAGCCCATCGAGGCCGACCTGGTCATCGGCGTGCCCGACTCCGGCCTGCCGCCCGCGGAGGGGTATTCGCACGAGAGTGGTATTCCCTTTGGCGAGGGTCTTATCAAGAACCGCTACGTGGGCCGTACGTTTATCGAGCCCACGCAGGAGCTGCGCGCCATGGGCGTGCGTATGAAACTCAACCCGCTGCGCGACAACATCGAGGGCAAGCGCCTGGTCGTCATCGACGACTCCATCGTCCGCGGCACCACCATGGTGCAGCTCGTCAAGATGCTGCGCAACGCCGGCGCCAAGGAGATTCACATTCGCATCAACTCGCCCGAGGTCATCTGGCCGTGCTTCTACGGTATCGATACCGACGTGCAGTCGCAGCTTATCAGCGCCAACAAGACGGTCGACGAGATTTGCGAGTATATCGGCGCCGATTCGCTGGCTTTCCTTTCGGTCGAGGGCCTGCTGAAGGTCATGCCCAAGGGCGGTTACTGCGATGCGTGCTTTACCGGACGCTACCCCGTGGCGATTCCCGAGAGCTTTGGCCGCGACAAGTTCATGGAGGGCTTTAAGCCCCGCAACCTGGACAAGCCGCTGCACTTTGACGACGACGCCGTGGTCGAGAAATATGACGACCGCAGCTGGGAAGAGGAGCACGGCGAGGCCTAAAACCTGCCATGTGGGGACAGGTTTATTTTGGTAGGTTTTACCTGCTGTTTTGTTGATATGACGGCGCGTGCTGTTATGGCGCGCGCCGAAATGAACGCAACTATGAGCACCGTTTGGCGTCCGCGCGGCGCCACGGTAGTGGGAGAGGAAGGCTCAGATGAGCGACAGCAAGCATGTGACGTACGAGGACGCCGGCGTCGATACCGCCGAGGGCGGCCGCGCCGTCGACGCTATTAAGCAGATGGTCAAGGACACCAACCGCCCCGAGGTCATCGGCGGCATCGGCGGCTTTGGTGGCCTGTTCTCGGCCGCCGCGCTTAAGGATATGGAAGACCCGATCCTGATCAGCGGCACCGACGGCGTGGGCACCAAGCTCGTGCTCGCCCAGATTATGGACCGTCACGAGACGGTGGGCCAGGACCTGGTCGCCATGTGCGTCAACGACATTTTGGCTTCGGGCGCCGAGCCGCTGTTCTTCCTGGATTACGTTGCCATCGGTCACATTGAGGCCGAGCACATGGCGAAGATCATCAAGGGCGTGGCCGACGGCTGCAAGCTCGCGGGCTGCGCGCTCGTGGGCGGCGAGATGGCCGAGCACCCGGGCGTCATGGCCCCCGCCGATTACGACCTCGCTGGCTTTACCGTGGGCGTTGTCGATCGTCCCAAGATGCTCGACCCCGCGAACGTTCGCCCCGGTGATGTGATCCTGGGCCTGCCCTCCACCGGCGTGCACTCCAACGGCTACTCACTCGTGCGCAAGGTCATCGGTGTCGACGGCATCAAGCCGGGCACGCCCGAGGCTGCCGCTAAGGCCGAGAAGCTGAGCCGCCCGCTCGAGGAGCTCGGCGGCGCATCGCTGGCAGACGCTCTGCTGGCCCCCACGCGCATCTACGTCAAGCCGATTCTGGAGCTGCTGCGCGGCGGCGCCAACGTGCACGCCATCGCCCACATCACTGGCGGCGGTATTACCGAGAACCTCAACCGCGCGCTCGCCGACGACGTCGACGCCGTGGTCACCCGCAACGGCGCCGAGATGGGCTGGGATGTTCCGCCCGTCATCACCTACGTGTCGCGTCAGGCCGAGCTCGCGCCCAACGAGGCATGCAAGACCTTCAACATGGGCGTCGGCCTGTGCCTGATCGTCGCCCCCGAGGACGAGGCTGCCGTGACCGAGGCCCTGCTCGCGCTGGGCGAGAAGCCGTTCCGCGTGGGCGAGTGCGTCGAGGGTTCCGGTAAGGTCGTGTACTCCGATGAGCGCTAACGAGCAGACGGCTGCTGCCGAGGGCCTGGGCTTTGTGCCATACACCCGTCCGACCGGCACCGATACGGCCGAGCCGCTCAAGATCGGCGTGCTCATCAGCGGTTCGGGTACCAACCTGCAGGCGCTGATCGACCTAATCGCCGCCGGCAAGCTCAACGCCTCGATTGAGCTCGTGGTGTCGAGCCGTCCTTCGGCCAAGGGCTTGCAGCGCGCCGAGCGTGCGGGCATTCAGACGCTCACGCTGTCCAAGGATGTCTATGCCGACCCCATCGCGGCTGACGAGATCATCGCGCATGAGCTGCTCGAGCGCGGCTGCGAGTACGTGGTGATGGCCGGTTACATGCGCATGGTGCACACGCCTCTGCTGGCGGCGTTTCCCAACCGCGTGGTCAACCTGCACCCGGCGCTGCTGCCGAGCTTTACCGGCGCCCATGCGATCGACGATGCGTTTGCGCGCGGCGTCAAGGTGACCGGCGTGACCGTGCACTTTGCCAACGAGATCTACGACAACGGTCCCATCATCGCCCAGCGTGCGCTGGCTGTTGAGGAGGGCTGGGACGTCGACACGCTCGAGGAGCACATCCACGCGATTGAGCACGTGCTGTATCCCGAGGTCGTGCAAATGCTTGCCGACGGTCGCGTCCACGTGCTGGAGAACGGCAAGGTGGCAATTGATGCGCCGCGCGGCTAGTGGCGCACAGTACAATTTAGCCGAGTAGTCAGGGTGGTCATTGGCGCCAAGGCGCAAGTGGCCATCCTTTGTTTTAGGTAATCACCTGCGACGCTCTTCAATGACTAGTCGTTAAAGAACGTCGCAGGTGACAAGGTGAGAGAGGTGGGCCCATGGCGGATAACGAAGCATTGTTTACGCCCGAGCTGGTGTTTTTTGATTGGGAGTGCGCGACGCCGGATGAGGTGTTTGCGCGGCTCGAGGACGAGCTTGCACCTCGCGGTTACATTGCGCCCGGTTGGCTCGATGCCGTCCGCACGCGCGAGGATGCCTATCCCACGGGTCTTGCCATGCCGGCGGCCAACATCGCCATCCCGCACACCGATCCGGGGTTCGTGGCTAAGCCCTATATCGCGGTGGTGAAGCCCGCGGCGCCCGTGGTGTTCAGCGCAATGGCGGGCATGAGTGCCCCCGTGCCGGCACAGATCATCATCAATCTGGGCATTGCCGAGCCGGGCGGCCAGGTCGAGGCCCTGCAAGCGCTTATGAATATCTTTATGGATGCCGATGCCGCAGCCGATGTACTCGGCCAAACCACGCCGCAGGGCATGGTCGACGCCATCCGTCGCCACTTTTAAGGCCGGCACCTGGGGACTGTCCCTAACTGCCGGCAGAAAAGGAACGTCCCTAACTGCCAGCTGCCAGACCTGTCCCCTTTGCACCAAAATGGTGCAGATTAACC
>UQYA01000108.1 GCA_900545165.1 uncultured Collinsella sp.
AGCCGGCGTGCCACCCCCATCCAGGACATAGTCGACGGTACGACGACCGAAGACCGCGCAGACCGTCGGTAGGACCACCGACTGCGTATCAGCGCGACCGAGCATCTTAATGGCAAAAGTCGAACCCGCGGGGAACGAGACCGTGAGCTTGGAGCCGTCGTCGGCCGTGGCGCGGGCGTTGAGCAAAAGCCCTGCGTAGGAAGCCTGACGCGCCTTGACACGCTCGACAACCTCGGCCCATTTGCGCTGCAGCTCTCCGGCATCCTCGACCGCGGGCGTCTCGGCGGCACCGGCGGCGGCAACCTGGGCGGCGTTGTTGGACTGGGGCTTAGGTGCCGGAGCGGTGGCAGGCGCGGGGGCCGCAACGGGCTGAGGCGTCGGAGCCGGCGCAGGCTGAGGTGCAGGCGCTGCAGGCTTGGAAGCTGACACGGACGCAGAACGGGGCGCAGGCTGAGCCGTCGGAGCGGCAGCACCACGGTCCCAAGGCATACCGCCCTGGCGCGCGGACGTAACAGCGGGGGCAGCGGATGCCGCCGGGGCGGCAGCGCGGGCGCCCGAAATGAGCGTCGGCTGTTGGGCAGCAGCGGGTACGGATGCTGCAGGCGCGGCGGCCTGAGCAGCAGCCACGCTCGCCGGCACGGCGGCGTTGGCAACCATGGCCTCCAGGCGTGCCACGCGTTCGGCCAATGCCTCAATCGTTAAATCAGCCTCGGGACGAGCCAGACGCGTGCAGGCAATCTCGAGCACCAGGCGCACGTCGCTCGCGCCCCTCATCTCCAGTGCGGCATCGTCGAGCACTGTCAGCACACGAGCCAAGCGGTCGGCAGGATGCTCGCCAAAGGCAGCGGCCTCGGCAGCAAGCGCCTCGGCCTGCTCGGAGCCGCCCTCAAACAACTCGGCACGGGCACCGGCAACGCAGGCAACATACACGTCGCGCACGTGCGCCACCAGGTCGCGCGTCAGTTCCAGCAGATCGTTACCTTCCTCGACCTGCGCGCGAATAAGCCCATACAGCTCGGCAACATCGCGATCGGCAATGGCGCGGGAAAACTCGCCCAGAATCTGGTCCGAAACCTCGCCTAAAAGCGAGCGGGCGTCGTCCGCATGCACAGAACCGTTGCCAAAGACGCTCAGCTGCTCCAGCGTGGACAACGCGTCGCGCATGCCGCCCTTTGCATGGCGCGCCACGATAGCCAGCGCCTCGTCGTCGTAATCGAAGCCCTCCTGCTCGCACACGTATGCCAGGCGATGCTCGATATCCTCGTTGCCGATACGGTGGAAATCGAAGCGCTGGCAGCGCGAGAGGATGGTCTCCAGAATCTTTTGCGGGTCGGTGGTGCACAGCACAAAGATCACGTGCGCCGGCGGCTCCTCAAGCGTCTTGAGCAGCGCGTTGAACGCCGCCGTCGTGAGCATGTGGACCTCGTCGATGATATAGATCTTGTACTTGCCGCGCACCGGGGCAAAGTTGACGGAGTTGATGATCTCCTCGCGCACATTGTCCACGCCCGTGCGGGAGGCGGCATCGAGCTCGTAGACATCGGGGTGGTTACCCTCGGCAATGAGCTCGCACTCCTCGCAAGTACCGTCGGGCATGCAGCCGCTTGCACCCTCGGCGCGCGCCGCCTCGGCATTGCGGCACAGCAGCGCCTTGGCCAGAATGCGCGCCATGGTGGTCTTGCCCGTGCCGCGCGGTCCGCAGAACAGGTACGCGTGGGACAGGCGCCCCTCGGTGATGGCGTGCTCGAGCGTCGAGACGATATGCTGCTGGCCCACCACGGAGTCAAAGGTGAGCGGGCGATACTTTCGGTACAACGATTCCATGGGTGCTCCCCCGGGTATACTGAGATTTGTTGCCGCGACGGCCATGCGGTCGCACGGCATACTGCATTCATAATAACCCGTACGGCGAGCCCGCCGCGATAGGAGTCTAAAGAGCATGGCAGACGCAGAGAGCAACCTCGTTCCCTCCGAAGCAGCCGACCAGGTCGAGGTCGCGCTCGAGGAGCAGGCCGCGGCCGACGACGGCATCCTGTACCTCAACGAGTACCAGTACGAAAACGACCTGGTCACCGACTTTGCGCGCCTGGTCGCCTCGCCCAGGCGCCGTGGCTCCCTGTACGTCGCCGCCGCGATTGCCGCGCTCATCGGCGTCGGCATGTTGGTGGCCGGCGGCAGCTGGATCAAGTTCGGCGTCGTGCTGATCGTGTTCGGCGCCTTTTTGGCCTGGTGGAGCAAGAACCTGCACCACACGCTCGCCCGCGACTTTATCGACGCCGTCGAGGCCGACGAGTCCATGGGTGGCCGCTATCGCCGCGTCGCCGCCAACGAGGACGGCCTGATGGTTTGGGGCAAGAGCGGCAAGTCGCAGTTCTTCCCGTTTGACAAGCTCGACCACGTACTCGACGGCGAGCGCATCTTTGTGGCCATGTTCGCCGACCAGGGCGTGACGATCCCCAAGGACACCTTCGTCCGTGGCGATGCCGAACAGTTTGGCTCCTTCCTCAAGGCCCGTATCAACAAAAAACTCCGCATCGAGACCAAGAAGAAGAAAATGAAGGCCGAGAAGGCCGCCGCCGAGGCCAAACAGGGCGACAAGCCCCAGGAGACCAAGGGCAAGCAGCGCAAGCAGAAGAAGAACAAGAAGAAGCGCTAAGGGCAAGCCAGACAGGCAGCCTCGCATCCCGTTATCCTCGCCATCCGCCCGAGCGTGCTACACTAGCAGCATCTATGCCACCGCGAACGGCTCGGCTCCGCGCCCGCCGCTCGCAAACGAACTTTAAACGCACGAGGGTTGGCCATGCCGCTTTTCTCGCAACATACCGCCCGGTTCTCGCCGGACGTTCCTTTGGAGGGCACCAGCTCTCGCGAGCTGCTCAAGCGGTACCAGCCGCTCGAGACACTTGCGACCGGCGGTTTTGGCTCCATCGAGATCTGCCGCGACACGCACCTGCGCCGCCGCGTCGCCATTAAGCGTATCCCCCTTATCAACGGTGCCGGCATGCCCGCCAGCGACATCATGGATGTCCTGCGCGAGGCGCACACCGCCGCCATGCTTCAACATCCCAATATCGTGCAGGTCATCGACTTTACGCACGACACAGCCTATGCCTACCTGGTTATGGAATATGTCGATGGCATGTCGCTGGCCGAATTTTTGCATCGCGTGGACGGCCACTCACTTACCTTTGACGAGGCCGCGGCCATTGCCGATGCCCTGGGCCAGGCGCTCACCTTCGCCCATAGTAATGGCGTACTCCACCTGGACATTAAGCCCGCCAACGTGCTCATCGACCACTCGGGCAATGTAAAGCTCACCGACTTTGGCATGGCGCGGCTGTCGTCCGCCGGTGGCTTTGGCGGCTCGCGCGGCGGCACCATCGGCTACATGCCGCCCGAGCAGCTCGATATCGAGACCGGCACGGTCGATGAGCGCGCCGATGTCTTTGCCCTCGCCTGTGTGATCTACGAGGGCCTGTGCGGCAGCGCCCCCTTTATGGCGGCTACGCCCGCCGACTCGCTCGACCGCATCATCGGCGGCGCCACCTATCCCAGCGAGCTGATACCACACTTCCCCCCGGGAGCCGAGGCCGCGCTCATGAGCGCGCTCTCCCCCATGCCGCAGGACCGCCCCAACAGCATCGAGGCATTTTGCGACCAGCTCCTTGCCGGTCTGGGCAGCGTGCGCGAAGGCCGTCGCAGCCTGGAGCAAATGGTTGGCGAGCTTTCGGATGACGAGCAGGAGCTCGACGATATCGAGCCGTCGCACTACGAGGACGACGCCATCGAGGTCGACCCCGCACTCGGCTGGGCGGGCACGCGCTGGAGCCATGCGCGCGACTACACCATGCGCACTATCTCGGCGCTAACGTGCGGCACCTTTAGCTTTTTGTTGATGCAAACGGCCGGGGTCGCGGCGCTTCCCGGCCTGGTCATTGCGGCTATCGCGATCGGAGCGGCGGCTGGCCTGGCCCCCCAGATCGGCTCGGCCATCTCGGCTGTGGGCTTTTTGGTGCTCATGGCCAACGCCACCATGCAGGCACAGGGCATCCTGTCGATGCTGCCCGTCGCGGTGATCTTTGCCGCCGCCATGTCCGGTTGGTGGATCGCCTGGGGTCGTACCGAGGCTGCCGCGAGCGCCGCGCTCACCTGTGCACTCGCGCTTGGCTGTCTGACCGGCAATACCTTCCTGGCAGCTGGGGTCGCCGCCGGCGTCGCGTCATTTTGGCTCGGCCCGGCAAGCGCCGCCGCGGCAACGGGTATGGGCGCGCTTTTTGCCCGTCTGGCCACGGTCGCGCTTTCAGCCGGAGGCGTGCTGGGGCTCGGTAACGTTGCCGCAGCGCTGGGAGACCCGCTCCTTTGGGCTGCCTTTGTGCTGGTCGCGGCAACTGCCGCAGCGTCATCTGCGCTGCTCAATGCCCATGCCAAGCGTGCCGATCAGGGCTCAAACCTTGCCGCAATCGCCGCCATCGCTGTCACCGGCATCGGCTGCGCAGCGGCGTCCTGTCTTGCACACCATATGGAAATTGCCAGCCTTGCAGCCGCGGTCGTCGCCAAGGCGGCGGTTGCGGGAACCCTATCCTCTATAATCGTTGGGATATGCCTATATTTGCTCGGATACCAAAGAACCTATACGGAGAGTGATCTTTCGTGAACTTCCTGAACATCTTCGAGGACCACGTGGCCGGCATCTTCGGTGCCACCCGTGCCCCGTTCTCCTTTAAGAAGCTTGCCAAGCAGGCCGCTCGCGACATGGAGGATCAGACTCTGGTGATCAACGGCGTCAACACGGCGCCGGCACTCTATACCATCCTTATCGCCGCCGACGACGATCCCATGCTCGCCCCGTTCTACCCCGAGCTTTCGCGCGAAGTCCGCGAGTTTGTGAAGGCGCAGGCCGAAAAGCGCCGCTATGTCTTTGTCGGCGAGCCCCTCGTGCGCTTTATGATCGATCCGCAGCTGCGCGCCGGCAAGTTCTCGGTCTTTGCCGAGAACGTCGATGCCCCCACGCTCGGCCGCCTGTACGAAGAAGAGCGCGCCTATCAAAACGGCCTGGGCCAGAACAACTCCGCGGCAAGCCGTGCCGCCAGCGCCCCGCGCGCCGGCCAGCAGCAGTTTGCTGCCCCGCAGCAGCAGCGCCCCGCCGCCATGCCCCAGCAGCCTGTCTCTTATACACATCTGACGCTGCCGACGATAAGGCTCGTGTAGA
>UQYA01000109.1 GCA_900545165.1 uncultured Collinsella sp.
AGCATATGGTCACCTCGACCACGCTCTACCTGGGCAACCACGGCAACCTGCTCGAGGACTCCCGTACGGCCTGCCAGCTGGTGCGCCTGGAGCGCCCACTGCTGAGCGAGGAGGAGTTCGACCGCATCTGCGCCATCGACCGCGTGGGCTTTAAGACCCGTCGCTTCCGTGCCGTGTACCGCCGCGATGCCGGCGAGGGCGCGCTGCAGGCTGCGCTCAAGCAGCTTGCAGAGGACGTTGAGGCTGCGGTCCGCGACGGCGTGAACATCGTGGTGTTGAGCGATCGTGCCGCTGCGGGCGAGGTGCCCGTGCCGTCGCTGCTCGCTGTGGGCTGCGTGCACAACCACCTGATCCGCGCCGGCGTGCGTACCTTTGCCGATATCGTGGTGGAGTGCGGCGATGCCGTGTCTCCGCATGACTTCGCGGCGCTGGTGGGTTACTCCGCGAGCGGCATCTGTCCGTACAACGCGCATGCGTGCATCCGCGATCTGGCGGCACGCGGCGATTTGGATGTGACGGCCGAGCAGGGCATCGCCAACTACAACAAGGCCGCGACGGCGGGCATCGTCTCCATCATGTCCAAGATGGGCATCTCCACGGTGCAGAGCTACCATTCGGCGCAGATCTTCGAGGCCGTGGGCTTTACGCCGGAGTTCGTCAACGCGTACTTCGCCGGCACGGTGAGCCGTGTGGGCGGTATGGGTGTCGAGGACGTCGAGCGCGAGCAGAATGAACGCTATGACGCCGCGCTCGCCATCCTTAAGAGCCCGGCTCCCGATCAGCTGCCCACACTGGGTCTGACCAAGTGGCGCCCGCTCGGTGGCGAGGATCACCTCATCGATCCGCAGACTGTCTATTTGCTGCAGAGCGCCTGCCGCGAGGACAGCTACGACACCTTTAAGGAGTACAGCGCCCGCCTGCACCGCACCGGCCGTGCCGTGCGCCTGCGCGACTTGCTTGACTTTGACGACAACGGCCGCACGCCGGTTTCGCTCGACGAGGTGGAGCCCGCGCTCAATATCGTCCGCCGCTTTAATACCGGCGCCATGTCGTATGGCTCCATCAGCAAGGAAGCACACGAGTGCATGGCCATCGCCATGAACCGCCTGCACGGCCGTTCCAACTCCGGCGAGGGCGGCGAGGATCCGCGCCGCGAGACCCCGCTGGCTAACGGTGACTCCAAGAACTCCGCCATCAAGCAGGTGGCAAGCGCGCGCTTTGGCGTGACGAGCCGCTACCTGTGCAGCGCCTTCGAGATTCAGATCAAGATGGCCCAGGGCGCCAAGCCCGGCGAGGGCGGCCACCTGCCCGGCAAGAAGGTCTACCCCTGGATCGCCGAGGTCCGTCAGTCCACGCCCGGCATCGGCCTGATCTCGCCTCCGCCGCACCACGACATCTACTCCATCGAGGACCTGGCAGAGCTGATCTTCGATCTTAAGAACGCCAACCCCGGTGCGCGCGTGTCGGTCAAGCTGGTCAGCGAGGCCGGCGTCGGCACCATCGCCACCGGTGTGGCCAAGGGTGCCGCCGACAAGATCTTGATCAGTGGCCACAATGGCGGCTCGGGCGCCGCGGCGCGCGACTCCATTTGGCACGCCGGCCTGCCGCTGGAGCTCGGCCTTGCCGAGGCCCAGCAGACATTGCTGCAAAACGGCCTGCGCTCCCGCGTGGTGCTCGAGGCCGACGGCAAGCTCATGGACGGCACCGATGTTGCCGTCGCCTGTCTGCTGGGTGCCGAGGAGTTTGGTTTTGCGACCATGCCGCTCATCTCCATGGGTTGCCTCATGCAGCGCGACTGCCAGCAGGATACCTGCCCGGCCGGCATCGCCACGCAAAACTGCCGCCTGCGTCGCGGCTTCCGCGGCAAGCCCGAGCACGTTGAGCACTTTATGCTCTTTGTTGCCGAGCAGCTGCGCGAGGTCATGGCGAGCCTGGGCTTCCGCACCGTCGACGAGATGGTCGGCCATCCCGAGTGCTTGCGCCAGCTCGAGGTCCCGGGCAACCGCAAGGCCAACCTGCTCGATCTGTCGCCCGTGCTGGCGAGCGCGACCTGCGAGTTCGGCGCTCATATCCCGGGTGCCGACGGTCGCCACTTCCTGCCGCAGATGGCCGCGGACAGCGAGCTCGACAAGACGCTCGACTCCACGTTGTTTGTGCCCTATACGGCCGATGCCCGTGCGCACCTGCGTCCGATTCGCTTCCGCGCCGATATCGCCAACGTCAACCGCTGCGTGGGCACCATCCTGGGCAACGCGGTGACCAAGGCACATCCCGAGGGTCTGCCCGCCGGCTCCATCACCATCGATTGCGATGGTTCGGCCGGTCAGAGCTTTGGTGCCTTCCTGCCGCGCGGCATTACGCTCAACGTGTGCGGCGACGCCAACGACTACTTTGGCAAGGGCCTTTCGGGCGGCGAGGTGTCGGTGCGCCCCAACCCGCATGCGACCTACAAGTTCGACGAGAACATCATCGTGGGCAACGTTGCATTCTTTGGCGCCACGAGCGGCCGCGGCTTTATTAACGGCCTGGCCGGCCAACGCTTTGGCGTGCGCAACTCCGGCGCCACCGTGGTGGTCGAGGGCTGCGGCAACCATGGCTGCGAGTACATGACGGGCGGTCTGGCGCTCATCCTGGGCGAGGTCGGGCAGAACTTCGCCGCTGGCATGACGGGTGGCGTGGCCTATGTCTTTGACCAGTACGGCACGCTCGATGCCCGTGTGAACCACGAGAGCGTTGAGCTCAAGGCCCCGACGGCCGGCGAGCTGGCGCAAATTCGAGAGCTCATCCAAGAGCACGTGGACGCGACGCAGAGCCCGCGCGGCATTAAGCTGCTCTACAGCTTTGAGACGATGAGCAAGCACTTTGTGAAGGTCATTCCGACCGAGTACGAGCGCGTGCTGGCGATTGTCGCTGCTGCCGAGGCCGTGGGCAAGACGCATGCGCAGGCAGAGGAGCTGGCGTTTGACATTGTGACCGGTCGCGCGAGCGCTGCGGATGTCGCTCGCTTCGATGTCGCGGGCGGTGCTGCGGACGCTGCGTCCGTGGCTGCCAGCTCTGTTGCTTCGACCAAGAAGGAGGCGTAAGTGCCATGGGTAAGCCCGGTGCTTTTCTTGATATCGATCGCGTGACCCACGAGCTGCGCCCCGTGGAGGAGCGCAGCCATGATTTTGATCTGCTGTACGTGGAGCTCGATGACGATGCGCGTCGCGCCCAGGCGAGCCGCTGCATGATGTGCGGCGTGGCGTTTTGCCAGATGGGCGCGAGCTTTGGCAAGGCGCGCCCGAGCGGCTGCCCGCTGCACAACCTGATTCCCGAGTGGAATGAGCTGGTGTACCGCGGCCGCTGGGACGAGGCTGCCGAGCGCCTGTCGCTCACCTCGCCCATGCCCGAGTTTACGAGTCGTGTGTGCCCGGCGCTGTGCGAGGCCGCGTGCAACCTGGGTTCGCTCGATGGCCAGCCCACAACGATTCACGATAACGAGCGCGCGATCAGCGACCACGAGTGGGCGAACGGTGGCCCGCGTCGCTTTGAGCCGGCAGGGGAGGATGCGCCCTCGGTCGCGGTGGTTGGTTCTGGCCCGGCTGGCCTGGTGGCTGCATGGGAGCTTGCACGTCGCGGTGCCCGCGTGACGGTGTTTGAACGTGACGACCGCCCGGGCGGCCTGCTCATGTACGGCATTCCCAACATGAAGCTCGAGAAGTCTGTGGTCGAGCGTCGCGTGGCACTTATGCGCGAGCTGGGCATTGTGTTTAAGCTGGGTGCCGATGTGACGGACCCTGCGGTGGCAGCCAAGCTCGATGGCTTTGACGCCGTTGTGATGGCTGCCGGTGCTCGTGCGCCCCGCGGTCTTTCGGCTGCGAATGTGGATGCCCCGGGCGTGGTGTATGCCGTGGACTACCTGACGGCTTCGACTGTGTCGGTACTCGACGGCGGCGAGCCCGCGGTGAACGCGCGCGGCCTGGACGTTGTGGTCATTGGCGGCGGCGATACCGGCAACGACTGCGTGGGTACCGCGGTGCGCCAAGGCGCGCGCAGCGTGCGTCAGTTTGAGTTCTTGCCGGCCGCGCCCGATAAGCGTGCAGTGAGCAACCCCTGGCCACAGTGGCCCAACGTGAAGAAGACCGATTACGGCCAGCAGGAGGCCATCGCTGCCATGGGCGGCGAGATGCGTGCTTGGGGCGTGGATACGCTCGAGGTGCTGCTGGACAAGAAGGGCGCCGCCGCGGGTCTGCGCGTGGTCGACCTGGATTGGTCGGCTGGCAAGCCCGAACGCATTGCGGGCTCCGAGCACGAGGTGCCGGCACAGCTGGTGCTGATCGCCTGCGGCTTTACGGGTCCGGAGCACAGCGTGTTCGAAGCTGTCGGCGTGCCTGTTGCTACGGCGGGCCGCCCGCTGCCCGTGATGGCTTCCGAGGGCTCGCACCTTGCGGCTCGCGTAGATGGCGTTGCTGTGGATGCCGCGCCAGTGTATGTGGCCGGCGACGCCCGTAACGGCAGCTCGCTCGTGGTGAGCGCCATGGCCGATGCCCTCGCCTGCGCTGCCGAGGTCGCCGAGGCCTTGGGGCTGTAAGACAGTCATTCAAGAGCGTCCCCAACGACTAGTCATTGGGGACGCTCTTTTTTGTCTAGTCGTTGGGGACACTCTTGACGTTTGACTGCTCATTTGCTGACGTGCAGGCTCGCGGCACCTTGCTGTTTTCGTGATGACTGCGGCTGGCAAGCTCAAAATCTCTGTTTATTTGCCTATGTTTAACTGGGGTTTTGTTTCGGTATAACGTATCGGTCAAGCGTTCCGTCAAGTATTCGGTCAGCATCTGGTTCGCAGCCCGATGCCCATTTCGCCCGCGCTGACGGCGACCACCTGCCCTCCTCGTAAGCTCAAATTGAGGTTTATCAGTTTGAGGAGGATGCCATGGCTGATCATGTTTTGGACCGGGGACGTCTGGCCGAGGCCGTCGGTAACGATATTGCCGACATGGCCCAGTTTTGGATGTTGCGCAAGTTTCAGTTTTTGGAGTCGGCGCGCACGCAGTTCGAAGTGATAGTCGATCCATGGCTCAGCTATTGCGAAGAACCATCGCAAAGCGAAATCATGGCCTATAACATGGCATTTACCGATTGGCTGCTGTTCGAGCGTCCCTATTACCATGGCAAGACGTTGCTTGAGCTGTATGTGGAC
>UQYA01000110.1 GCA_900545165.1 uncultured Collinsella sp.
TTCGTAAGGGTTGCACTAGGATAGCGCGGCGGGGCGCCGCCGGACGGTGTAACCTAAACGGAAACCAACCGGAAAGGAGGCCGCATGGAGCCGACCGCGCGCGGCGATGTACCAAAAACGCTGCAAACCATTGCGTATATCAGCATTCCCAATAGCGCCGATCTTGAGTTTTTGCTTTGGGACCTGCAGGATGCCATCGCCGCCTATGCACAGCTTTCCGGCACTGCACTCCCCCGCCCAGTCGACTTGAAGGCAAATGACGCCGGCAGCGTTGCCGATGGCATCGTGCTGGCCATTGAAGATGTGGCTGACGATGAAACGTTGACAGCCACCGAGCAGGCGCTTGAGCGCTTTGGCGGTACGGGAACGCGCGTCTATGCCGCGATTCGAGCCGCACAAGAGGGCACTGAGCAGGCGCGTGGGACCGCCGTTCGCCTGCACAAGGCATGTGAGCGCCATGACCAATTGTGGTGTGGCGGCGTTGCCATCTGCGCCGGCAGCGGCATTGCGGCGCTTCGTCGCTCTCCGCGCATGGGACTCTTGCGCCGACCATTTTCGGAAGCGATGGATAAGCTTGTGGGCGCTGTGCGCATGGGCTGCTCCGTCGAGCATGCACAGCGACTTGGCGGCGGCAATGCCGCCAACGTCGACACCGACGGCATGGTTTGCGCCGAGCCAGCCGTGCCCGCGCCGATCTGGCGAGGCGTTCTGAAACGTCTGGGCGCCCACGCTCAAACAAAAATCTAAATTAAATAACAGCCCAGTCAACGGCTTCGTGCCAACGCTCGACAAGACGCTCCAGACGCCAGGCGGCATTGGCGGGACTTGTCGACGGCAGGACGATGGCGGGCAGCCCGGTGCGTTCTTGTAGATAGCGCTTGTAGAGCCGGCCAGCTGTACCACCGTTGCATATCACCTGCTCAATGGGAGCTGTGCCGGTAATGCGCTCGGCATGCGCCGGAACGACGTTTTTGATGCTCGCGTCGCTTGAGCCCTTGATGTCACAGCTCTCGATCACGTCCCACAGGGCCACGCCGCCGTTCAGAAGCATAGCCCGCTTGGCGGCAATCGAGGCATCGAGCGTCGCGGGCTCACCACTTGCCAAAGGATCGCCCTCGTTGGGCGGCACGGGCACACCGAGGCACGCGGCCATCACGCGCCAAAAGCGGTTCTGCGGATTGCCATAGTAGAAGGCATTGGCACGCGAGAGCACCGAGGGAAACGACCCCAACACCAAAACGCGCGAGCGCTCGTCAAACACGGGCTCAAACCCATGCTCAATATGCTGATAGCCCTCGTCAGACGCTGCCATGGCCTAGGCCCTCAGCAGATAGCGCACCTCGTAGGGTGCAAGCTCAAGGGAGCCCAGCAGCTCGACCGTGGGCACGTCGTCGGCAAGCAGGTCGACGAAGGAGCCGTTGAGTTCGCCGGCTCCAAAGGTATAGGGCTCGTTCACGGCATTGACCGCCACGAGCACCGTCGCATCGTCGCAGGCGCGCTCGAACAGCAGCTGCTTGTTCTGGATCACCACGTTGCGATAGGCACCGTAGTTGAGAGCACGGGCAGCCGCGTCGTCGGCCGAGCGAAGGTGCGCAAGCTGCGTGATGAACGCCGTCAGCTCGTTGGGCGCAGGCTCATTGAGCGCAGGTCGCAGCGCCCAGTCGCCATCGGGGCCACCCTTTTCGCCGGCAATTCCCCACTCGCTGCCATAGTAGACGCACGGGATGCCCGGCATGCCAAAGAGCATGCCGTAGGCGGGACGCAGACACGACTTGTCGGTGAGGATACTTGCCAGGCGCGGCACATCGTGGTTGTCGACAAACGACAGCAGATGTTTGCCGCGGTAGATGCACCACGGATCGCCGCCAAACTGGCGGTGCAGCGAATGGGCGATCTCGAACATGTTGACCGAGTTAAAGCTGGAATACAGGCCCTTGTAGCACTCGTAGTTGGTGCAGGAGTCGAGCATCTCGTCGTTGACGATTTGGTTGTAGTCGCCGTGGAGCGTCTCGCCGATCAGCACAAAGTCGGGCTTGAGCTCACGGGTAAAGACGTGCAGGCGGCGCATAAAGTCGCGGTCGAGCATATAGGCAACGTCCAGGCGCAAGCCGTCAACGCCAAAGACCTCGGCCCAGCGGCGCACGGACTCGAGCAGGTAATCGACCACAGCGGGATTTTGCAGGTTGAGCTTCACAAGCTCAAAATGGCCTTCCCAGCCCTCGTACCAAAAGTCATCGCCATAGCAGGAATCGCCGTCAAAGCTAATGTGGAACCAGTCCTTGTACGGCGAGTCCCACTTGCGCTCCTGCACATCGCGGAAGGCCCAAAAACCGCGGCCGACGTGGTTGAAGACGGCATCGAGCACCACGCGGATGCCATGGGCATGCAGCGTGTCGCATACGGCGGCAAAGTCGGCGTCCCCACCCAGGCGACGGTCGATATGGCGCAGGCTGCGTGTATCGTAGCCGTGGCTATCAGATTCGAGCGGTGGGTTGATGAGCACAGCGCCAACGCCGAGTTCCTGCATGTAGTCGGCCCATTGGGCGACCTTCATGATAGGAGCATCGGGGTTGGGTTCAGCGCCGGCAGCTTGGGAAAGTTCATCCTCGGCAACGGGCGCGGCGTTTTCGCGCGGAGCCCCGCAAAAGCCCAGCGGATAGATCTGATAGAACGTCGTCTCGTATGCCCACATAGCAACCTCCCGGGTAACTTTCACGCAACGCCATCCATTGTATGCCCGCCGCGCATCCCCTCCCCCAAAATAAGTTGCGGTGAAATACGGACTGTTTACCAGGTTTACTGGGCTAAACACTCCGTATTCCACCGCAACTGATGAGGGAACGTGATTAGGCGACGGGCTTGGCGCGGCGTATGGCCGGGAACATCACCGTGATGGCGAGGATGACGCCCACGACGGCAATCACCCCGCCCGCGAAGCCGATCCAGGCGATACCGGGGCCCGAAACCACGGCTCCGCCGATCGCGGTACCCGTGCCAATACCGAGGTTGAACAGGCCCGAGAAGATCGACATGGCGACGGCCGACGAGTCCGCCGGCGTGTACTTGATGAGCTCGGCCTGAAACGCCACGTTAAAGGCCGTGGCGCAGCAACCCCACAGTGCGCAGACGGCAAGCACTGTCACGAGCGACGATGCGGCCGGCCCCATGAGCAGCAGGGCCACCGGCACGCCGGAGAGCGTGATAGCCAAGAACGGGAAGCGATGCCCATCGAACAGGCGGCCGAACAGCCAGCTTCCGAGCAGACCGGAGCAGCCGAACGCCGTCAGCGTCATGGTGATAGCGCTTGCGTCGACATGGGCGACCTGAGCCAGGAAAGGCTCGATATAGCTGTAGCTTGCGTAATAGCCGGTCGCCATGAAGACCGTGACTGCGTAGAGCGCGATGAGGAGCGGGTTCTTGAGCAGCTCGGGCAGCTGTTTGACGGTAAAGCGCTCACCCGCCGGCATGGCCGGGAACACCGCTGCCTGGTAAACGGCCGCGATGGCTGAGAGGCCCCCGACCACGGCAAACGTCATGCGCCAGCCCACGGCCAAGCCAATGGCGCGGCCGAGCGGCAGGCCGAAGATCTGCGCGATGGACGAGCCCGTAGCGATCATGCTGATGGCGAGCGCCCCATGGCGTGTGTCAACCAGGCGCGACGCCATGATCGAGGCGACTGACCAGAACACGGCATGTGCGCAAGCGACCACCAGGCGCGCGCAGACCAGGATGGGATAGGTCGGCGCCACGGCGGACAGGAACTGACCGAGCGAGAACACGGCAAGCACGCCCAGCAGCATCCGCTTGAACTCAAAGCGCGAGGCGAACACCATGAGCGGCAACGACAGCAGCATGACGCCCCAGGCATAGACCGAGATCATGATGCCAGCTTGGGCCTCGGTGAGCGAGAACGACGCGGCGATATCAGTCAAAAGGCCGATGGGCATAAACTCCGACGTGTTGAACACGAACGCACAGCAGGTGAGCCCGACGAGTGGGAGCCACTGCCTGAGCGTGATGCCGTCTTGCCTTGCCTGACTCATATATAACATCTCCAATCATTTTGAGCGGAGGCGATTATATAGCAACGGTCCCGCATCCGTCAGTAACGGACACGGGACCGAAACAATTCGATACACAGAGGTTGCGCCGTCAATAAATAACTAAGCCAACCCCAGCAATATGCCCGCCGAATGCACGACAAACGCCACGATCCAGGCGACCGTCACTTGAAACGCGAACACGGCAACGGCGTAGCGCGCGCCCAACTCGCTCCTGACGGCGCCGATGGCCGCCACGCAGGGCGGGTACAGCAACGTAAAGACCAGGAACACGTAAGCGGTAAACGGCGAAAACATGGTCGACAGTGCCGCGGGCGAGGTCGCGCCCAAAAGCACGGTGAGGGTCGAGATGACACTCTCCTTGGCGATAAGTCCGGTGACGAGCGCCGTGGATGCGCGCCAATCGCCAAAGCCAAGCGGCGCCAGCGCCGGCGCGATGATGCTGCCGAGGCCCGCAAGCAGGCTTTGCGACTGGTCGGCGACCACGTTAAAGCGGATGTCGAACGTCTGAAGGAACCAGATGACCACGGTCGCGGCAAAGATAATGGTAAAGGCCTTGGTGATGAAGTCCTTGGCCTTATCCCATGCCAGCATCACCGTCGTCTTGACGCTCGGCAGGCGGTAATTGGGGAGCTCCATGATAAACGGCACCGGGTCGCCCTTAAATGCCGTGCGGTTGAGCACCAAAGCCGCGACGCAGCCGACCACGATACCGATCAGATAGAGCGAGACCATGGCGGGAACCGTCGCCTGCGGGAAAAACGCCCCGCACAGCAAGCCGTAAACCGGCAGCTTGGCTGAGCAGCTCATAAACGGCGTGAGCATGACCGTCATCTTGCGGTCGTGCTCGGATGGGAGCGTACGGGTCGACATGATAGCTGGCACGGTGCAGCCAAAGCCGACGAGCATGGGCACGAAACTGCGGCCCGACAGACCAAAGCGACGCAACACCTTATCCATGACAAAGGCCACGCGCGCCATGTATCCGGAGTCTTCCAGAATGGAGAGGAACAAAAAGAGCACGACGATAATCGGCAGGAAGGTCAGC
>UQYA01000111.1 GCA_900545165.1 uncultured Collinsella sp.
GAATACGGCTGGGGACGATGAAGTCACGGGCGCCCTCGGGCGTGGACTTAAACAGGGAGGGCGTCTCGACCTCCATGAACTCACGGTTGTGCAGCGCCTCGCGAATGGCAAAGGTGAAGTCGGAGCGCAGCTTGAGGTTGGCCATCATCTCGGGACGGCGGAGATCCAGATAGCGATAGCGCAGACGGGTGTCCTCGCTGGTCTCGATGCCGTCCTCGATCTGGAACGGCGGGGTGACGGACGTGTTGAGCACCTCGGC
Source organism: uncultured Collinsella sp. (assembly GCA_900545165.1). Taxonomy (GTDB): domain Bacteria; phylum Actinomycetota; class Coriobacteriia; order Coriobacteriales; family Coriobacteriaceae; genus Collinsella. The sequence goes on from UQYA01000111.1 coordinate 260, forward strand.
GTGGTCGGTCAGGACCTCGATCTCGCCGGTCGCGAGCTTGGTGTTGGTGGTCTCCTCGCCACGGGAGCGCACGACGCCGTGGATCTTGATGGGCCACTCGGGACGCATGGTCTCGGCGATCTTAAAGGCGTCGCCGTCGGAGTGCTCGGGGTCGAAGGTGAGCTGCGTGATGCCCTCGCGGTCGCGAAGGTCGCAGAAAATAAGGCCGCCGTGGTCACGGCGACGGCTCACCCAACCGGTGAGGGTGACCTCTTCGCCCACGTTCTCGCGGCGAAGCTCGCCGCAGGTACGGGTGTGCATGGAATGCTCGTCGATGGGACGGGTCTGGCTCATACCAGTGATCCTCCTTTATGGATCTGTGCCGCCCCGTGTCGTTCCGGGCGGCGTCGTACAGATTTGCCCAGCCTGCGTAAACCGCGCAGCCAGACATGGCGTTCTATCTTATCGCACCTGTGTCGATGTGCCGCGGAAAAGTAACTCTTGCCCAAAGACTTGACGGAGACGAAACAATTGACGCACCGCGGCCGTCGCCAAGGCGCGCCACGTGCGACAATGTGCCCCAATACAACTGCACTCGGAAAGGCCCGCCATGACTGCACGCCTCATCGTTATGGATATCGACTCCACACTCATCAACCAGGAGGTCATCGACCTGTTGGGCGAGGAGGCCGGCGTAGGCGAGCAAGTTGCGCAAATCACCGAGCGCGCTATGCGCGGCGAGCTGGACTTTAAGCAAGCGCTCGAGAAGCGCGTGGGGCTGCTCGCCGGCCTGGACGAGAGCGTGTTCGAGCGCACGTTTGAGCGCGTGACGTTTACCCCCGGCGCGCTGGAGCTTGTGCGCTCGGCGCACAGCAAGGGCTGGAGGGTCGGCGTGGTAAGCGGCGGCTTCCACGAGGTCGCTGACAAGATCGTGGCTGCCGCGGGTATCGACTTTTGCCTCGCTAACCGCCTGGAGGTCGTGGACGGCAAGCTCACCGGTAAGTTGGCTGCCGACATTGTGACCAAGGAGTCCAAGCTCATCCAGCTGCTGGACTGGGCAGTTGAGTGCGGTGTCGACATGACCCATACCGTGGCAATCGGCGACGGCGCCAACGACATCCCCATGATCCAGGCCGCGGGCACTGGCATCGCGTTTTGCGCCAAGCCCAAGACGCGCGAGGCAGCCCCGTTTGCCATCGACGAGCGCAACCTGATGCTCGCCATGGACATCATCCTGCGCGACTAGCCGATCTGTCTAACAATTGAATCAGTCTGTCCTATAGTTTCCGAACAATTTTGTCTTAGTGTTCGGAAAAACACCCTTTGAGTGCTAGACTTTGCGCCGTCGAAGGGAACATATATGGATAAGCGAGATCTAGAGCAGCTACTGAGCGATGTTGCCGGCGGATCAGTCACCCCTGCCGACGCCCTCACACGCATCCAGACGGCTCCGACCGCCGATTTAGGCTTTGCGCAGCTCGATCTTTCGCGCGGAGTGCGCCAGGGAGCCGGCGAGGTTGTCTACGGTGCCGGTAAAACCGCCGAGCAAATTGCCGCCATTATCGAAGCGCTGCGCGATGCCGGCCAGGAGCGCATCCTGGTCACGCGCCTGGATGCCGAAAAGGCAGCCCGCACCTCGGAGCTCCTCGGTAACGGCATCGACCTGGGATATGTCCCGGACGCGCAGCTCGCCCTCGTGGGCGGCAAGCCCTCCCCTACCGGCAACGGACGCATCGTCGTCGCCTGCGCCGGCACGAGCGACCTGCCCGTCGCCGAGGAAGCCGCGTTGACGGCCGAGTTCTATGGCAACGAGGTCGACCGCCTCTACGACGTAGGCGTCGCCGGCCTGCACCGCCTACTCGCGCATGCCGAGGAACTTGCCCAGGCACAGGTGGTCATCGCCATCGCCGGCATGGAGGGCGCGTTGGCGAGCGTTATCGGCGGCCTGGTGAGCTGTCCGGTCATCGCCGTCCCTACCAGCGTGGGCTACGGCGCGAGCTTTGGTGGCGTAGCCGCGCTGCTCGCCATGCTCAACTCCTGCGCCAGCGGCGTTTCGGTCGTCAATATCGACAACGGCTTTGGCGCCGCCTACCAGGCAAGTCTTATCAATCATCTGAGCGCCGGCACACCTCGCGCCCGTTAAGGAGCATTCCATGTCCAATCATCAGCACACGCTTATCATCGACGGCACCTCGGGCATCAGCGGCGACATGACCGTCGCGGCCCTGCTCGACCTGGGCGCCAGCGAGGAGCACCTGCGCGAACAGCTCGCCACACTGCCGGTCGACGGCTTTTCGATCGCCGTCACGCGCGTAAACAAGCATGGCATCGACGCTTGCGATTTCGACGTCCAGCTTGCAGAGGAGCTCGAGAACCACGACCACGATATGGCCTGGCTCTACGGCAACGAAACAGCTGTCGAGCACACGCACGAGCACGAGCACGGGCATGAGCATGAGCATCACCATCATGATCATGGCGGGCACGAACACGAGCACTGCCATGAGCACGACCATGAGGGCCACGCCCATGAGCACGAGGATCATCACCACACCCACCACCATCATCACCGCTCCCTGGCCGACGTCACCGAGATTATCGTCGGCTCTCAGCTGAGTGACGGCGCCAAGCGTCGCGCGCTCGCCATCTTTACCGCGCTCGCCGCCGCCGAGGCCAAGGCTCACGGCAAAACGCCCGACACCGTCATGTTCCACGAGGTGGGCGCCGTCGACTCCATCGTCGACGTCTGCTCTGTCGCCATCTGCCTCGATGACCTGGGCATTGAGGACATTGTGGTCGAGTCGCTTTCCGAGGGCCACGGCACCATCCACTGCGCCCACGGCCTCATGCCCATTCCCGTCCCCGCTGTCGTCAACCTGTGCCAGGCGGGCAATATCGCCCTCACGCCTGCACCGGTCGCCGGCGAGCTCGTGACGCCCACGGGCGCCGCCATCGTCGCCGCGCTGCGCACGTCCGACCAACTGCCCTCACGCTACCGCATCGAAGCCGTCGGCTACGGCGCCGGCAAGCGCCCCTACGAGGGTTGCTCCGGCACGCTCCGCTGTCTGCTCGTTCACGTGGATGCATAGCCATGGATGCCCGCAAAGAAAAAAGCCGCACTGCCATCGTTGCGGCGTTCTCCGAGCTGCTACGCGAAGAGGACTACGGCAAGATTACCGTCGGCGACATCATCGCGCGCGCTCACGTAGGCCGCGCGACATTCTACGGCCTCTTTAAGAGCAAAGACGACCTACTGTCCGAGCTCGTGAGCGACATCTGCACCCATGCCCTCGACGACGATGGCACACCGCTCGACGACCCACTCGTGCAGATCGAGCATATTCTCAACAATCTCTGGGAGCGTCGCCAGGGCGTCCGAGCCCTCGTAGCCGGCGCCGGCTCACGCGTCTTCGCCGACTGTTTACGCAAGACCATCATGTCACGAGCAGCCGAAACCGTCCCCGCCGACCCCACAGGCCCCGCTGGCACCATGGACCGCAGTTTCTTACTACACCACATAGCCTCAAGCTTCGTAGGAATGGTCCAATGGTGGGCCTGGCACAACTTCGAACCCCCAAAAGAGGACGTAGCCAAAGACTACCTATCAGCCATAAAACCCCTCTTCAACTAAGTAAGAAGCTCATCCCAAAGCATCGCCCCAACCCAGGCCGCCACGCATCCCAAAGTATCACTCGCGCTTCAACGCCCCCAACAGCAACAAGCCCCTCCCATCCAAATTCAGATTTATATTTTGGATTGCTTGCTCAAGCGCAACAAAGACCCCGCAGCTGTCCGCATGGGGTAACTTCCCAGCGCACTCCGCAGGACGCAAAAAGGCTCGCCGCACGAAGTGCGCAGCGAGCCTTTTTGCATGTCCGAGGACGCGCTGGGAAGTTACCCCATGCGGACAGCGGACAACTATGTAGCCTTGGACTAGAACATGCCCAAGAAACCGTGCACAAACAGTGCGGCCAGAGCGGCACCGACAAACGGAGCGATGCCAGGAACAAGCAGGCCGTACTTCCAGTTGTTGTCAGCCTTGTTCTTGATCGGCAGCACCTGATAGGCCATGCGAGGACCAAGGTCACGGGCCTGGTTCATGGCGAAGCCGGTGATGCCGCCCATGCCCATGCCAACGGCCCAAACGATCAGGCCGACGCAGATGGCGAGCATCAGGACGTTCTCGCCAGCACGGTTAGCAGCAGCAAGGATGGCGCTGATGAACACAAAGGTGCAGATAGCCTCGCAGAAGAAATTACGGGCATAGTTGGTGCCCTCGGTGGTGGGGTTGGTCGAGAAGATGTTGCGCTGGGCAATGGGGTCGACGACGCCGTCGGAAGCCTTGAACTCATCGGCATACATCAACCACGCGATCACGGCACCCGCAAAGCCGCCGAGCATATCGGCAATCATGAAGGGAATGCAGCTGCTCCACGGCACCAGGCCTACGATGCACTGGGCAAGCACCATGGCGGGGTTCATGCACACGGCGCCGCCAAAGATAAACAGAGCGACCGAGATGCCAAAAGACCAGGTGGTGATGGCAAACATGTGGCCGGAGCCCTGATACTTGGTGCCCTTGAGCACCGTATCGCAGTGCACGCCCACGCCAAAGATGATCATGAGGGCAGTTGCGCCGAATTCGCAGAGGAGTTTGGTAAGCATAAAACCTTATCTTTCTTGTCGGTTAAAAACGATTCGTTTAGGCCGCGCACTAGTGCTGCGCGACGACAACGCCCAGGCCATCGGGAATAACGGCAACCTTGGCATCGGCACCCTTCATCTCAAAGGC
>UQYA01000112.1 GCA_900545165.1 uncultured Collinsella sp.
ACGAGGGCGACAACGGCTTTGAGTTCCTGTGGGACTGGAGCGGCAACTGGGACAGTGAGGGCAAGCTTCCGAGTTACGTGAAGCTTCCCACCACGATGACATTTGCCTTTAAGACGCCATCGAAGCTCGATGCCGTCGAGGTTGTCAACCGCAACGGCGGTAACGGCACCGTGCAGAAGATCAAGGCCGTCGTGACGTTCGAGGATGGCTCGACCCAGGAGTTCGCGGGCGGGGAGTACGATTCCTTCCAGGCTCGCTACGCCTTTGGTCTCTCTGCCGAGAACAAGGGCAAGAAGGCGACCAAGGTCGAGATCACGCCGCTTGAGGCATCGGGTGACCAGATGCTCACGCTGCGCGAGATCAACTTCAACTACACGCAGGGTGTCGAGGCCATCGAGGGCGTCGAGCTGGGCAAGAACCAGACCGAGTTCTTTGAAGGTGATGTTACGCTCGTCGACGCCAAGGCCACGCCTGAGAGCGCCGGCTACCCCTACGTGACGGTCGAGAGTTCCGACCCCTCTGTGGTGAGCGTCTCCGCTGTCCAGGCCGGCGATAGCGTGAACTACTACCTGCGTGCCAACAAGGCGGGCAAGGCAACGATCACGGTGGCATCGGTACTCGATCCCTCCAAGACCGCATCCTATGAGGCCGAGGTCAAGGCTGGTGTCGACACCTCTGCACTCATGGCAGCGCTTTCCAAGGCCGTGGGCTACAGCGAGTCCGTCTACACCAAGGATTCTTATGCAGCTCTCACCGCTGCGGTCGAGGCGGCTCAGAAGCTCCTCGACGGCGGCCAGGGCAGCTATAACAAGAAGGATGTCGCAGACGCCACGGCCAAGATCGAGAAGGCAATCGACGGCCTCAAGATGCGCCCCGTCGATGAGAAGAGCCTCATCAACACGCCCGAGAACCGCGAGAACGTCAAGGTGACCGGCTTCTCGAGCGAGGCCGACTACGAGGGCAGCAACGCCGTCAACGCTCTTGACGGCGACGAACAGACGCTCTGGCACAGCGACTATGCCTATAATGCCGGTATGCCCCAGCACCTGACCGTCGACCTGGGCCGCGACTACGATCTCACCGACGTCACGTTCCTGCCGCGCCAGGACGGCGGCACGAACGGCGATATCTTTGAGGCCGAGGTGCTGGTCTCCGATACCGCCGACGGTTATGAGATGGGCACCGCCACGTCGATGGGTACGTTTACCTTCGACAACGACGGCCGCGTGCTCACCGACCGTGGCGACTGGAAGCAGATGAGTTTTGGTGTCGCGCGCGGTCGCTACGTGACCGTCAAGGTGCTCCACGCCGGCGGTGGCAGCGTTGACGCCTACTGCAGCATGGCGGAGCTCAAGTTCTACGGTACGGCCGTTCCCGATCCGGTGGCGAAGGACGACCTCACTGCCGCGATTGAAAAGGTTGATGCCGAGGTTGCAGCCGGCGACCTTAAGGCCAGCGACTACACCGAGGCTTCCTGGACCGTGTTCCAGAACGCCTTGGCGAGCGCCCGCGCCATCTTGAGCGACGAGAACGCCACGCAGGACGAGGTCGACCAGGCACTCAAGGCACTCGAGAGTGCTCGCAACGCGCTCGAGAAGACCCCGGTGACCCCGGTCGAGAACCCGACCAAGAAACAGCTCAAGGCCCTGGTCAAGCAGGCGAAGGAGACTGACACCAAGGGAAAGACGGCCGAGTCCGTCAAGGCCCTGACGGACGCCATTACCTACGCCGAGGATGTCTTGGGTGATGAGAATGCTTCCGACACCCAGCTCCAGGCGGCCTATGACCAGCTCAAGCTGGCCATCGAGGGCCTCAAGGATGCCGACTCCGGCAACCAGGGCGGCTCGGGCAACACCGGAGGTTCGGGCAACCAGGGTTCCGGCAACGGCTCGAACGGTGGCGGCCAGACGAGCAAGCCCGCAGGCGACAAGGCCCAGGGCGGCAAGAAGAACGGTTCGGCGATCCCCAACACTGGCGACCAAACGGTGACGACTGTCGCGACCGTCGGTGGCCTTGGAGCCATCATCGCCGCGATCGGTGCCTTCTTCCACCGTCGCAATAAGGCTGAGTAGTCCCAGCGATAACTAAGCAAACGTGCCCGCCGCTCCACCAAGGACGGCGGGCATTGCTTTTTTATTTCAGCCAACGTACGTCATAGCAATCCCCGGTAGGTCGAGGGTGCTCTGCGGCGGCCCGGTGTTTTCATCTGAACGACTTTGCGCAGCAACCGGAGTGAAGATGAAAACACCGGGCCGCCGCAGAGCACCCACAGACCGCAGGGACGGGAGCAGCTATACTACTCTCAGTAGTTAAGGGTCGCGGATCCGCCGCGTCACCGCTCTCAACAGGAGGTCTTTGTTTATGGCAGATCAAAAGCCGGTTGTCGGGATCATCATGGGCTCCAAGTCCGATCTGGGCGTTATGGAAGGTTGCACCGCCGAGCTCGAGGCGCTCGGTGTGCCCTATGAGCTCGTCATTGCGAGCGCACATCGCACGCCGGCGAAGGTCCATGAGTGGGCCTCGGCTGCTGCCGACCGTGGCATCAAGGTGATTATCGCCGCTGCCGGCAAGGCTGCTCACCTGGGCGGTGTCGTGGCTGCGTTTACGCCGCTGCCGGTTATCGGCGTGCCTATGAAGACGAGCGATCTGGGTGGTATGGACTCGCTGCTGTCGATGGTGCAGATGCCTTCGGGCGTGCCCGTTGCCTGTGTGGCCATCAACGGTGCCAAGAACGCTGCCATTTACGCCACGCAGATTCTGGGCGCCTGCGACCCCGAGTACCGCAAGGTTATCGAGAAGATGAAGCAGGAGATGGCTGACGCCTAAGCGCTCTGCCAGTCCATTTGCAGCATAAGGAGAGCCATGTCCGACTATCAGGGAAAGCGTTTTTCGGCTTCTCGGATTCCCGATTCAGCCAAGTCGGGAGCAGCCCGCGTGCCGCAGCAGGGTCGGATATCCTCTCCTCAGCAGCCACGCGCGCCGCGTCCCGTGACGCCGGCGAAGCATCGTCGTCAGGATGCACCTACTGCATATCGCCCTTCGTCATACAGCACGGCCAAGAAGACACCTCGCTCTTCGGCGCATGCCGCGCCATCGAGCTATACTGAGCCGCCGCGCAAAAAGCGCCGCTCCGTCATTCCCATTCTGCTCATCATCATCGGCATTGGCCTGATCGTTGCTGCGGCCGCCATCTTTATCAACGCACAGATTGGCTACAAGCAGGCGAGCGAGTCATATCAAAAAATCGAAAAGCAATATGTGAGCGACAAGGACGCCAGCGGCGTGCCGATTATCGACTTTGATGCGCTTGCCCAGACAAATCCCGAGGTTGTGGGTTGGATTTACGCACCCGGCACTAACATCAACTACCCCGTGGTGCAGACCAACAACAACTCCAAGTACCTCAACACGCTGTTCGACGGCACCGCCAATGCCTCGGGAGCCATCTTCTTGGATAGCGACGACACCGCGCCGGGCATGGTGGATCAGCAAACCACGATTTACGGTCATCACATGAACGACGGTTCGATGTTCAACGTGATTTCGGATACGACCGATCAGGCGACGTTCGACAGCATGGAATACGTGTACTACATCACGCGCGATGCGACGTATAAGTTGCGCCCGCTGGCGACCAAGGTGGTCGAGGACACGTATGCCAAGGCGCGCACGCCCAACTTTGAAGGCGACGACGGACTGAAGAATTACCTGTCCGAGATGCTCGACGGTGCCTCTGCCGTGGCGAGCGATGCCACCGATCGTGCCGCTTCGGCAACCAAAGTCGTAACGCTTGTGACCTGTCGTTCGTTATCGCTGAGCAACACACGTGCCGTCATGGTGCTCACGCCGGTCGAGGAATAGATAATGGGCTACTCAATGACGGTGAAAGGGGAAATAATGCTCGAGAATGGCAAAACGATGCCTTCGGTTGATGCTTGGCTGCGCGAGGCCAAGGCCGATGCTTCGGCGGCAGGCTGTGGGATGTATCTGACGCATAACGGCGTGGTGCGCGCGACGCCCAAGTCCGAGGTCCGCGGGATCGAAACCGATGGCGTAGCTCCCGGACGCAGGGTGGGCGGCATGGTGTTCGGTTTCGATGCTCAGAAGGTGCAGGCTGCTATCGAGGCCACGCGCGCGATGCCGGGTATCGGCTATGTGCGCGTGTGGCTGGCAAGCGGCGAGCTTGCCGTAGGTGACGACATCATGCTCGTGCTCATTGGCGGGGACATTCGCCCGCACGTGGTCGATGCGCTGCAGGCGCTCGTTGGCACCATCAAAAATGAGTGTGTGAGTGAGGTTGAGCGCGAGGCGTAGAGGTTTGCGTCGATAGAAGGCTCGTTTATAAAAATGCCCGCCGGTACGTGTGATACCGGCGGGCATTTTGCGTTTTGGGCGCGGTGAGCGCTACACGCGCGTTGCATCCTTGGGGCTCATGGTCATGCTCTGGAAGCGATTCTCCATAAAGTCATTATCGAAGTACTTGCCGTAGAACTGCGCAACGGGAATATCCGGTTCCGTGCCGTTGACGCGCTGGTACCAGTAGTCGAGCGACTGCAGCGTCATGACGCCGTCGACCAGCATAATGATGGTGAAGATGACGGTAGCCGAGTAGCGGCTCTTCCAGGGAATCATATTGATGAGCTTGAGCAGCCTCGGCAGCAGCAGCTTGATCCAGATGAGGCCGCCCAGGCCCCACAGGCAGGCAAAGCCCGTGCAGGTGCGTCCGCCCGTAAGGACGGCGAGCGGGTCGGGCATGCCGAACAGCTTCATGTGCGAGTAGCTCCACGAGACCACGCCAAATGAGGTCTGCATAAACCAGCCCACGAACACCTCAAAGCTCGCGCCGAGCACAGCGCTTACCAGGAAAATGATGATGGGGTTCTTTTTATAGAAGCGGTTGAGCACCATGGTCATGAGTACGGCACCAAAGCCATAGATGGGGCTGAAGGGACCAAACAGCATGCCGGCGCGGTCCTGGTAGACGCCTGGGTCGTCGACCGTCATGTGCCAGATGTCCTCGGCGAT
>UQYA01000113.1 GCA_900545165.1 uncultured Collinsella sp.
CAGGAGTCTCGTGGGCTCGGAGATGTGTATAAGAGACAGCCCACGTTCTCCTCGCTGTTTGGCGAGCCGTTTATGCCGCTCGACCCCATGGTCTATGCCAAGATGCTCGGCGAGCGTATCGCCGACGGTCGTACGCGCGTGTACCTGGTCAACACCGGCTGGATTGGCGGCGGTTATGGTGTGGGCCATCGCATCGAGCTTGCCTACACGCGCGCCCTGGTGGCCCGCGCCCTCGACGGTACCATCGAGGACAGCGAGTTCTTGCACGACGACATCTTTAACGTCGACATTCCCACGACGTGCCACGGCGTGCCCGATGGCATCCTGGTGCCGCGCCAATACTGGCAGAGCACCGCGCGCTATGACGAGGCCGCGCACAACCTGGCGGTGATGTTCGAGGAGAACTTCGAGAAGAAGTACTCGCACCTGCCCGAGTCCGTCAAAGCCGCCGGCCCGCACGCCCAAGTACACGCCGACGCTCGTCATCGCGGCCGCGGGCTGCTGGGACTTCGCCACTAGCTTCGCCGTGAGTCCATATCCACCACAAAGGGGACAGGCGCCTTTATGGTGGTTTTGCTCGCGTGGATGACTCGGGTTACAATACGCTTGACATATTGTCCCCTTCTCCGGATGGGGACAGCGTAAGCGCTCTTGTGGCGGCACCGTAGGACTTTGAAGGTGGCCGCTGTGAGGGCGCTTTTTGTTTAGGCGCCCTCGCTCGGGCGTACGCTATGAAGGGAGAGCATATGAAGAGTTTCGTTGCCGAGGATTCGTTTTGGGAGCTGTTTCCGCAGGCGGCGGTCGGCGTCGTAGTCGTAAAGGGCATGAAGCCCGCGGCCCAGATTCCACAGGAGGACGTGGATGCGATCGCCACGTTGCTCAATCGCGCCAATATCGATGCGGAGCGTCACCTGACAAGCGATACCATCAGCGAGAACGCGCCGGTTAAGGCATGGCGCGAGGCGTATCGCCTGTTCAAGACCAAGAAGGGCGCGCGTTGCTCAGTTGAGAACCTGCTCAAGCGCGTGCTCAAAGGCAAGCCGGTCGGCCACATCACACCGGCGGTGGATATCTACAACACGATTTCGTTGACTTATGCGCTGCCCGTTGGCGGCGAGGACCTGCATGCGATTGAGGGAGATCTTCGCTTGAAGGTGACCGATGGTGGCGATGCGTTCTTGCCGCTTGGCGAGGAGGCGCACGATCCGACGCTGCCCGGCGAGCTCGCCTACATCGACGATGCGGGCGCCGTGTGCCGCTGCTGGAACTGGCGCGACGGCGTTCGCACGGCGCTGTCCGATGATTCGGCCGATGCGTTCCTGGCGATTGAGTGCGTAGAGCCCGAGCGCATGGGGGACTGCCAGGCCGCGATCGATCGCTTAGCCGAGCTGCTCGAGCGCTATCTGGGAGCGACGGTTGTCGTTAAGACGCTTGTGACCCGCGACAATCCCTGCGTGGAGCTGTAGCGACGCCTGCGGATCATGTTCGCCGGTCAAAACCACCACAAAGGTGCCTGTCCCCTTTGTGGTGGTTTTTATGTTGATGGGTTAACAAATGGGGTATTTGGGTACGGGTGTCGCCTTATGCGACTAAGATGTTTACCCGTAAGCATTATGCAAGCGAAAGGCGGTCGTCTCCCATGCAGCAGAACGACGAGACACGTTTCGAGGACTTTGTCGGACTGATCAGCGGGCTCTACAAGGAGATTCAGCGCATTAAGACATCCGAGGGCGCAAGGCTGGGCCTCAAGGGCTCCGACGTTATGTGCCTTTACTATCTTGAGCGCAGCAAGGACGGCCTGACTGGCGCTGACCTGGCTCGCATGGCAGGCGTGACCCGCGCCGCCGTCTCGCGTACGCTCGCGCATCTGGAGGAGGGCGGCTACGTCGAGGTCGACGATTCGGGCGATGCCGCCGTTAAGTATCGTGCTCCGGTGCGCCTGACCGCTCTGGGCGGCGAGAGCATGAGCGAAGCGGACCGCATCATTCGCGAGGTGCTCGATACCACCGGTAAGGCTATGGGTGTGGAGCAGCGCGAGCAGATGTATGCGTCGCTGCGCACGATTCTCAACACCCTGCGCGAGCTGTAGGGCCGCCAAGGCTTTTGCTTCCAATTAACAACTGCATAGTCCTGTTTGAGCGCGTATACCGTGCCGGGGCCTTGCTGTCAAAATTCCCTGCGCGGGACCTGCGCAAGAAAGGATTCGCTATGTCCGTCCGCATTATTACCGATTCCGCAAGCGATATGTCGCCGGCCGAGCACCCAGCACTGGCCGTTTTGCCGCTGTCCGTCACCTTTGGCACCGATGTGTACATGGATGGCATCGACATCGATCACCAGCGCTTTTACGAGATGCTCGTGGAGCGCGATGAGCTGCCCAAGACCGGCCAGGTCAACCCGTACGCGTTTTCGCAGGCGATTGCCAAGGTTCGTGAAGCCGGCGATGAGGCTGTGATTATTACCGTGGGCGCTAAGCTATCAGGCACCAATCAGAGTGCCCGTATCGCACTTGCCGAGGCGCCAGGTGGTGACGTGTTCGTGGTAGACAGCAACAACGTCACCCTGGGCGAGCGCGTCCTGGTCGAGTATGCGCTGCGCTTGGTGGACGAGGGCCGCAGTGCATCTCAGATCGCGGCGGCCGTCGAGGCCGTCCGTGACCGCGTGGTCGTCATCGGCCTGCTCGAGACGCTGGAGTACCTGGTGCGCGGCGGTCGTCTGTCTGCTGCGGCCGGCGCCGTGGGCACGCTGCTCAACGTAAAGCCTGTGGTGGCTGTCGAGTACGGTCTGATCGTGCAGCTGGGCAAGGCGCGCGGTTCCAAGAACGGCCGCAACCTGCTGAACCAAAAGGTCGAAAAGGCGGGCGGCATCGACTTTTCCATGCCGCTGGCGCTCGGCTATACGGGTCTTTCGGATGCGGTGCTCAAGAAGTATATCGAGGACAGTGCCGCGTTGTGGGCCGGCCATGCCGAGGGTGAGCTGCCCATCCACACTATCGGCGCCACCATCGGCACCCACGTGGGCCCCGGCGCTGTAGCCGTAGCCTTCTTCCGCCCCGCCAACTAGCTTTCCGGTCAAAACCACCACAAAGGGGACAGGTACCTTTGTGGTGGTTTATGCTGGGTTCGGTTGAAAGGAGCACGCGATGGCGTCTGAGGGCTTTTTTGAACGGGTGTACGAGGTGGTCGAGCAGATCCCCGAGGGGATGGTCGCCACGTATGGTCAGGTGGCGCTGCTTGCCGGTCGACCACGAAGTGCGCGGTATGTGGGGTATGCCCTGCATAGCAATCCGCGCCCCGGCGAGATTCCCTGTCACCGCGTGGTGTTTGCCGACGGGCGCATATGCGAGGGTTTTGCTTTTGGCGGTCCCGATGCTCAACGTGAGCTTTTGCTAGGGGAGGGTGTGGCGTTTAAGGACGACATGCACGTCGACCTGGCCGTCTGTCGTTGGCCTGCCGGACTCTAACAGCTCTGCCGTGGCCAGAACCACCACAAAGGTGCCTGTCCCCTTTGTGGTGGTTTTCTGTTACAGGTTTACCGGGGCTAACTTATGGAGAAGCTATGGCGGCGAATATTGATGCTGCAAAGTAAACCACGGTGAACTATATTGTATTCAGCAACGGAGCAGGCAATAGGCGATGAAAAAGCCTGCCCTGTTGAGTTTGATTCGCATTCCTCCCCTCTGTGCGATTCAACGGTGTACTTCGGGAACGGGCCCGCCGGCAACTGACTGCCGGCGGGCCCGTTCCTGTTTATCGGGGGAGTACAATGGGCGGAGCCGAAGCAGTCCGGCTCCGAAAAAGGCGGACGTCGTAGCGCCCGCCCTAAAGCAATCGAAAGCTCAAGCCAGCAAATCGGTCTAGTACACCATGCCCATGGCGTCCTGAACCTCTGCCAGGGTCTGATCGGCAATCTCGTTGGCGCGACGGTTGCCCTCGTGCAGGACGTCCTTCACATAGTCCAGATCGTTCTCGTAGCGCTGGCGACGCTCGCGGATCGGTGCGAAGTACTCGTTGACGGCCTCGGTCACGTACTTCTTGAGCTGGCCGGAGCCGCCCATGCCAATCTCCTCGGCAATCTCGACCTCGGAACGGCCGGTGCAGATGGCGGCCGTCGAAAGCAGGCCGGACACGCCGGGGCGGTTCTCGGGATCGAACGTGATCATGCGCTCGGAGTCGGTCTGGCTCTTCTTGATGCGCTTGGCCGTCTCCTCGGCGGTCATCGAGATGTTGATGGCGTTGCCGTAGCTCTTGCTCATCTTGCGACCGTCCAGGCCGGGCAGCAGCGGGGTCTCGGACAGCAGCGCGTCGACCTCGGGGAACACCTTGCCGTAGCGGTTGTTAAAGCGGCGGGCGATGGTGCGGGTGAGCTCGATGTGCGGCAGCTGGTCGCGGCCGACGGGCACCACATTGCCCTTGCAGAACAGGATGTCGCAGGCCTGGTGCACCGGGTAGGTGAGCAGAAGGCCGGTGAGCTCGTGGCCCGAGGCCTCCATCTCGGCCTTGACAGTGGGGTTGCGCGCCAGCTCGGCCTCGGACACCAGCGACAGGAACGGCAGCATGAGCTGGTTTGCTGCGGGCACGGCGGAGTGCGCGTAGATCATGGTCTTGTCGGGGTCGATACCGCAGGCAAGGTAGTCCATGACCATGTTGTACACGTTGTCCTGGATGTGCTCGGTCGTGTCGCGGTCGGTGATGACCTGGTAGTCGGCGATGAGCACGTTGGTCTTGGCGCCCATGTTCTGCAGCTCAACGCGGCCCTTGAGGGTGCCAAAGTAGTGGCCCAGGTGCAGACGGCCGGTGGGGCGATCACCGGTGAGCATGGTGAACTTCTCGGGCGTATTGGCCAAGCCCTCGCGAATGGCGTTGCTCTTTTGCAGCGCGACTTCGTAGCTGTTCTCGTTTGGCATGATTGCTCCTAACGTATCTTCATGGGTCAAGATGATAACGCGTTTATTGGAGGGGCGGGGCGTAAGT
>UQYA01000114.1 GCA_900545165.1 uncultured Collinsella sp.
AATGTCTCAATCTGTAACATCTAGCAGGGAAAATGACCTCTAACTGTTACAGATCAAGACAGACTGCCCGGGGTCAACTCAAATGTCTTGATTTGTAACAACTAGAGAGGTTTTTGACCCCTTACTGTTACAGATTGAGATGTTGTTTCGCGGGGTTGGGGTTTGTCTTGATCTGTAACATCTAGACCCGTATCTGCCGAGCTAGTATTACAGATCAAGACAATTGCCGGGGTGGGGTCCCGCCACGGCAAGACGCCCGCTCCCTAGATGCAGAACCCGGGAATCACGCAGGTTCGCTTGTTTGGCTTTTCCGCAGGCGTGGCGTACGTAAAGACGTCGCCGTCGTGTCCCACGCGATTCATATAGAGTGTGCCTTCGCTCTCCGATGTGTCGGGACTTGCAGTTCGTTCCCACCAACAGGTATCCTTGCCCTTCCACTGGCGAACCAACGTCTCGTTCGTGGCATACGGACTTACCTTGAGCTCGCGGAAGAGTTGGTACTCCTTGCCCTCGCCGTTATAGATGTCGGCCAGGTAGTGAAAGCCCTCGGCAAACGAATCGGGCGGTTGCGTACCGCACAGCTCGACCATGGCGGGCAGCCAAAGGGTTGCGGGCAGCTCGCTCAGACACGATGCGCTTCTGGCGACGCCAACGTTATTTGAGATCTTTTTGACAGATTTGATGAGTGCGCGCAACTCGTTGGGCAGCAGCTTAAGGCCGTCGCTATCGAGCCATTCCCGCAGCTCGCAATCTGCCCAGCCGGTGCTCAACGGTTGGGCCGTGGCATCGCGCTCGGCAATGCCGGCATCGAACATAAACGTCAGTCCGGCCTTGCCCGTCCCGTCCAGAAGCTCGTCGTGGCGGATGCCCACGAGCTGCGCGCCAACCTGCAGCCCGTTGGTGAGCGTGACGCGCTTGGTGCATGGATAGGGGATATGCCCATCGGCATCGAGCAGATGGTAACGTTTGGCAATCTCGCGTGCCTCGCTACGGGTCTCGGCGGCCTTAATCTTGAGCGAAATCTCCTGAAGCTGATCCCAGGTGTAGTCGTCAAGTGAACCGCGGATGCCGTCCAGGTAGTCGGGGATGCCAAAGCCATGAGTTGCCGCCCCGATAACGCCAAGCCCCGCAACGGCCGCGACAACGCCACCGATAATAAAGCGGCGGCGGGTCATGGCATCGTGCCGGGCCTGCTCCAGGATCTCTCGCGCGCGCTCGCCGGCGACGTCGACCTTAAGGTGCGTACCGGAGTCGATGTCAATTGCGGCGTCACTGCCCGCGCCCTCGCATCCCTCGGATTCGGCATCGGTGAGGTATGCCGAGAGCACCTCGAGCATCTGCTGCTCGGTGGGACGATCGCACTGCTCGACCGAGATGCCTTTCATGATGATTTGGACGAGCGCCTCGTCGTCATTGCATCGCGGCTCGAGCGGTGCCGGCTTGGTCTTGGTCTTTATGAGGTAGAACGAGCCGGTTGCCGCGGCACCTGTCGACTCGACATCGAACGGTTTACGACCGCTGTAGAGCTGGTACAGAATGCTCGATAGCGCGTAGACGTCGATGGCGGGCGAGCGGCGAAGGGCTGCGATGCCTTCGATATCCTGTGTGAGCATCTCGGGCGCGGCGTATGCGGGTGTGGCAAAGCGCCAGATGTCGGCGCGGCGGGTGATCGTGTCGTCGCCGAGGGCAATGGTCGCGGAGCCCATGTCGATGAGACAGGGGTCAAAGGAGCAATCGGCAATCTGCTGCTCGAGCGTTCGGCTGGTGGTACGGAACATGATATTGGCGGGCGACAGGTCGCGATGGACGACCGGATTCACGAGTCCCTGGGTCATCAGGAGTGCGCGAAGCACGGCGTTTCCAACGGCGGCCACCATCTGGGTGGTTAGCCCGCCCGAGGCATGGTGCGGAAGCAAGGGCAGCGCCTGCTTGAGCGAGGTGCCCTCGACCCACTCCATGAGGATGAGTGGGTCGTCCTCGCACGACCCATAGCCATAGACGCGCGGAAATCCACGCAGGTGCGAGACGGTGCACAGATGACGGTACTCCTCGAACAGCGCGGCGGTGTTGGCCAGGTGCGCAGCCGCTTGCTCGGCGGAGCGATCGGGCGTCTGGCCGGAAAGGATGGCGTTGTCCTTGAGTAGTTTGACGGCAAAGACCTCGCCGTTCGTGTTGGTCGCGCGCAGCACGTGCCCGATATTGCCGTCGTCGCGGTGGGCCGTCTGGAGAATAAGCGTCATAAACCGGCGCTTGGCATCATCCTCGGCGCTGGGGTCGACTGCCACGGCGGTATCGAACGTGTCGAGATGGATGAGTTTGTCGCCATAGGCGCTATCGGTAGTATCCATGGCGTTCCTTTGTCTGGCATGGGTTGCCGCGCGTATACGTGGGCAGTGCGGATATCGGTAAAATACCATGATAGCCGCACTGCCCACGTATGCCGCTGAGTATTGTCGTTTACGACGCAGAAGGTAGAAGACGAAAGACGGACGGTGACCGTCTTTCGATCGCCGTCCGCGCTAGTCCACAATAACGAGAAACGTTGTATAGAGACCCAAATGAAGTCTGTCGCTGTTGGCGATTTCCACGGGGGGATAGACTTTGCCGGGCTCTCGTTGGTCGCGGGGCGGCTCGATTACGATATCGCCGTCGCCTGCACCCGATTCGAGCACCGTGCCGTTGGTCGATCCAAGGCCCTGGGCGTACCAGTGCTCACCCTCAAGCCAAATGCGAAGATGCTCGCGCGATGCGTCGGCTCCCACATCGGTGATGCTGGGCGAGGTTTTGGGCAAAGAACCAATCACGGTGCCGCGCGGATCGCGTGTGAGGGGATGGATTTGCATGTCGACGCAGTTGTCGGCATGTGTCCTGAGCAGACCGAGGTTGGGAGCAACGGCGCGCGGCTGCTCCAGGCTGCTCATAAAGCCACGCCCGACGGTAGTTTCGGTGGTGCCAAAGTGCCCGCCCGTCTTGCTGTCGCAAAAGCGCTCGACGGTGGCCACGCCTTGAACGGGGTCGGCAAGTGCGCCCGTTGCCACAAAGAGCATAAGGTAAAGCGTGCTTTTCTCGCGCACGGCATTGCCGTCAAAGTTGTCGATGCGATTGAGGGCATTTGCATATAGGCGGCTGTCCAGCTTGTAGCTGGTGAGAGCCGACATCATTTCGTTGGCGGCCGGACCGCGATAGTGCTCGGCGATTGCCCGATAGGCGGACTCGCCGCCGCCGAGCTTGCTGCAGATTGCCGAGGAAAGGTTGAGCGTGGTGACAGTAAAGTCGCTGTAGATGGAGGGCGCGCACTGGTCAGGCTTGCGATGGACGATGTAACGGGTGAGATACGAGCGGTTGGAAGAGCATTTCTCGAGCAGGGTACTGCCGAGATAAGAGTTTCCATTGATAAGCATTCGGGCGATCTCGAGATGTTTAAGACCGCCGAACGAGCGAATATCGTTATAGAGGACCGAGCAAGGCGTCTCTGCTGCCACGGATACCTCCTTTGATTGTTTCCTAGCCAATATGGCGATAGGAATTAATGGCCCCCGGTGGGCGACGTATTAAATGGCCGCGCAATATATAGCGTAACCAAAGCAACATTATAGGCCACATGTTCGAAATTGCAGGAAGAGCGAGAGATTTGGTTTGGACTGAACGGAAATCCCCCTCTGTCTTGATCTATAACAATTAAGGCCGATTTTACTCGTTAACTGTTACAGATTGAGACAATCAGCCGGGCTCACCTCGTCCGCCTCGTCATCTGTGGTTTACGTGGGGGCATACGGAGTACGGGTATACTAACCGGCGGCGAATCTGCTCCATCGCTTAGAGCTGCTGCGTCTGGACGGCGCGTGATAGGGCTGCCAAAGCGATCGCCAGCGTGCTGAGCAACGTCCTCTCTGTGCGCACCCGTTTTTGTATGTATTAGCGCACTACCAAGCACGCCCGCGCGGCCGCATGCCGTGCCCATTGCGCGTGCAGATAAGGAACAACAACATATGCGTAATTCTGTATCCGACGTCACCGACGCCGAGATCCTGGACGAGGCCCGCGAGGCCATGACCCAGGCTGCCTTCGATGCCGCCGATGAGGCCAATGCTGCCCAGGCCGTCGAGTCCGCTACCGAGAGCCTGCCTGGCTTTGACGAGCTGGGCCTCTCCGACGAGATGCTCCGTGCTATCGAGAACCTGGGCTACACGGCGCCGACGCCCGTGCAGGCCGGCTCGATCCCTGTGGTGCTCGAAGGCCGCGACCTGCTTGCCGCCGCTCAGACCGGCACCGGCAAGACGGCCGCCTTTTTGCTGCCGACCATGAACAATCTGGAGCACATCGCTCCTCCCAAACCCGTGCGCGAGTGCGGTGGCCGCAACCGCCGTCGCGGTGCCAAGAAGCCCGAGGGCAACGGCCGCGGCCCCGTGATGCTCGTCATCACCCCTACGCGCGAGCTTGCCCAGCAAATCGACGAGGTCGCGAGCAAGATCGCCGACGTCACCGGCCATGTTGCCGTGACCGTCGTGGGCGGCGTGAGCTACAAGCCGCAGACCGCGGCACTCAAGTACGGCTGCGATATCCTGGTTGCCACGCCGGGCCGTCTGGTCGATCTGATCGAGCAGGGTGCCTGCCACCTGGGCGAGGTCAAAGTGCTGGTACTCGACGAGGCCGACCGCATGCTCGACATGGGCTTTTTACCCGCCGTCCGTCGTATTGTGCGCGAGACGCCGGCCGAGCGCCAGACGCTGCTGTTCTCGGCGACCCTCGACGAGGAGGCCGTGGGCGAGATCACCGACCTGGTGAGCGACCCGGCCCGCGTGGAGATCGCGCCGGCCACGTCGACCGCCGACACCGTCGACCAGTTTGTGTTCCCGGTGTCCATCGAGGCCAAGAACAACCTGCTGCCCGAGTTCCTCAAGAAGGAGGGTCCGGAGCTGTCTCTTATACACATCTCCGAGCCCACGAGACTCCTGAGCATCTCG
>UQYA01000115.1 GCA_900545165.1 uncultured Collinsella sp.
GGTCGATAAGCCCCTGACTCATGCGGCGCAGGCGCACGATTGCGGCCAGATCCGTATCGGTCAGGATGATATCAGCGACCTCCTTGGCGATGTCGCTTCCGCCGCCCATGGCCAGCCCCACGTCGGCCAAACCGAGCGCCGGCGAATCGTTGACGCCGTCGCCCACCATGGCAACGTGGCGCCCTTCGCTCTTAATGCGCTCCACATACGCGTACTTGTCCTCGGGCAGCAGCTCGGCCTTAAACTCGTCGACACCAGCCTCGCGCGCAATGCGCTCGGCCGTGCGCTCGGAGTCGCCCGTGAGCATAACGACATGTTTGACGCCCAACGCGTGCAGGTCGGCGATGGCCTCGCGGACCCCGGGCTTGAGCGGATCCTCGATACCGAGCACGCCCACAACGGTGCCGTCGACCGCCAGATACAACGGCGACAGGCCCTGCATCTGGGACTCGATCTGCTCCTTAATGTCGGACTCGAGCTGCGCGCCCTCGTCCTCAAATACAAAGTGCGCGGAACCGATGATGGCACGACGCCCTTCGATGGACGAAGCGATGCCGTGCGCCACGATGTACTCGACGGCGGCATGGCGCTCGCGGTGCTCGAGCCCGCGCTCGCGGGCAGCGTTGACCACGGCACGCGCTACCGGATGGGGGAAATGCTCCTCCAAGCAAGCGGAAAGGCGCAGGACCTCGTCCTCGCTCCAGCCGTCGGTGGTGAGCACGCAGGCAAGACGCGGCTGCGCCTCGGTCAGCGTACCGGTTTTATCAAACACAATGGTGTCGGCCTTGGCAAACGACTCAAAGTACTTGGCGCCCTTGACCATGACGCCCATCTTGGCAGCATCGCTCATGGCAGTCATGACGGCGACGGAGCCCGTGAGCTTGAGTGCGCACGAGTAATCGACCATCAGCGCCGCCGAGGTCTTAATGAGGCTACGCGTGGTGAGCGCAACCAGGCCCGCGAGCAGGAAGTTCCACGGGACGATCTTGTTGGCGAGGTCCTCCATATGCGACTGGCCCTCGGACTTGAGCGAATCGGCCGTCTGCACGAGCGAGACGATCGAGCGGAGCTTGGTCTGAGCCGTGTTGGCGCGCACGCGCACCAAGATGCCGCCGTCTTCCACGACGGTTCCGGCGAACACGTCGTCGCCCACGCTGCGCTCGACGGCCAGCGGCTCGCCGGTCAGGGTCGCCTGGTTGACCATGGCGCTCCCCTGCTCGACCACGCCGTCGATGCAGATGGACATGCCAGTGCGCACGGCTACCAAGTCGCCGGGCTCAAGCTCGGTCGCGGCAACGCTTACCTCGGTGTCACCGACGACCTTTTGCGCCTTGTCGGGCACATCGAGCAGCGAGTTGATGAGCTCGTTTTCGCTCATGGCGCGGGTGTAGTCCTCGAGCAGCTCGCCCACGTTGAGCAGGAACATTGTCTGGCCCGCGGTGTCGACATCGCGCTTGACGAACGAAATGCCGATGGCCGAAGCGTCGAGCACGGGAACGGTCAGGCGCGGCCGCGCCAGCTCACGGAGAGCAGCGCGCAAAAATGCCATGTAACCGGCCACGACAAACACCGCACGCAGAGGCGTCGGTAAGAACCAGCGGCGCGCGTAGTGGGCGCCGATAAGTGTGGCAAGATCCATGACGAGCTTGTGCTTGCGCGGCTCAAGCTGCATCACGTAACCCGTCTTTGCGTCGGCAATGGCCTGGGCATCGAGCGCACCGACGGCGGCCAGCACGGCATCGCGGCGCGGCTCGTCGTATTCGAGCGCCATCTGGCCAATACGGCCATAAACGCGCACCTTGTGCACGCCGTCGATATCGCCGCTGAGCTTAAGAAGTGCATCGAGATCGCTCTCTGGCACAGGACCCGCCAATTGAAGACGGGTCCTGCCGGGGATCTCGCTAATAATCGAGAATCTCATAGTTTGTGCCTGGGAGCGTTACTCGGCTGCCTCGTCAGCAGCGGCCTCGCTCTGGGTGATGTAGGCAGCCTCGGCAACCATGTCATCGACATTGGCCTTGGCCTGCTCGACCATGTCCTGGTAGCAGTTCTTGACGCGCATGCCGCACGCAATGCCCTGCACGCAGGCATTCTTTACCGGAGCGCTGGTGAGCAGCTTGATGCCGGCCGTGCCAAGCAGAAAACCGCCACCGACAAGCAGGGTATTGAACGTCGACTTCTTCATGTTGCTTCTCCCTTTTGCCGCATTGGACGCGGCACGGTGCCTCAGCACCCGAGTAAACAAGTTTGCTCGAGCACACTTTTAGAAAATAGTTTAGTTTATCTAACTATTGAGGTCAACAAAGGTTAACTTTTTGGAAATCTTGGGGAGCGCTGTAACCAAGGGGACCGTCCCTGCGCCCCATCCACAAAAAATGAGGACGCCAACAGCACCCTCATTCACCAAATTCCATTCAGCCCACCTGACCCGAACGGCCGAGTCGTCACGGAACCGAGGGGCCGGGCGCAGGGCCTTGCCTCTCAATGAGTTCCCTTCAAAACAATGGGCGCGCCAACGGCGCGCCCATTCACTCTATTCCATTCAGCCCCACCTGACCCGAACGGCCGAGTCGTTGCAGAACCCGGGAGCCCCGGCAGGGCGGGTACTTGCTCAAAATGAGTTCCGCACGCAAAGAAGGCCACTTAATGTGGCCTTCGTCTTGCGCAGGACTGTTCGAAATTTTGAGGAAGCACCCGCCCTGCCGGGGCTCCCGGGTTCCCGCTTACGAGAGCGACGTTCTCAGCAACTCGTTGAAGAGCTTCGGGTTGCCCTTGCCGCGGCTCGCCTTCATGCACTGGCCCACCAAAAAGCCGATGACCTTCTGGTTGCCGTCACGATACTGCTGCGCCTGATCGGCACAGTTTGCCAGCACCTCGTCCACGATCGGCTGCAGTGCGCCGGCGTCGCTCACCTGACGCATACCGCGCTCGTCGACGATCTTGTTGGGGTCGTCACCGGTCTGGGCCATGGCCTCAAAGACCTCGTGCGCCTGGTTTGAGCTAATGGCATCCGTCGCCAGCAGCTTGGCGAGCGCCGCCACCTGAGCCGGCGCGATGCCAGACTCGGCGAGCGACACGCTCGCGCCCTTAAGGTAGGCAATCATCTCGTTCACCAGCAGATTTGCAACCGTCTGGGCCTCCTTGCCAGCCATACCGGCAGCGGCAGCCTCAAAGAACTCAGCGAACTCGGGGTCGCCGGCGATCTGCTCGGCATCGGCCGCCTTAATGCCAAAGTCGGCCTCAAAACGGGCGCGCTTGGCATCGGGCAGCTCGGGAATCTCGCCACGGCAGCGGTCGATGAACTCGTCGTCCAGATCGAACGGCGCCAGGTCGGGATCGGGGAACAGGCGATAGTCGTCTGCCGTTTCCTTCACACGCATGACTACGGTGCGCTTGCGACTGGGTTCCCAGTGGCGGGTCTCCTGATAGATGATGCCGCCCTCCTCGAGCACCTCGGCCTGACGGCAGATCTCGTAGGCAAGGCCATCATGCAGGCTCTTAAACGAGTTGAGGTTCTTGAGCTCGGTCTTGGTGCCCAGCTTGGTCTCGCCACGGCGGCGCAGCGACACGTTGCCGTCGCAGCGCATGGAACCCTTCTCCATGGAGCAATCCGAAATGCCCAGCGTCACAAAGATGCGACGGAGCTTCTCCATAAACAGGCGAGCCTCCTCGGGCGTACGCAAGTCGGGCTCGGTCACGAGCTCAATCAAAGGCGTGCCGCAGCGGTTGTAGTCAACGAGCGACTCGGCCGCGGCTGTAATGCGGCCCTCGGCACCGCCCACGTGCACCATCTTGGCGGCGTCCTCCTCCATGTGGATGCGCAGGATGCGGATGGGCACCGTGTAGGAACCGTCCTCGCGACGCTCGGGCATCTGCAGGTTGGACGCATCGTAGCTGGCCAGGTGACCGGCACGCTGATTGCCTTCGCGCATGGTCGACGTCATGGACGTGGACAGGCCCTCGGCGTTGGCCGAGGCGCTCGCCAGGCTCTGGGCCTCGGCCTCGCCAAACGCGCAATCGGGGCGCTCGGCGGCACCGCGACCGGTCACGTCCAGGTCCAGGTGACCGTACATGGCAAAGGCGACCGGACCCTGCGTGGTCTGGAAGTTCTTGGCCATATCGGGATAGAAGTAGTGCTTGCGATAGAACATCGAGTGGCGCTGGATCTCGCAGTTGGTGGCCAGACCCGCCTTGACGATGCTCTCGATGGCGCGCTTGTTGGGCACCGGCAGCGCACCGGGCAGGCCCAGGCACACCGGGCACACGTTGGCGTTGGGCTCGTCATCGTGGCTGAGCTTGCAGTTGCAGAACATCTTGGTATCGAGTGCGGTGAGCTCGGTATGGATCTCCAGGCCGATCACGGCCTCCCAATCCTGCAGGACCTCGGAAAGCTCCTTCATTACAGCTCGCCTCCCTTCCCGGCAAAATCGGGCGCGACGGAAAGCGCGGGCGCACCCGTGGCGGCATCGGCAAAGCCGCGCTCCAGGGCGCGGGCAAACGTGAGCAGCTGACGGTCCTTAAAGGCCGGACCCACCAGCTGGGCAGAAACGGGCAGCTTGCTGTCCTCGCCCAGGCCCAGCGGCACCGAGATACCGCCGTTGCCGCAAATGTTGAGCGAAATGGTGTACAGGTCCGAAAGGTACATCTGCGTGGGGTCGCTGATCTCGCCAAACTTAAAGGCCGTGCGCGGCGAGGCGGGCATGAGGATGGTGTCCACCTTGGCATACGCGGCGTCGTAGTCCTGCGTGATGAGCGTGCGGGCCTTTTGCGCGGCGTAGTAG
>UQYA01000116.1 GCA_900545165.1 uncultured Collinsella sp.
GCGCGAACGGTGCGCCTGTTTAGCGAAACTGGTGAAAAATAGATTGACGCTAACATTTCCCGGACCACGACCACCTGGCCTCGTACTGCGGCATAGCCCCGAGGGTGAGGAGCTCCGGCACGTCGGTGAGGTCGGTCAGGGCGTCCAGGCGCGGCGACGCGAGGCTCAAGTCCCTGCTGATCTTCTCGTGCAACAGCCTGGTGAGGTCCTCGGGGCGCTACGGCGAGTACTACCGGGCCTGCAGGGCACGGGGCATGGGGCACGGGCGGGCACTCAAGGCCGTCGCGAGGAAGCGGCTCAGGGCGATATACGCCGTGATGCGCGACCGGGTGCCCTACCGGGAGTAGCCCCGACGGTTGACAAAACTATAGGAACACCCAATGACTATCTCGGGATGAGTTGCGGAGAGGAGGACAGAAAAAGCCCTGCCGCGGGTTTGCAGCAGGGCTTTTGGAAGGGGACTTGGTTGTGAGGGCTCGTTAGGCGAGCTTGGCCTCGAGCTCGGCGATGCGCTTGTAGGCATCGATGGTAAAGCGGGCCTGCTTCTCCAGGATCATAGTGGTCATGAGGGTGTCCTGAGCGTGAGCCATGATGAAGGTCATCTCCATCTCGCCACCGCCGGCCTCCTGCGAAAGCAGCTTGGTCTGCGTGTCGTGGGCACCGATGAGTGCATCGCTGGCATCCTTGTGCAGCTGCTCGGCCTTCTCAAAGTCACCCTCGCGAGCAGCATCGAGCGCTGCAAGCAGATCGGTCTGGGCGTCACCTGCGTATGCGACAATCTCGAATCCAACCATCGAGATTTCTTCTTTGGTTGCCATGTTGCGTTCCTTTCACATATGAACCAATGGAGAGCATCGCGTCCGGGCATACGCGCTGCGTTCTGTATGACAGAAACATTAACATTCAAACAAAAAAGAACAGCGCAAAACGTAATTTCGAGCTATGAACGGTCACTTTTCGTCCGTGAACGGTTTTTAAACCAATCTGAACAATATCGAACACAATTAGCGGAAACCCAAACAGACCCGCGCCCTAGCGCCAATCGCGCACCGTATCGCCCTCGACGAGCACGCCCGGAAACAGCATGTGCTCCACACCGGGTTCAACGCCCTCGGCGCCGGCAATCTTGTCGACCGCCCACATGCCGACGCGCTTGTTGTCAAAGCGCACCGTGGTCAGGCGACGGTCGGGCACGATATCGCCCAGGCTATCGTCAACACCCACCACGCTCACGTCCTGGGGCACGCACTTCCCGCGCGACTCGAGCCCACGGATGCAGCCGTAGGCCATGGCGTCGTTGGAGGCATAAATGGCCGTGCAGGTCGGATCATCCGCAAGCACCTGGCCGGCAGCATATCCACTCTGCGCCGTCCAGTCGCCGCGCACGAGCTGCGGGGGCTCAATGCCATGCGCACGCAATGTCTCACGCCAGCCTTCCTCGCGCCGCATGCCCGAAAGCGAGCGCTCGGGGCACGAGATAAAGTGCACGGTTTTGTGCCCCCGCCCCAGCAAGTACTCGACCACCTGGCGCGAGCAATCGAACTGGTCGTTATCGACCGTTGAACAGAGCGGGTGCTCCAACATCGTAACGAGCACTGTCTGCATGCCGGGCAGTGGCTCGAAGGTTCCAAAGTCCGCCGGCATGCGATTCATGATCACGACCATGCCATCCACCGGCAGTGCGCTCATGCGCGACGATGCGCTCTCGAGGGTATACGGATGCCCATCTACTTTCGTGAGGGTAATGGCGTATCCGTGCTTATCGGCGGCGGCAGCAAAGCCCTCCATACGGTCGAGGTTGCCTGTACCGGTAATGTTGAACATGGCGACGCCGACGGTCTTAAACTTGCCACGGCGCAGCGATCGACCGGCAAAATTGGGGCGATACCCCAGCTCGCGCATGGCGGCACGCACGCGCTCCTTGGTCTCGGGGCGCACGCTGGGTGAATCGTGCACCGTACGCGAGACCGTCTGCTCCGAGACGCCCGCGAGACGCGCCACGTCCTTAACGGAAACCGATTTTTTAACAGCGGCCATTGGTCGATCTTTCCGTGTCAACGATGCCATTGACGGCATCCTGCGCAGTCATATTAAACGCCTTCAAGTATATCTAACGCCGCCTCTGCAATACGCTTACCACCCAAAACCTACCGTTCACCGACATTTCTGCTTCCCCGAACGGCTTTTGTCGCCCAAATGTTAACGTTGCCATTGTGCAAACACAGAGCCACCGGGCGGCTCAAACGTTTACACACAAAGAATCGACGGTTCGCAGGCACAGGAACCACCGGTTCGCGTCTTTTTTTGTGTCGCAAAATGGCAACGTCAACATTTTGGCAACCGAACGCCAAAAGCTACCATCGTTGCTAACCCACCGACTCTTAGGAGCTTTGCATGGAGCAACTCATCGCCACTATCGAAAAGGGCCAGCCCTTTTTCAACGCGATCGCCCGCAA
Organism: uncultured Collinsella sp.; assembly: GCA_900545165.1. Taxonomy (GTDB): domain Bacteria; phylum Actinomycetota; class Coriobacteriia; order Coriobacteriales; family Coriobacteriaceae; genus Collinsella. The sequence goes on from UQYA01000116.1 coordinate 2,457, forward strand.
CAAGTACCTCAAGGCGATCCGCGACGGCTTTATCTCCGTCATCCCCATCATCATCTTCTCGTCCATCTTCTGCCTCGTAGCCTCGGTCCCCAACATCTGGGGTTTCTACTGGCCCGATGACATCAACAACGCCCTGTGGAAGTGCTACAACTACTCCATGGGCATCCTGGCAATCGCCTGTGCCGCCACCACCGCCAAGCACTTCGCCGACGCTCAGAACCGCGACCTGCCCAAGAACAACCAGATCAACTTTATCTCATGCATGTGCGCGGCCATCATCGGCTTCTTGCTCCTTTCGAGCGACACCATCGCCACGGACGCCGCCAGCGGCTTCAACACCACCTACCTTGGTTCCAAGGGCCTGCTGACTGCCTTCATCGCTGCGTTTGTGACCGGCATCATCTACAAGTTCTTTATCAAGCGCAACATCACCGTCAAGATGCCCGAGCAGGTTCCGCCCAACATCTCGCAGACCTTTAAGGACATCATCCCCTTCTCCGTCTGCATCACCGTCTTTTGGGTCTTTGACATCGTCTTCCGCGCTGCCTTTGGCTTCTGCTTTGCCCAGGGCGTCATCCAGGTGTTCCAGCCCCTGTTCACCGCTGCCGACGGCTATATCGGTCTCGCTGTGATCTACGGCGCCATGAGCCTGTTCTGGTTCGTCGGCGTCCACGGCCCCTCGATCGTCGAGCCCGCCATCGCCGCCGCCCTCGTTGCCAACATGACCGACAACCTAGCTGCGTTCCAGGCTGGCCAGCACGCTTCCGCTGTCCTGACCCAGGGTGCCCAGTACTTCGTCGTCTGCATGGGCGGCACCGGCGCCACGCTCGTCCTGGTCTTTATGTTCTGCTTCCTGGCCAAGTCTCAGGAGATGCGCGCCGTCGGTAAGGCCGCCATCGTCCCCGTCTGCTTTGCCGTCAACGAGCCGCTGCTGTTCGCCGCGCCCATCGTGCTCAACCCCGTCTTCTTTGTCCCGTTTGTCTTTGCCCCGATCGCCAACATCTGGATCCTCAAGATCTTTATCGACTTCTTGGGCATGAACGGCTTTATGTACACCCTGCCTTGGACCGTCCCCGGCCCCATCGGCACCATCATGGGCCTGGGCTTCCAGCCGCTCGCCTTTGTGATGCTCGCCATCATCCTGGTCGTCGACTTCCTTCTGTACTACCCGTTCTTCCGTGCCTATGACGCCCAGAAGTGCGCCGAGGAGGCCGAGATCTCCCAGGAGGAGCTCGCCGCCAAGAACGCCGAGAAGGCCGCCAAGCTTAACGATGCCTTCCAGGGCAAGGCTGACGCCAAGAGCGTTGCCGCCGGCGCTGCTGCCGAGGCCGTGAAGTCCGATGCCCCCGCCGTTCCCGCAGCGCCCACTGCCGAGGCAACGACCGCCAGCGACCTCAACGGCAAGCGCGTGCTCGTGCTCTGCCAGGGCGGCGGTACCTCGGGCCTGCTCGCCAACGCACTGGCCAAGGCCGCCAAGGAGCGCGGCATCAATCTTGAGACCGCTGCCGAGGCCTATGGCAACCACGTTGACATGCTCCCCGACTTCGACCTGGTCGTCCTGGCCCCGCAGGCCGCCAGCTACCTGGCCGACCTGCAGAAAGACTGCGAGCGCGTGGGCAACAAGTGCGTCGCCTGCCGCGGTAAGCAGTACATCGAGCTCTCCCAGAACGGCGATAAGTCTCTCGCCTTCGTCTCCGAGCAGCTTTCGAAGTAAGTAACGCTCAGGGCCAGCCGACCATCCAAGACCGGCTGGCCCTTCGATTTAGACGATTGGATCATCATGTCCGTTAACCCTGCTAGCGTCACTAACCCGCCTGCGCAGTTTCCCGAGGGCTTTGTCTTTGGCGGCGCCACTGCTGCCTACCAGGTAGAGGGCGAGACCCGCACTCACGGTAAGGGCAAGGTTGCCTGGGACGACTTCCTGGAGGCCCAGGGGCGCTTTTCCCCCGATCCCGCTTCGGACTTCTACAACCAGTACCCCGTCGATCTGGAACTGTGCGAGGAGTTCGGCATCAACGGCATTCGTCTCTCCATCGCCTGGAGCCGCATCTTCCCCAACGGCACCGGCGAAATCAACCCCGAGGGCGTCCAGTTCTACCACGATCTCTTCGCCGAGTGCCACAAGCACCACGTTGAGCCGTTTGTCACGCTGCATCACTTCGATACGCCGCTTCCCCTCTTTGAGAAGGGCGACTTCCTCAACCGCGAGACCATCGACGCCTTTGTGGACTTTGCCACCTTCTGCTTTAAGGAGTACGCCGACCAGGTGACCTACTGGTTCACCTTTAACGAGATCTG
>UQYA01000117.1 GCA_900545165.1 uncultured Collinsella sp.
GGCGTAAGTAGGCGAGGGGCGGGAGAGGGGTGGCTTGTGCGATGGGCGCGGCGCGGCCGCGCTTGGCCAACGGTGCCCTGGCACATCCTCGGCAGCTTGCCCTAGAGCTTGTGGTGGCGCTCTTCTTTGCGCTCCTCGGCTGCCTGCTCCTCCTGCTTAAAAGCGGGGTCGTCGGGGGTGACCAGCTCATCTTCGTGCGTGCGCTTGTTGTAATGGTGGAGCAGCACGGGCTCAAATAGATGTAGATGCTTGGCGAAGGCCGCCGAGCCAATGGCGAGCACGGTAAAGATGAGCACGCGCATGGACACCTCGACCTGGTTAATCGCGGCGGCGCCGGCCGAAAGCATGATGCACCAGGCATAGATGAGCAGCACGGCCTGTTTTTGGTTGTAGCCTTCTTGGATCAGGCGGTGGTGGATGTGGCCCTTGTCGGCCTGCCCGATGCTAATGTGGGCGCGCTTACGGCGCACAATGGCGCTAAACGTGTCGATGATGGGCACGCCGGCAACGATGAGCGGGATGATAAGCGAGGTGAGTGCGGCGGTGCGGCTCACGTTGAGCAGCGAGATGGAGCCCAGCGCAAAGCCCAGAAGCAACGACCCCGAGTCGCCCAAGAAGATGCTTGCGGGGTTGAAGTTGTAGCGCAAAAAGGCCAGACAGGCGCCAAAGAGCGCAATGGAGAGCGCGGCGGCGTCGATGCGGCCCGAGAGAACAGCCATCGAAAACATGGTGAACGATGCGATGCCGCAGATGCCCGTGGCCAAGCCGTCGAGGCCGTCGATGAGGTTAATGATGTTGGTGAATGCCACCAGATAGATCACGGTAATGGGGTAGGCGAGCCATCCGAGCATGATCTCGCCGGGAGCAAACGGGTTGACGATGACGCCGATCCGCAGGCCGCCCATGCAGGCGATAAGCGCGGCGAGGACCTGTCCGGCCAGCTTTTGCTTGGGCGTGAGCTGGAAGACGTCGTCGATAGCGCCGGTCGCAAAGATAACGGTAAAAGAAAGCGCAAGTATGGGGTAGCTGATGTGCAGACGGGGGTGGGGCACCAAAACGGGCGGCCAACCCAGGTACCAGGTGCCTAGGATTTGCACAGTGCAGGCGACGGCCAGGCCCAAAAACACAGCCGTTCCGCCCAAACGCGGGATGGGCTTGGTGTTGATGCGGCGCTTAGAAGGATAGTCGACGGCGTCGAGCTTGATTGCCAGGCGCTTGACCAGGGGTACCGTGAGGAAGGTCGTGATAAAGGCCGCCGCTGCCACGCATAGGTACGGTATGTAGCTCGGGGATGAAGCCATGAATCTAAAAACCGCCAAGCGTCGAAGGAAAAGGTCAGAAGAACGCCATGCGCAAAGGGCATAGCTGAACCATGATACTCGACCAAGGGGGGTGCATGGAATTGCACGCAGCGATAATCACGCGCTTACCAGATATTGGGATGTTGTCGATGGCTTGTCGGGATGCCGGCGTGGATCCATATGGACTGTAATGGCAATTTTCGGCAAAAGAAAACCACCCCCCACGTTACGAAAATGAACCCACCTAAAACAGGTGGGTGCCCTCATCGACTGTTCCAGCGTCCTTAACAACGAAGGATACCTGTACTAGGTACGACTGTGTGGGCTCCCTAAATAAACGCGACGGTTCACCCAGTTGCTCCGCGGGGGGCGGAATACCTACATCATAAAGCGGCACTTTATCGATTCCAGTCTTGACATTACAAAAATCGTGTCGGACGATTACGGCGCCTTGGGCTCGAGCCGTCTGTGGAGTTGATTCCTTTACGTTTGAGCTGCTGAATCGTTGTTTTGGAGCATGGTTTTATGCCGACGTCGTTGACCGAACTTTTTTCGCCCGCCTGCCATTTGTGTCCGCGCCGTTGCGGTGCGACGCGCGATGAGGGCGCGCACGGCGTCTGCGGTGCTAACGACACGCTCAAGGTGGCCCGCGCCGCGCTTCATATGTGGGAGGAGCCGCCTATCTCGGGCGAGGCCGGTTCGGGCACGATCTTCTTTAGCGGCTGCTCGCTCAAATGTATCTACTGCCAGAACCACGAGATCTCGACCGGCAATTTTGGCCTTGAGATTTCGCCTGAGCGCCTGGTCGAGATTATGCTGGAACTGCAAGACCAGGGTGCCAACAACATCAATTTGGTGACGGCGACACACTACGCGCATCTGCTGCCGGCTGCGATTGCCGCGGCACGGGCGCGCGGGCTGGTCATCCCAATCGTTTACAACACGAGCGGTTACGAGCGCGCGAGTGCCGTGGCCGCGCTGGGCGACCTGATCGATGTGTGGCTTACCGACTTTAAATATGCCGATGCGGCGCTTGCGCAGTCGCTTTCTCATATTAAGGACTACCCGCGCGTGGCCGTGTCGGGTCTGGCCCAGATGGCGCGCGAGATCAATCGCCGCGGGGGAGAGTTGGTGGATGACGACGGGCTCATGAAGCGCGGCATCATCGTGCGCCACCTGGTGCTGCCGGGGCATGCGGATGACTCGTGCCGCGTGTTAGACCTGGTGTGGCAGACGGTGGGCGACGTGCCGATCTCGGTCATGAACCAGTACACGCCCAATGCGCTTATGCGCGAGCAGGGCGACGACCTGGCGCGTGCCGTGACGCGCGAGGAGTACGAACAGGTGCTCGACCATGCCGACGACCTGGGCTTTACGACGATGTTCTGGCAAGAGGGAGGCGCGGTAGACGAGAGCTTCACCCCGGCCTTCGACACCACCGGTGTTCTTACCAGCGCAAAGTAGTGCGTCCGTCGATGATTTTTCTGGGACGGGGATTAAAAAATCATCGAGAGGATCGCCTGTTCGAAAAGTTGTCAAAATAGCCGCGCTCCAAAAAGACTGGTTATTGGGCGTTGACAGTTGGCGAGCCGTAGGTAAAATATCGACTTGTCCTGGGGACGTAGCTCAGTTGGGAGAGCGCTGCCGTCGCATGGCAGAGGCCGAGGGTTCGACTCCCTTCGTCTCCACCCTTGGATTTGATAAGCCGCTGACATTGTGTCGGCGGCTTTTTTTAAAAGAAAGGGCTATACCATGGCCGAGCTTGAGTCCCAACCATTGTCCGACGAGGAGCGCGCTGAGTTGGAAGAGCTCCGCGCTGAGAAGGCCCGCCGCGAGGCTCGGGAAGAGGCCCGTCGCGAGCGCGAAGAGCTGGCTGCCCTGCGTGCCGAGCGTGCGAAGGCCGAGGAGGTCGCCTCGAACGCCGCATCCGAGCGCAAGCCCGCGCCCGCACCCAAGCCCGCTGCAGCGAAGCCTGCACCTGCCGCGCCCAAACCTCAGCCTAAAAAGGCCGCTCGTCCCAAGTCCGTCGAGCCCAAGCCGAGCCGTGGCGAGATGACCTTTGCCCAGCGCATGGTTACCTCCAAGGAACCTACGGGCGAGAACGAGATTCCTGGCATGGCGCCGGCTCAAAAAATCATCATTGTCCTTGCCCTCATCGCGTTTGTCATCTTTATGGGCTACACGATCCTGACCAGCATGGGCCTGCTCTAACCGATTTGCATCGGGCGTCATGTCCGCATGCTCTGCTCTCGTCCAACCCTCAAATTCTGCACCACACATCCGAAAGGTCGCCCCATGGCTTTGACCGATATCTCTCATCCCACCGACATCGCAATGCTCACCGATCTGTACGAACTCACTATGGCCCAGGGCCTGTGGGAGAGCGGCAAGGCCAATGAGCAGGGTTGTTTTACCGCGTTTTACCGCGACCATCCCTTTGGCAGCGCCTATGCCGTCATGTGCGGCACCGCCGAGCTGCCCGAGCTAGTCGAGAATCTGCGCTTTACGCCCGAGGATATCGACTACCTCGCCTCGCTCCAGGCCCCGGCCGGCGGCGCGATGTTCAAGTCCGCATTCCTCGACTACCTGCGCGATTTTCGTGCGCATGTAAATATCGACGCCGTCCCCGAGGGCGAGCTCGTCTTTCCACGCGAGCCCATGGTGCGCGTCACCGGTCCTGCGCTCGAGTGCCAGCTGCTTGAGACGGCGCTGCTCAACATCGTCGGGTTCCAGACACTTGTCGCCACCAAGACGGCGCGAGTGGTGCTGGCGGCGGACGGCCGTCCCGTGGCCGAGTTTGGCCTGCGCCGAGCCCAGGGTCCCGATGGCGGCCTGGCCGTTGCGCGCGCGAGCTACGTCGCCGGCTGCTCCTCTACGTCCAATGTGCTCGCCGGCCGCCGCTACGGTATTCCCGTCTTTGGCACGCATGCGCACAGCTGGGTGATGAGCTTCGATTCCGAGCTCGAGGCCTTCCGCGCCTTTGCCAAGTCGAGCCCCAAGAACTGCACGCTGCTCATCGACACCTACGATGTGCGCGAGGGCTGCGAGCATGCCATTACGGTTGCCAAGGAGATGGAGGCGGCGGGCGAGCGCCTGTCGGCTATTCGCATTGACTCGGGCGACCTCGCCAAGCTCTCCAAGTATGTCCGCGGTCGTTTCGATGCCGAGGGCCTGCCCTATGTGGGGATCTCGGTTTCTAACGATCTGGATGAGTACACGATTCAGTCGCTGCTCGACCAGGGCGCGCCCATCGATAGCTTTGGCGTGGGCACCAAGCTCGCGACCTGCTACGACCAGCCGGCGCTGGGCGGCGTGTACAAGCTTTCCGCCCGCCGTGCGAGCGAGGCCGACCCGTGGACGCCGGTGGTCAAGCTCTCCGAGCAGCCCTACAAGCGCACGATCCCGGGCGTGCAGCTGTCTCTTATACACATCTGACGCTGCCGA
>UQYA01000118.1 GCA_900545165.1 uncultured Collinsella sp.
GACACTTGAAGTGTCCATCCTCGCAGTATCCGGTTCTCAAGGTGCACGCCTGCGCGGCTGATCCGGTCCGACCGGGCCGCGCGGCAAGGAGATATATTGCCAGACCGGAGGGGCGCCGTGGGCGGGAATCTGGGCGTACACATTTCCTACACATCTTGGGATCCGACTAACGTTTGCCAGCCGTTACCTACCGCTCGCCGAGCATCTCTTTATATAAGGCAGTCTCATGGTTAAAGCGGATACGTCCCCCTAGCTAAAGCACAGCCAGCATCGAGCAACTCATCACGTTCTTCCACCGAGAACCCCTCGGCGTAGACGCGCACCACTGGTTCGGTCCCGCTAGGACGGACCAGCAGCCACGTGTCATCCTCGAATGACAAACGCAAGCCATCCATATGACTAACGTTTTGCGGCACCTTGCCACAAATCGACTTGGGGTTTATGCCCGGCAGCAGGGTTCGTAACGTTTCGGCATCTTCGGCCTCAAGGCGCAAATCACGTCGACCGTAACTCGTCTTACCAAAACTGTCCTCGAGTTGGTCGACCAGAACGCCCAAAGGCGCGCCCGTCTTTGCCATAAGCTCACACAGAATCAGACAGGCGAGGATTCCATCGCGCTCGGGTATATGCGCGGCGATGCCGATACCACCGGCTTCTTCGCCGCCTATGAGGACGCCGCCCTTCTTCATCTCTGCCGCTATATATTTGAAACCGACTGGTTTGACGGTCACGCGGCAGCCAAGCGCCTCGGCAATGCGACGCACGAGCGTCGAGCACGAAAGATTGACGACGACGCGCCCCTCCAAATTACGAAATTGAACCAAGTCGCCCAAAACGAGCGCCATGATCTGATGCGGATGTATATATCTGCCGCGCTCGTCAACCGCACCGATACGGTCGGCGTCGCCGTCGGTCACCAGGCCAGCGCAAGCTTCGTCATCGATAACCGTGCGCTCGCAAGCGTCCACCCAAGGCTCAACGGGGTCGGGGCAGATATCTTCTTGGTCAGACGCCTGCCCGGCGTGAATCTCGTGCACCTCAACGCCAAGCTCGCGCAGCAAGTCGGCTAGATAGCCCTGGGCTGCGCCGCCCATGGGATCGACAACCACGCGCAGGTGCGCGGCGCGGATGGCTTCGGCATCGACAAATGATGCCACCGCCTGCATATAGTCAGGAATGATATCCGCGGTGCGATATTGCCCCTCGATCCCCATTGGCTCGGGAGCCATAGTCTCTTCGAGCTCTTCGATGACATCCTGGTTGGCGGTCGAGCCGTCACCCATGCGAATCTTGAGGCACAGATAGCCCTGCGGATGATGGGACCCCGTCACCATGAGCGCGCCGCACGCCTCACCGTCATAAGCCGCCGCCCACGTAAGGGCAGGGGTCGGGACAGGTCGCGAAGCGAGCACGGCGTCTAGCCCGTGCGCTGCTAGCACGCCCGCCGCAAGCTCAGCGAACTCGCGCGCCAGGGGCCGGGTGTCGAACCCTATATATACCGTTTTGCCCGGATTGGTCTTTTGCCACAACTCGCCGACGGCATCGGCGATACGGGCAACGTTATCGGCAGTGAAGTCCTCATCGACGCGAGCGCGCCAACCGTCAGTTCCAAAATGAATTATCGCGCACACGCGCAGACACCTCACAGTGTTTGGATCATGGTACGCATGGGGTATACCCGCAACATGCACTCGGCAACCTGCCGGCACCAGCATTCACCATTTGGGCAAATGCTGCCGAGGACATGCAAGCAATAAAAAAACCGCCCCGTATGGAGCGGTTTTGCCCTTTATATATCGAGCGCCTCGGCCATCGCTGCCGTAGTGATTGCCGTGGTTCCACAGCAACTGCCCACCATTGCGGCACCGGCATGTCTCCATTCGATGCATGCGCGCGCGAAAGCTTCGGGGTTCTCGTGCCATACGGGGCCATCCTGAGTCTGGACCGGATCGCCCACGTTGGGACGCACCGTGACGGGAGTAGTCGCCGATGCAACCATCCTCGGCACCGCCGCGTTCGCGGCCGCAAGCGAACAGCAATTAACACCAACCGAGTTTGCGCCGTGTTTTTCGGCGTACAAAACAGCTGCCTCGATGTTGAGGCCATCGCCCAACAGGTCACCTTTATCGTCAACGACAAAACTCACCAGAACAGGCATGCCGTCGGCGGCATCTCGGGCGCCGGCAAGCATGGGCTGCAAATTACGGATAGACGTCACCGTCTCGATCAGCAGGCCGTCAACACCAGCATTGAGCAAGGCGTGCGCCTGTTCGCGCACAATGCCTCGGATTTCACGATACTCGGCAGAGTCCTCGGCAAACCACTCAATACCGATCGGGCCCATCGAGCCTAGCAGCAGCTGAGGGTGCGCCTGGCGGGCATCGTCGACGGCCCCGCGATTGACCTCCGCCACGGACGGCGCAATCTGGTCGTGCTTGAGGGCATAGCTCGATGCCTGAAAGGTGTTGGTAATGAGCACCTGCGCGCCGGCGGCGACATACAAGCGATGGATACGAGAAACGGTCTGCGGCTCTGCCAGATTCCAAAACGCCGGTGGAATGTCGGCGGCATCGTACTCACTCAACAGAACACTGCCCATGGGACCCTGCGCCAACAAGGTCTCGCTCGACAAGCGGCGCGTAAGTTCCTCGGCACCAAAACGGTTGTAATAACTCGTATCCATATATATCCCGCTATTCCTCGACGCTGATTCCCTGCTTTTCGAGATAGGCGAGCCAGCGGTTCATCGTGTCCTCGGAAAGCGCATGCTCCATCATGCAGGCCTCGGAATCGGCTCGCTCAAATTCGACACCGAGCTCCTGAACCAAAAACGTGCGGATGAGGCGATGACGGTACCAGATAGCCGTACCAACCTCGCGGCCGCGATCGGTCAGGACTACCTTGCCGTAGTGCGATTGCTCGACAAGTTCGGATGCCTTGAGCGCCGAAACCGCTTTATTGACCGATGCCTTGGAGACGCCAAGGCGCTGCGCGATGTCGACCGATCGCACGCCGTTGGTTTCCCCCTCTTCGCTTTCAATGCGAACCATGCACTCCAAGTAGTCTTCGTTCGCCACCGTCAGATGTAGTTCGCGCGAGCTATTTGTCGTATCCATGATCTTCCGTCCCTTCTGCATTCAATGGCTGATTCTACCCCATCCAAGCGTCGTGGTATGCCGTGGCATACCGTGCTAGAGTTCTTGTTGCACACGACGACCAAGATTGGAGCGGTCTTTATGGAAAACACCACCACGAGCCCCGATGTCCTCGAGCGCTTTTTGCGCTACGTCCAGATCAACACGCAGTCCGAGGATGCAAACTGCGACCAGGTACCCTCGAGCGCCGTTCAGTTTGACCTTGCCAACGTACTGGCTGAAGAACTGCGCGAGCTTGGTGCGGAAGATGCCCACGTGACCGAGCACGCCTATGTCTGCGCGCATATCCCAGCAAGTGCGGGCGCTGAGGACAAGCCCGCCCTGGGCCTGATCGCCCATCTCGACACCACCGAAGTTGCACCGGGCGCCGGCGTGAAGCCGCACATCGTGCACTACGAAGGCGGCGACCTGGTCTGCGGCACGGTTGACGGTAAACCCGTTGCCATGAGTACCGCCAAGCTTCCCGCCCTGAACGACCTCGCGTGTGAGGACCTGGTCTGCAGCGATGGCACCACGCTGCTGGGCGCGGACGATAAGGCAGGCGTCGCCGAGATCATGTCGCTTGTCGCGCGTATCGCTCAGGACCCTTCTCTGCCCCATCCCACACTCGGCATTTGCTTCTGCCCTGACGAGGAGATCGGCCACGGAGCCGAGCTGTTGGATATCGATGCCTTTGGCTGCAAGTACGCCTACACGGTCGACGGCGGCCCCATCGGCGAGCTGGAGTGGGAGTGCTTTAACGCCGCCGAGGCGACCGTCCGCTTTGAGGGCCAGTCCATCCACCCGGGCGACGCCAAGGGCCGTATGGTCAACGCAGGCAATCTGTTCTGCGACTTCAACGCGTTGCTCCCCTACGCGCAGCGCCCGGAGTATACGGAAGGCTACGAGGGCTTTTATCACCTTGAGGGTGTATCTGCGACCGTCGATCACGCCACAGCGCGCTATATCGTCCGCGACCATGACGCCGCCAAGTTCCAGCAGAAACTCGACCTTATTGATGCCGCCGCCTCGATGCTCAACCAGCGTCTGGGTGAGGAGCGCGTGACGGTCGAGATTAAGCAGCAGTATCGAAATATGGCCGAGATCGTTCGTGACTATCCCGAGCTTATTGATGTTGCCAAGGAAGCCTACCTTGCCTGCGGCGTTGAGCCCCAAGTGCTGCCGATTCGTGGCGGCACCGACGGCGCCCAGCTGTCGTTCCGCGGTCTGCCCTGCCCCAACCTTTCCACCGGCGGCTATTGCTACCACGGCGTCAACGAGTTCGTCCCGGTCAGTTCGCTCGTCAAGATGACCGACGTGCTCCAGGAGCTCGTCGCCCGCTTTGCATAAGCCTGGCTGCACAAGTCCAAAAGACGAATCGCCCCGTCCTCAACCAAGAACGGGGCGATTTTTTACTGCAACGAGAATAGGTTGACGCACGCCAGCCTCTTGAAGCAAGGAGTGTCCCAAACTGCCGGTACAGACGATATGAGCAGGACATAAAAACATTGAGAGCCCCTGCTGCATGAAAGACCG
>UQYA01000119.1 GCA_900545165.1 uncultured Collinsella sp.
GACATCGATCTGCAGGTCGTGATAGCGCTGATGCGTCTCATAGTGAGCCTCGGCCTCAGGACGCGTCGTGGGAGCCATGACGTTCGCATAGACCTTGTCGCCCAAAATCGGATGGCTGCCGACCTCGAGCTCCGCCGGATCGTTCTCCTCGAGCCAATCGATCAGCACGTCGAGGCCCTTGAGCATTCCACGGTACTCCTCAATATCGCCCAATGCACCGTAAATCATCTAAATCCCCTCTCGGATCGTTTCTTTGGCGGCTACTCGGCAAACGCATTACCGACGCTGTTGCCACCCACATGCGTCTCGACCAGGGTAAGGTCGGGATTGAACACGACAACGTCGGCGTCGCGCCCCGACATAATGCTATCGCACTTGTCGTCGACATGAGCTAGCAACCGATGCCGGGGCCGCAGCACAAGCTCCTACAGCTCGGTCACGACAACGCCGTTGTAAACCTCGTCCCAACGATCCATAACCAAGTGGCCAGTCATGGGATCCATGGCATTGAGCTTGCCGCAGGTGTTGGCGGTACGCAGCACCGTCTCGTCGTCGGCGCCGGCAGCAATCGCATGTGCGAAGCCGGCAATGGTCGAATCGCCAGAGCCCGTAGCGTTAACGGCGGGGATATCGGGGGTCTTGGCGCGGAACGCACGGCCGTTATGGAAACCAACGGAGCCGGCAGCGCCCATGGATACGACGACCCAGGGGATATCGGAGAAGCGGGCGTCAGAGGCGAGCGCGGAACGGAGCTCGTCCACATCGTCGGTGGTAAAGCTCGTGCCCAGAAGGCCGTTAATTTCGGTCAGGTTAGGCTTAACCAGCTCAGGCTTGACCTCGGACTTGAGCGCAGCCTCGAGCGAAGCGCCCGAGGTATCGAGCAGCACCTTGGCGCCGGCGTTCTCTGCAATGCCCGTGATCTTGGCGTAGTAGTCCGCCTCGACGCCGCGGGGCAGCGAACCCGAGATGGTAACGACATCGGCCTTGCTCGCAAGCTCGGCGAACTTGGCGGTAAAGGCATCGAGCTCCTCGGGGGCAATCGTCGGGCCGCTCTCGAGCAACTCGGTCTGGTTGCCAGCATGAAGGATATTGAGACAGATGCGGGTCTCGCCCTTGATGGGCACAAAATCATTCTTAATGCCGTTGGCATCCATGAGCTCGGCCATATAGGCGCCCATGTGGCCGCCGAGCAGACCTGTTGCCACAACGTCGTCGCCCAGCTGACCCAGCACACGGGCCACGTTGAGGCCCTTACCGCCGGCGGTCTTTTCGGGCGTCACGCGGTTGACGTCGTCGATAATGAGCTCATCGAGCTGATAGCGCGTATCGACGGACGGGTTCATCGTAACGGTGAGGATCATTTTTAGCTCCTTATCTCGCAGGCTCCTTATGCCTTGCAAAACGAATTGGCTACATGCGACTACAGAATCTCAATCGTGAACGAGCGCACGATGGTTTCTTTGGGCTTGGCGATAAGGCAGCCGCGCTTGTGCTCAAGCACGTCATCCTCATCGGAGCAGGTCGAAAGGCCGCCCCAGGGTTCAACCGCCACAAAATCACCCTCGGGCTTGCTCCACACAATGAGATATGGGAAGCCCTCAAAGCTCAGGCGGACGCCCTTGTCCTCGCCCTTTTTGGAAAGCGTGACCTGACGGCTCTCGAGCACGTCAAAGATGGTCTCCGCAAAATCGAAGAGCTCGTGCGACAGGGGCAGCGTCTTTCCCACCATGGGGTTCTTGGAGCGGTTTGCCACGTCAATCAATCCAGTCGAGGGAACGGCGGTGCAGAGCTCCGCAGCCTCGTCTTTCTCAAAGCGCAACTCGTAGTCCGTATAGGCCTCGCCCTCATCGAGCGGACACCTAAAGCCGGGATGACCGCCGATAAAGAACGGCATGTCCTCGGTGCCCTCGTTGGTGACCTCGTAGGAAACGCGCACGGCAGCGTCCTCGAGCGTATAGCGGGCGACAAGCTTAAACGGATACGGATAATCGCTCAGCAGCGCGGCGTTATCCTCCGAAGCCAGGCACATCGCCAGCTCGCTCTCGCTCTGGCTCAGCAGCTTCCACTCCTGTTTGCGCGCAAACCCATGGCGAGCGAGCTTTACATGATGCCCGGCAAACGTCATGGCGTTGTTATCGCGCAAGCCTCCGCAAATCGGGAAGCAAATCGGTGCCTGGCCGGACCACACGGCGGGATCGCCCTGCCACAGATACTCGCGACCTCCGGCCTCGATCGAGGTAAACGAACCACCAGCCGTGGACACCTTAATAGAAATCGAATCGTTGGAGAGAGCGTATTCCATTGCCCATCCTTTCGAACAACTGCTTTTTGCTCGCAAGTACCCGTCTCGGCCCTAACCAAAGGACAAACCCGCACGTTCATCGATGCGTCCGGTATCCCAGCCATGTAACGGGGTACCATACAGACATTGATGCAATTACAGCTGAAAGGCCTTCTTATGCGAACCATCATCCTCTACGCCTCGCGCCATCACGGCAATACGAAAAAGCTCGTGGACGCCATCGTCGAGGCACACCCCGAGATCGATACCCTCGACGTCAAGGCGCTTGGCAAAAACGAGTACCCCGACCTGCACGAATACCATCTGATTGGCGTCGCCACGGGCATCTATTACTCCGAGATCGACAAGGACATGGCACGAGTGCTCACGAACGTGCTGCAGCCGCAGGACAAGGTGTTTGGCCTTATGACCTACGGTGGCAAAAACAAGTGGTACGGCAAGGATATCGATGGCATCTGCCGCATGAGGCAGGCCATCTTTATGGGTGTCTACGGCTGCCCCGGATTTGACACGTGGGGTCCGTTCAAGATTACCGGCGGCGTCCAGAAGGGACACCCGACCGCTGAGGAAATTAAGGGCGCCGTCGACTTCTTCGACAAGATCGAAGACGAGTATGGCGACATCATCGTCGAAGAGTACGCCAAGCGCGAGAAGCGTCTAGCATACGAAAAGGAGCATCCCGCGGGGGGTCTTGTGGCCGGCGTCAAGCGCACGGCAAAGAAGATCGCTAACAAGCTGTAACTGTTAAGGTGCTTTTGAGCGTTTAACCCATACGGCGGGTCCGAGCAGATTCGGGCCCGCCGTCTTTTTCTATCGTTACTCGGTAAAGGCGTTGCCGACGCTCTGGCCGCCAACATACGTCTCGACGAGGGTGAGCTCATGGTCGAACACGACAAAGTCGGCGTCGCGACCCGGCATGATGCTGCCGCACTTATCCTCGATGTGCGCGGAGCGTGCCGGCACCTCAGTTGCCATGCGAATGGCGATATCGGCGCTGGCGATGCCCCAGTCGACGATGTTCTTGACGCCCTGGGCAAGCGTGAGCACCGAGCCGGCAATGCTCTTGCCGTCGGCGAGCCAGCACAGGTTGTCCTTCATGATGACGTCCATGCCGCCACTGGTGTAGCTGCCCTCGGGCATGCCGCCGCAACCCAGGCAGTCGGTGATGAGTACCGTGTGCTGCCAGCCCTTTGCCTGCAGCAGCGCCTTGATGGCGGCAGGGTTTACGTGCTTGCCGTCACAGATGATCTCGGCGTAGGTCTCGGGCGTAGACATGGCAGCACCCACGACACCGGGCTCACGGTGATGCAGCCCGCGCTGGCCGTTATAGGTATGCGTAAAGCAGCTGGCACCGGCATTGATAGCGGCGATGCACTCATCGTAGGTGGCGTCGGAGTGACCGATGCTGGTCACCACGCCCTTGGCGTTCAGAGCAGCCGCATAAGCAGCGGCACCGTCGCGCTCGGCGGCCATGGCGCTCTTAACGATGCGACCGCCCGCAGCCTCCTGCCACTGGTCGAAAACCTCCTCGGAGGGGTCAATCAGGTAAGCGGGGTTCTGCGCGCCCACGTGCTTCATGGTAAAGAAGGGGCCCTCCAGGTAGATGCCCTGAATGCGGGCACCGCAGAAGTCGGGGTCGCGGCCCTCGTCCGCCTTGGCGATAGCAGCGCAGGCGTCCTTGATCTGTTCGACGCCATCGGTGAACGTCGTGGGCAGCCAGCTGGTGGTACCGCGACGGGCGAGCTCGGTTGAGCTGATATCGATGCCCTCGGGATCGTTATCGGTAGTCGAGTGGTTATAGAAGCCATGGATGTGAGTATCGACCATACCCGGTGCGATCCACGATCCCGTGTAGTCCTTAATCTCGCAAGAGGGCTCGTCGGCCTGCCAGGCGCCAAAAACGCCATCCTCGACCATAAGATAGCCGCCCAGTTGCGGGCCCGCCGGCAAGAAGAACTTGTCAGCCTTAATTGCGTACGTGCTCATATGCACTCCTCGCTTCTAAAGCAGTTGACTGTGGTAATGCTTATACCCAGCTCACGTAAAACAAAAAGCGCCCGCCCGCCGTTATGAGCGGACGGGCGCCCTTACAGGGGGACGCGATTAAGCGGTGAAGGGGTGAATCGTCACGCCCTTAACC
>UQYA01000120.1 GCA_900545165.1 uncultured Collinsella sp.
GTTTACGCAGATGCTGGGCCAGGCCGTGGCTGAGGCGCGCGGCGATGACGACGCCGGCGTGGAGGCGGCGAGCGTGGGTATTAACCTGCCGGCCGACTACTTCTTGTCCGAGGAGTACCTGCCGGCGGTGGATCAGCGCGTGCTCGTGTACCGTAAGCTCGCAGCGGCCGAGGACCTGGAGAGCATCGATGAGGTGCAGGAGGAGACCGAAGCCGCGCATGGCGAGCTGCCGTTGGCGGGACTCAACCTGTTCAATCGCGCGCGCATCCGCATTCGCGGCGAGCGTCTGGGGCTCGAGAGCGTCACGCTCAGTGGCGGTCGCATCACGTTTTTGGGCGTCGACGTGCCTAAGAAGGTGGCCTTTGAGCTTAAGAACCGGTACGGCGCGGTGAACTTCCCTAAGAGCCGCAAGCTGTCGGTGCCCTACAAGGCGGGCGCCGGTGCGGGCAGCGGCCTGGGTCGCGGCCTCGACGCCAACGACGGCACCGGCCCCGTGGCCGCGGCGCTCATGCTGCTGCAACAGCTGGGTGCTAGCGACGACGACTAGCGGGTCGACGCTGCAAACGCTCCATTTGGGCAATCTGACCCTCACTCGTCGGTCGCGTACGCAAGTACGCTTCCCTCCTCCTTCGGGCCACCTTGCCACAAATGGAACGTTTTCGCTCACTTATGCTCAACCTGTAAGGGTATTTATGGGACAAAGCTATCTTTGCCCCACCATGTTGCGGGTCGACCCTTCGCCCGACCGAAAGGAAAGCATGTTCGGGTACATCTATAAGAAAGACGCCGCTGCTATCGCGGTCATCCTTGCCCTCTGCCTGGGCGTGGGCACCTTTTTCGATTACCAAATCTCGAGCATGCTGTTCAACTCGTCCAGCATGTACGGCCGCTTTATCGAGGCCGCCGGCGAGCTGCCGTTCGAGCTGACGGCGAGCATCGCAGGCGTTATGCTCGTGCGCGCGGTGCGTCCCGATTCCAGAGGGAGCAAATGGCTCGCCGTGCTCGGCATCCTCGTCAACGTTGGCTTGGCCGGCTACGAGATTGTTTCGTCCCTGCGGGTTGGCGGTAAACTCATTGCCGTTCAGTTGGTGCTGACGTTTGTGCTGGTCATCGCTGCCAACCTTATCGTCTATCGCCTCACGCGCACGACCGCGCCCGACGAGCTTACGCGCTGGGCGTTGATGGTGCTTGCCGTGTGGGTCGCTCAGGCCATTATCCTCAACGTGATCGTCAAGCCGCTGTGGTCGCGCCCGCGCATGCGCGTGATCGAGGTGACGCAGGGGCTCGAGTTTCAGCCGTGGTGGGTAATCGGCAACCCCGACAAGTGGAGCTATATTGCGGCCGGCGTAATCAAGGACAGCTTTAAGTCGTTCGCGAGTGGACACACGGCGCACGCGGCGATCGGCCTTATGCTCGCCGGGCTTCCCGCGGCGGCCTTTAAGGAAAAGCCGTCGCGCCGCCGGGTGGTCTTTTGGACGGCGGCTGTGGTCGCGGCGCTCGTCGCCTTTGGCCGTATCGTGATCGGAGCGCATTTTTTGAGTGACGTGAGCTGCGGCTTTGCCCTGGTGCTGGCGCTTGAGTGCCTTGCCGCGCGTATTGCCTATCCCAACGGCGTACAATAGCTCCGTTTGAATCATCTGACCGATACCCGGTAAGAGAGGATTGCCATGCTCGCGTTTAACAACGATTATTCCCACGGCGCACACCCGGCGGTGCTGCAGGCGCTCGTCGACACCAATATGGAGCCGCAGCCCGGCTACGGTACCGATGCACATACCGAGCGTGCCAAGCAACTTATTCGCGAGGCCTGCCAGGCCCCCGATGCCGACGTGTTTTTCCTGGTGGGCGGCACGCAGGCTAACGCCACGGTGATTGACATGCTGCTCGCGCCGTACGAGGGCGTCGTTGCTGCCGAGACTGGTCACGTCGCCTGCCACGAGGCAGGCGCCATCGAGTTTGGCGGCCACAAGGTACTCACCATCCCCGGCTACGAGGGCAAGATGCACGCCGAGGACCTCGAGAACTATATCCAGGTGTTCTACGAAAACGAGAGCTACGAGCACACGGTGTTCCCGGGCGCCGTGTACGTGAGTCTATCGACCGAGTACGGCACGTTGTACTCCAAGGCCGAGCTCGCGGCGATTCACGCGGTGTGCCAGAAGCGCGAGATTCCGCTGTTTGTGGACGGTGCTCGTCTGGCCTATGCGCTGGCGGCCGATGAGTGCGACATTACCCTGCCCGAGCTGGCGCAGCTGTGTGACGTGTTCTACATCGGCGGCACCAAGTGTGGTGCGCTCTGCGGCGAGGCTGTGGTGTTCTGCGGCATGCACGCCCCGGCGCATCCCATTCCGCGTATTAAGCAGCACGGCGCGCTGTTGGCCAAGGGCCGCCTGACGGGCGTGCAGTTTGAGGCGCTCTTTACTGACGGCCTGTATTTTGAGATTGGTCGCCAGGCGATTGAGACCGCTCAGGCGCTGCGTCGCGTGCTGCACGAGCGCGGCTACCAGTTCTTCTTGGAGACGCCCACAAACCAGCAGTTCGTGATTCTGCCCAACGAGGACATGGCCCGCATTCGCGAGCATGCGGCGATCGAGTACTGGGAAAAGTACGACGATACCCACACGGTGGTGCGCTTTTGCACCAGCTGGGCCACAACGCAGGAGGACATCGACGCGCTGGCGGCTGTCCTGTAGCCTGATGTAATGACGAGGGCCACCCTGCGCCGGGTTTGGCGCAGGGTGGCCTTTGCTTTGGGGAGAAGGGTTGTATGACCGAGATGTCCGAGCCGACGATTCGTCTGGCGACGCCCGATGATGCGCCGGCGTTGCTTGCCATCTATGAGCCGTATGTGCGCCAGACGGCGATTACCTGCGAATACGAGGTGCCGAGCGTTGAGGAGTTCGCCGGGCGCATCGAGCGTACACTCAAGCGCTATCCGTATCTGGTGATGGAGCTGGACGGGCGTCCGGTTGGCTATGCCTATGTGAGTTCGCTCAACAGCCGCGAGGCATACGACTGGTCGGTCGAGACGTCGATCTACCTGGCGCGCGACGTGCGTCACGGCGGGCTGGGCCGCAAGCTGCACGATGCGCTCAAACAATGCCTGGTCGCGATGGGCATCACCAACATGTGCGCGCTCATCGCCGTGCCGCACGATAAGGACGACGAGTACCTGACGCACAACAGTCAGGACTTCCATGCCCATATGGGATATCGCTTGGTGGGTGCTTTCGACCGCTGTGCCCAAAAGTTCGGCCGCTGGTACGACATGTGCTGGATGGAGTTGGTCCTGGCCGAGCGCACACCCAACCAACCCAAGCCAACCTGGTTCCCCGACCTCCCCAAACCTACCATTTAGGGACAGGTTTATTTTGGCAGGTTAGCCGATGGGCTCGGTGTATTTGGCGCGGTCGGTGCGCTGGATGCGCTTGGAGACATGGAGCGGTCGGCCGTCGGTGTCGTAGACGTAGTCGGTGATCAGGATCAGCGCCTGCCCGCGCTCAACGTTGAGCAAAAACGCCTCGTTTTGCGAGGCATAGCACACCTCAAAGGTCTTGTGCCCCTGTGCCGGCGCGCGATGGAATTCTTGGCGCAGCGTCGCGTAGAGTGAACCGTTGATATCGCGATCGATGAGTGCTTCAAAGCTCGGTGGTAGATAGGTGGTCTCCAGGCACAGCGGCGCATCGTCCAGGTAGCGCAGGCGGACAAGTTTGACGAGCTTGCTGCCCACGGCGGCATCAAAGAACTTAGCTATGCTGCCGCCCGCCTTGGTAAAGCCCGAGTCCACCGTGCGCGTGGTGGGCTTCATGCCCTGGCCTTCGACCTGCTTGGTATAGCTCGAAAACACCAGGTTGTTCTCGTGGAGCGCGGGCGTGTCGGCCACAAAGGCGCCACGCCCGCGCTCGGTGCGCACCAGGCCCTCATCAACGAGCACTTTAAGGGCATGGCGCACGGTGCTGCGCGACAGCCCCGATTCGTCCATGAGTTCCATCTCGGACGGCAGCTTGTCTCCGCGTGCGTAGATACCGGCGGCGATGCGGTCACGCAACATGCCCGCCAAGCGCTCGTATTGGCTCAGTTTCTTTTTAGACGAAGCGTTCATGTGATCAACCTGTATCTAACTTGTATGCGAGTCTAATCAAGCATGTATTCAATACAACAACAAAACTGCTGGTAACGAGAAGTCGAAAACCTTACCAGCAGAATTTCTAAGTCAAATATAGCATACAACTAGTCGACATAACCAAAACATGTATGTAACTTGTATGCCATCGAGAGCATCAAACGAGAAGAAAGGCTGATGCACGATGACTACTCAGGAACAGGTTAAGGA
>UQYA01000121.1 GCA_900545165.1 uncultured Collinsella sp.
CAGTATTTCTAATTAGGTAAATCTGCCCCTGATTGCGTCGGCGCGATATATACACAACGTGAACCGTGCCGAATTCTTCGCCGTTTTCCTTCTTTAATACCAGGATATTGGGATCGTCCGTACGCTTAAACTGCCCGTCAACGCAGCTGCCGTCTTTGTCGACCAGTTGCCACCGATGGTTATCCTCTTCAAGAAAGGCCAGGGTTTCCAGACTCGTCTTGTCGTCCCGATAGTAACCGTCAATGGCAAACCCTTCGGAAGCGCATTCCTGCATATAGGACGTTTCTCGGCTTATAGCAAACAGCCCTGTAGCGCCCAGGAGCACAGCCAGGCAGACCACTGCAAGGGTTATCGAAATAGCACGGCGATCCATGTTAGCCCAACCGATAGTTGTTTAACGGAGCGTGAAACATACCTGGAACCTCCGATATCAGGGGGGGGACGTCGCCAGCAGGCTGGCGACAACTATATGTTTCTGACATCAAACCATATGGCTGCCACTCGCGGAGGGGGCATCGGCGAACGGCGTGTTTTCATACTCCATTGGTCAAACCTAAGCGCGGCCCTACAGCTCGTACTTGTACGCGCGGTAGATGTACTTTTCGGCTTCCATCTCGTAGGTGGCGATGGGTAGACCGTAGCGGTCGTCTCGTCGTTTGGCAGATAGGTCACACTGTGCTGGCCTGCGTTGAGCGAAAAATCGCCTTGGGCCTGCAGTAACTTGTCCTCAAAGCCCGAACCGGCCCAGAAATCGGGCAAGCCCACGGAAGGCTGTAGCAAGGTCATTTGCGCAACATATGTCCAGCAAAAACGGGTGGTAGCCGGTACGGCCACCACCCGTTTGTCTCATATCTAGCCCATAGCAGGCAAGCTACTTCTTAATGCCGCGTCCCAGGCGCTCAGCGACCGACGCCACAGCACTCTCATCGACCGAGCCGCAGCTCACGCAGCCATCATGGGCACGCATCTGGCCGGTGACCTCGTCCATCGTGAGCGGCGCCACCTTCTCGAGCTTAAAGCCCTTGCCGGCGCGCATGTTCTCCTTGGCCACGCTAATCATGAGCTTAATACGGTTGAGCTGGTTGACCTCGGACGCGCCGGGGTCGTAGTCCACCGCGACGATGTTGCTCTCGGGATGTTGGCGGCGCAGCTCCTTGATCACGGCCTTGCCCACCACGTGATTGGGCAGGCACGCGAAGGGCTGCGTGCAGATGATATTGGGTGCGCCATGATCGATCAGGTCGAGCATCTCGGCCGTGAGCAGCCAGCCCTCGCCCATGTTGTTGCACACCGAAAGCACCGTGCGGGCCTTGTCGGCCATGGTGCCGATGCGCTCGGGCGCCTCGAAGCGGCGGGACTTCTCGAGCATCTCCTCCACCGGCGTGCGCATCCAGTCCACGAGCTTGATGAGCGCCTGCATACCAGCGCGCGTGGTAGCGGAGCTTCCCAACTCGTCCTTCTGCAGCTCGGCGTTGCTCATGGAGTACAGGAAAAAGTCGAGCAGACCCGGCACCACGGCCTCGCAGCCCTCGCGCTCGATGACATCGACCACGTGGTTGTTGGCTGTGGGATGGAACTTGACCAGGATCTCGCCGACCACGCCCACGCGCGGCTTGGTACCCTCGCCCACGAGCGGCATGGTGTCGAACGCGCGGATGGCCTCGCGGCACAGCTTGGTGTAGTTGTGGCGGTTAAACTTGGGCGCCAGCTTGCGAGCGCGCGCCATGTACTCCTCGTAGAGCGCGTTGGCGGCACCGGGCGTAGCCTCGTACGGGCGGCAGCGATAGAGCATCTGCATCATCACGTCGCCAAAGAGCACCGCGTAGACTGCTTGCTTGAGCAGCGCCGGCGTAATCTTAAAGCCAGGATTATCCTCGCCGAGCGCCACGGCCGAAAGCGAGATCACCGGGATCTCGGGGTGGCCGCTCTCGCGCAGGGCCTTGCGGATGAGTGCGATGTAGTTGGTGGCACGGCAGCCGCCGCCGGTCTGGCTGATAACCACGGCCGTCTTGGACAGGTCGTACCGGCCGCTCTCGATGGCCTCCATAATCTGGCCCGTTACCAGAATCGACGGGTAGCAAATGTCATTGTTCACATAGCGCAGGCCAGCCTCGACAGCGTCGTGATCGGTCGAGGGCAGCAGCTCCAAGTTGTAGCCAGCACCACGGAACACCTCTTTGACCAGGTCAAAGTGGATCGGCGCCATCTGCGGGCACAGGATGGTGTAGCCCTCCTCGCGCATCTGCTCGGTAAAGGGTACCTTGGGCCATGCGGTCGAGGCACTCTCGCGCTGCGCCTCGAACGTATACTTGTGGCTCGCGAACGCGGGAGCGTCCGTGGAGGGCGCCACCGGCGCGGCATCGCCCTGCTCGTAGGCCTCGCCCGCGGCCATGGCCTCTGCCAGGCGCTCGGCCTCCTGGTCCTTGAGCGCGGCCATGAGCGAGCGAATGCGGATGCGCGCGGCGCCCAGGTTGGATACCTCGTCGATCTTGAGCACGGTATAGATCTTGCCGCTGGCTTCCAGAATCTCCTGCACCTGGTCGGTGGTCAGGGCGTCCAAGCCGCAGCCGAAGGAGTTGAGCTGAATCAGGTCCAGGTCGTTGCGCATCGTCACAAAACGGGCGACGGCGTACAGGCGGCTGTGGTACATCCACTGGTCGACGACGCGGATGGGACGCTCGGGCTTCACCAGGTGCGCAAGCGAATCCTCGGTAAAGACCGCAAAGCCAAAGCTCGAGATAAGCTCGGGCAGGGCGTGGTTGATCTCGGGGTCGTTATGGTAGGGGCGGCCGGCGAGTACGATGCCGTGGCCGCCGTGGTCCTCGACCCACTTAAGAGCCTCCTCGCCCATGGTCTGGATATCCTCGTGGAAGCGCGCATCGGCCTCAAAGGCAGCGTTGACGGCGGCATCGACCTCGGAGCGCGTGATCTTGGGTCCGCGCACGCGACCGCGACCGGCTTGCGCATCGGCCACACGGTCGACGGCGAGCACCTGGTACAGACGGCGCTTGAGCTCGGTCTTGTCGTGATAGGGCACAAACGGATACAGGAACTCGATGTTCTGCTCGCGGATCTCGTCGATGTTGAGTGCCAACGCCGTGGGGTAGCTCATGACGATGGGGCAGTTATAGCAGTTACCGGCAGTCGGGTCCTCCTTGCGCTCCCAGCGCACGCACGGCATCCAGATAAAGTCGACGTCGCGGTCGATAAGGTTCATCACATGGCCGTGGCTCATCTTTGCCGGGTAGCACACGCTCTCGGACGGCATGGACTCGATGCCCGCCTGGTAGGTCTTTTTGCTCGACTGGTCAGATAGCTGCACGCTAAAGCCCAAGCGCGTAAAGAACGCGTGCCAGAAGGGGTAGTTCTCGTACATGTTGAGCGCACGCGGGATACCCACGGTGCCGCGCGGGGCCTCGTCGGGACTCAGCACCTCGCGGTTAAACAGCAGATCGTTTTTCTTTTTGAAGAGGTTGGGGGCCTCGGTCTTCTGCTTTTTGTGGCCGGCGCCCTTCTCGCAGCGGTTGCCGGTGATAAAGCGCCTGCCGCCGCCAAAGTCGTTGACGGTGAGCTGGCAGTTGTTGGAGCAACGGCCGCAGCGGACATGCTTTTGCGTCACGGTGAGGTGCGCGATGTCCTCGGCTGAAAGGATGGTCGAGGTGCCATCGGCGCCGGCGCGATCGCGAGCGAGCAGGGCCGCACCATAGGCTCCCATGCAGCCGGCGATGTCGGGACGCACGGCATGAACGCCGGTGAGCTGCTCAAATGCGCGAAGCGTGGCGTCGGACATAAAGGTGCCGCCCTGAACGATCACCTGACTGCCGATCTCCTTGGGGTCGCGCAGCTTAATGACCTTGAACAGGGCATTCTTGATGACGGAATAGGACAGGCCGGCCGCGATGTCGCCCACCGTGGCGCCTTCCTTTTGCGCCTGCTTGACGCGCGAGTTCATAAAGACTGTGCAGCGACTTCCCAGGTCGACCGGAGCCTTGGCATGGATGGCAGCGTTGGCGAACGCGCGCACGTCCATGTTCATAGAGACGGCGAAGCTCTCGATAAAGCTACCGCAACCCGACGAGCAGGCCTCGTTGAGCATGATGTGCTCGATAACGCCGTCCTTGACGCGCAGGCACTTCATGTCCTGGCCGCCGATGTCCAGAATGAACTCGACGCCGGGCAGGAACGCC
>UQYA01000122.1 GCA_900545165.1 uncultured Collinsella sp.
CCTCTACACCATGAGCGACAACGATGCGTTCGTCGACCATTTGCGCTATGAGGTCCACTGCGATGTGGCGGTGGTCGACCGCCCCGAGGACATCGACGAGGACGTCATTAAGATTGCCTTCCAGACGCCCGAGGTGGATCAGCCGGCGGCCCTGGAGTATTTCGAGCGCCTCTTTAGCGACCGTGTTGACGTGATGACGTCGGGAACCGAGTGGACGGACTTTATCGGCTTCGGTTCGGGCAAGGGCTCCGCGCTTGCCGATTACGGTCGTGCCCTGGGTATTTCGCCCGATGAGATGATGGCGTTTGGCGATAACGAAAACGACCGCGACATGCTCAACGTAGTGGGCCATCCTTATCTAATGGAGAGCTGCAATCCCTCTATGCGTGACATCAACGACCGCGTCCGTTACGTGCACACGGTCGAAGAAGAGCTGCGTCGTCTACTTGCTGAGTAGACATTTGGGACATGCCTAGAAATCTATTTTTTGCTGCAAAGCGCGGAAAGGTGGATTTTAAGGCATGTCCCGAACATCTACCGGCAGTCGGGGCAGAGACCCTCGAAGATGGTGTAGTGCGACGTGACGTGCCAGCCGATTTGCTCGGACGCTTTGGCGTCGAGCTGGGCATCGAAGGGGAGCGGTACGTCGATGACGCGGCTGCATGAGGTGCAGATGATATGTGCGTGCGGCTCGATCGTGCGATCGAAGCGGCTGCCGCCCGGCGTCTTGATGGAGAGGATCTCGCCGGCGTCGGCCAAGAGATTGAGGTTGCGGTAGACCGTACCGCGGCTGATTTTGTCATCCTGCGCGCGCACGACGTTGTAGATTTCGTCGGCGGTGGGATGGTTGTAGCTTTGGCGCACGGCGTCAAGAACCAGCTTTCGCTGCCTGGTATTCCTTCTTTGCACCGCCATGTGCCTCGCCTCTTTTCTATCAACGGTCGTAGGTAAATGATACCGTATTTAGCACACAATACTAATAACGAGGCGTGAAACCGTCTTCATTGGCAAGTGGGGCTCGGGCCTGGGCGTCTACGAGGCGAAAACGCGTTCCCATGCGCTCGTAGGAGGCATGAAGCGCCTCGAGATGAGATAGGATGTTTGCCGGAGCTCCCTGTATCTCCATCTCGACTGAGCCGTCTTCCATGTTACGCACCCAGCCGGTGAGTGCGCGTGCCTGCGCGAGGTTGGTGTTGGTAAAGCGAAAACCAACGCCTTGGACTTGCCCCGTCCAGTGCAGGAAATAGCGCAGGGGAGTGTCTTGAGTGGCCTCGTCGCTTGCGAGCACGGTAAGCCTGCGGCGCAGCTCGAGCTCGACGTTTGATGGTTTTTGAGGCTCTCGACTGCCGCCGGTGACGCTGGAGAAGAACGTATCGAAGAGGCCCATCGCTATGCCTGCTTGTCTGCGTCGGCCGGGAAGGTAATGCCGGCCTGCTGGCGCACGGCATCCATGATGCGCAGTGAGACGAGCGTGACATCGCGGTAGTGGCCAAGCTCGTGGCGTCCTGCCGGGGTCTCCCAAATCTCTTCCTTAACGTTATCGATGCCGCCGATGGCGGTGATAAAGTCTGTGAGTTCGTATTCCATAGTGTTGCTCGATTTGGGTAGGTCGAGCACGCGGCCGTTGTCGCCCTGTTCGCGCGGTGCCTCGGTCGCCGAGCCGCGTACGACATCGCCGCGATAGTCGATGCGGACGTTGCGGGGCGTGGACAGATGGTCGATCTGGATAGTGCCACGCTCGCCTTCGATCTGCGAGGGCAGCAGGTCATTCGTAATTTTGGAGTGCGCGAGCTCGACGGAGATGCGGCCTCCGCCATAGCTGGCGAGGATGGAACCGCAGCCGTCGATGGGGCCGTGCGTGAGCTGTCGCGTGGTGGGGTCGAGCAGAGTAGTCATGCTCGTAAGGCCGGAAGGCATGCCGAAAATCTCGACCATGGGCTCGACGGCGTAGACGCCAATGTCCATGAGGGAACCCGATGCCATATTGCAGTCGAAGATATTGGTGGCGCGTCCCGCGAGAATCTCGTTGTAGCGCGAGGAATACTTGCCAAAGCGCAATGAGGCGCGGCGGATGGGGGCGATCTCGCCCAGGGCGTCCTCGATGGCGTGGAAGGCGGGATCGTGGAGGGGACGCATGGCCTCGAGGGCCACGACACCTGCTGCCTCGGCAGCGCGGAAGACTTCCAGCGCCTGCGCTTCGGTGGCGCAGAAGGGTTTCTCGACGATGACGTGCTTGCCACCGGCGATGCAGGCAAGGGCCTGCTCGTAGTGAAGTGCGTTAGGGCTGCCGATATAGACGGCGTCGACGTCGGCGGCTGCCGCGAGCTCATCGAGCGACGTAAAGTTTCGCTCACCACCGCGCTCGGCGGTAAAGGTAGTACCGCGATTGGCGTCGCGTGAAAGCGTGCCCACAAACGCGGCTTGGTCGTTGGCGTTGACGACTTGGATAAAGTCGTCGGTGATCATGGATGTGCCGATGGTCGCGATGCGCAGCATACGTCCCCCTTGCGTTGTTTGGTCTACAAGATGAGTGTAGCGCGTGGGGATATAAAGCTGCGCGAAAACGCTATTACAGGTCGCTCTCGTTAAAGCCGGTGTCGATATCGAGGTTGCTGCCGTCGGCCGCCGTGGTGGCGAGCTCGTCGCAGCGCTCGTTGAGCTCGTGGCCGGCATGTCCCTTAACCCAGATGAACTCCACCTTATGCTTGCTTTTGGCGGCAAGCAGGCGCTCCCACAGGTCGCGGTTCTTAACGGGCTGCTTGTTGGCGGTTTTCCATCCGCGCTTTTTCCAGCCGTCGATCCAGTGCTTGTTAAAGGCGTTGACGACGTACCGCGAATCGGAATGGACCTCGACCTCGCAGGGGCGGTTAAGTGCCTCGAGCGCCACGATGACCGCCATGAGCTCCATGCGGTTGTTGGTGGTCTTGGCGTAGCCGCGCGAAAGCTCGGAGGTGAAGGTCTTGCCGGCGGGGTTGGTGTATTTGAGCACGGCGCCGTATCCGCCGCGTCCCGGATTTGATCGGGCCGAGCCGTCGGTATAGATGATGACCTTCACATGGTTCCTTTCGTTGGGTACGTTTCGTGTGAGTGACCATTGTAGCGCCGCGTTCGCCGAGGGCTAGCAATCTACCATATCTACCCCGTCCTCTGATGGCTGGTTTTCTTGGATGATGCGGTCGAGCTCGTCGAGGTATTGCTGCAACAGGGGAGAGGGCTTGCGTTCATCGTGCATGATATAGCCTACGTGCATCGTCGGGGCATCTGCCAGCGGAATCGATGCCATGCCCCATTGCATTTCGTTTGAGAGCACGCCGGTGGAGAGCGTGTAGCCGTTCGAGGTGATCAGCAGATTGGTGAGCGTGCCGCGGTCAGAGACTCGAATGTTGCGATCGCAGGGGATGTAGCTAAACGGCTCCTCGGCGTAATAGAAGGAGTTTGAGGTTCCCTGCTCAAAGCTGTAGCGCGTATAGGGCGTAAGGTCGGCAAGGGACAGCTGCGGGCGGCGGGCAAGCGGGTGGCGCTCACTTACGAACACGTGGACCTTTGCATCAAAGAGGTGATGGAAGCTTGCTCGGGCATCGGTAAAGGCTTTCTGTAGGACACGATTGTTAAAGTCGTCCAGATAGAGGATGCCAATGTCGCTGCGAAACGCGCGGACGTCATCGATGATCTGCGACGTGGTGGTCTCGCGCATGATGAACTCGAACTTGTCGTCCCGGCAGCGCTCGACGACGTTGACGAAGGCCTCGACCGAAAAGGCGTAATGCTGGGCGGAAATGGCGAGGCGGGCTTGCGGGGTGCCGCCGTCCTCGTAGCGCGCCTCGAGCATGTCGGCCTGCTCTACGACCTGGCGCGCATAGCCCAAAAGCTCGGTGCCGTCGTTGGTGAGCGTGACGCCGCGGCTGGAGCGCGTAAAGATCTCCAGATGGAGCTCCTGTTCCAGGCTTTTGACGGCGTTTGATATGTTGGACTGAGCGGTATAGAGGC
>UQYA01000123.1 GCA_900545165.1 uncultured Collinsella sp.
CCACTACGGGCAGGCCCTCGAGGGGAAGCGGGGCCTGGCCGACGCGGACATCGCCGAGGCCGCGCGCGCCAACCTCGCGCTGCTCGACTCGCTCGGAGGGGCGTGATGGGCGCCGTCGCGGAGGGCAGCCCCTCGATCAGGGCGCAGGCGAACCTCTCCGCGCTCGGGCTGCACGAGATGGCGGCGTCCCTGCCCGACTACGTGAGGATGGTCGCCGCGGGCGAGCGGGGCTTCGCCTCCGCCCTCGAGGAGATGACGCGCGTCGAGGTCGCCGCCCGGGAGGTCAGGATCACCAACCAGCGCATACGGTCGTCGGGGTTCCCCTACGTCAAGGGGCTGGCGGACTTCGACTGGGACTTCCAGCCGTCGGTCCCGCGTGCCGAGATCGAGGAGCTCGCGACCCTGAGGTTCGTCGAGCGGGCCGAGAACGTCCTGCTCGTGGGGAGCCCCGGCGTGGGCAAGACGCACCTCGCCGTCGCGCTGGGCATCGAGGCCGTCAGGGCGGGGCGCGAGGTCAGGTTCGTGGACTGCGCCCGGCTCGTCGAGGACCTGGAGGACGCCTCGTCGCGCGGCATCCTCAAGAAGAGGCTCAAGTACTACGCCCACTCGAGGCTGCTGATCATCGACGAGCTCGGCTACCTCGACGTCGGCAGCGCGGGCGCGGACCTGCTGTTCCAGCTGATATCGACGCGCTACGAGCAGCGCTCGACGATCATCACCACCAACGTGGGGATCAGCGGCTGGGGCAGGGTGTTCGGGGACGACGTGGCGGCGAGCGCGATCGCGGACAGGGTGTGCCACCACTGCCACCTGGTCAAGATAACCGGCAGGTCCTACAGGCTGAAGGACCTGCCGAGGGACGGGCCCGTCAAGCCGTGACCGGAATCGGTGAAAATACGTTAGCGCAACCGGTGAAACCGCCTTTGCGCGAACGGTGCGCCTGTTTAGCGAAACTGGTGAAAAATAGATTGACGCTAACACCTGGTGAGGCCCGCCCCGTAGGACGACGTCCCCTCCATCGCGATGCAGGCCGGCTCCCCGGCCGCCGCGATCGCCCCGGCGAGCGCCTCGTAGCCCGCCGCGTCGGCGGGGAACCGGCGGGACAGGACCTTGCGGCCCCTCCAGTCCAGGACGCACAGCCAGTGCGAGTCGGCGTGGGTGTCGACCCCGCAGAAGACCGGCCCGCGGGCGCCGGGTTTCGATTCGGTTCTCATGTCTCGCTCCGCTCTTTCCGTGCTCGCCTGGACCGGGCAGACGGCACACTGACGGGGCGCGATAGAATGCGGTTGTTCGGGTCCGCGGTATCGCTCCATGCTCCTATTAGGTCATGCGGCGGTCTCGGCTCGCCGCGGCCCGCGCGGGACATGTCAGGAAACGAGGGCAGCCCCATGGGCGCCAGCGGAATGTGGGGTCACCGCGCGGTCCGCATCTGATGGTGTCGACGTCAATGGTATACGGGTGCATCATCGACGTCTTCAATACAGAAAATATCAGTGCGGAATGTTTTGGGAGGTAGCCCAAACAGCCCCGGCGGGGGTCCTGTGTAGTCACCCTTTAGGCGGAACTCTCCTAATTATTTGGATGAGTCGTTTACTTACTTGTACTGTTACCGTCTTCCCGCTCTTGTTGGGGTATGCTTTGTTCGTATGTAAACGTATGACATGTTGATGGGGGAGGGTGCTATGGCTCGCGAGGGCGCTCGTTCTAAGGATACGGCTAAGCCTGGCATCAAGGAAGTTGCAGCGGTGGCGGGGGTTTCGCCTACTACGGTATCTCGCGTGCTTAATAATCGCGGCTATATTAGCCAAGAGACCCGCGATAAGGTCCATGCCGCGATGGAGCGCATCAACTATACGCCCAACGATATCGCCCGTGCCATGCTCAACGGTCGCCTGAATCTTATCGGTATGATCGTCCCCTATGTCAGCAGCCCGTTTCATGCACAAGCGGTTCAAGCCGTTGAGCGTACCCTGGCCGAAAACGGTTTTAAGATGTTGCTGTGCAATAGCGCCAATCGACCTGATCTTGAGCGTTCTTATATCGATATGCTCCGGCGCAATATGGTTGACGGCGTCATCGTCAACTCGCTTAATATCGGTGCCGAGGCGTATGCCGAGATGGGCTTGAGCCTGGTTGGTATCGACTGCGACCTTGGCGAGGCCTCTGTTCAGATTGCGAGCGACAGCTATAGCATCGGCGAACTTGCCACGCGTCGCCTGATCGATGACGGATGTTCACGCATCCTGTGTCTGCGCAGCAATAGCCGCATGCGCATGCCTGCCAATAAGCGTACCGATGCCTACCTCGATGTTGTTGAGCAGGCCGGTTTGCCCGCGCTTGTCCGTGAGGTCGAGTTCGTTAAGCCCGACGACGAAAAGAGTGCGGTCGTTGCGAAGATCCTCGATGAGAACCCCGATATTGACGGCATCTTTGCGGGAGACGACACAATGGCGGCCATCTGCCTCAACGTTATGAAGCAGCGCGGCTTGAGCGCTCCGGACGATATTAAGGTCGTGGGCGCGGATGGTGCCCGCCGCACTATGACGTTTATGCCTGACTTAACAACCGTACGTCAAGATATCGATCGCATCGGAGAGCTCGCGGCGCAATCCATCATCGCTCTTGTTAACGGTGAAAAGCCCGAATCGAATATCAAGCTTCCCGTTGAACTTATCGAGGGCAAAACCGCGTAGTTCATCCCGTGCCAAAAGAATTCCTCAAACGCTTCTGATGACCGTTCGCCGGCATATGTCAACCGTTTGCCGACGACTGGAACTGCGAAAAGACGTATTGGTGTGAAAACGTTTGACATATGAAAACGATTGACATATCTTGCAGTTGTACCGAGTTAGTATCTCGTGGAAAGGAAGTCTCGGATGCACAAGGTGTATTACCAGCCTGAGGGAATTTGGGTGGGCGACATCATGCCGTACGGCGAGGACGGCACGTTCTATCTCTATCATCAGCGTGACACGCGAAACCCCGGACCTTTCGGAGAGCCGTTTGGCTGGGCACTCGCGACGACCAAGGATTTCGTCAACTACAAGGACTTTGGCGAGAGCCTTGAGCGTGGCGGCGACGAGGAAGTCGACCAGTATGTTTATGCCGGCACGGTGTTTAAGGTGGGCGACAAGTACCATGCGCTCTACACTGGTTGCAATCGCGATAAGGTCCGCGCACGCTTGATGAAGCAGGTTCTTCTTCACGCAACGAGTGACGACGCCGTCAAGTGGGAGAAGAACATCGCCGAGACGCTGCTTCCGCCCCAGGAAGGTTACGATGACCGCAACTGGCGCGATCCCTTTGTGCTTTGGGATGAGGAGAACGAAGAGTACATGCTCATCCTCGGCACGCGCGTGGGCGAGGACAAGCGTCTGATGACCGGTCGTCTGGTCAAGTTCACCTC
Organism: uncultured Collinsella sp.; assembly: GCA_900545165.1. Classification (GTDB taxonomy): domain Bacteria; phylum Actinomycetota; class Coriobacteriia; order Coriobacteriales; family Coriobacteriaceae; genus Collinsella. The sequence goes on from UQYA01000123.1 coordinate 3,407, forward strand.
CAAGGACCTGAATACCTGGGAGTTCCAGGGCGACTGGTGGAATCCGGGCCTGTACACCATGTTCGAGATGCCCGATCTCTTTAAGATGGGTGACTGGTGGTATCTGGTGTTCTCCGAGTACAGTGATGGCAACAAGACCCGTTACCGCATGTCTCGCTCCATCAACGGTCCTTGGATCACTCCTGCGGACGATTCCTTCGATGGCCGTGCGTACTATGCCGCGCGTACCGCATTTGATGGCGAGCGCCGCGTTCTCTTTGGTTGGGTTCCTACGCGTGACGAGGGCGGCGACCCCAGCTCTTACCTGTGGGGCGGCACCTTTATGCCTCTCGAGATCGTTCAGCGTGCTGACGGAACGCTCGGCACCAAGCTTCCCGACAGTATGCTTGGCGCCTTTGGCGAGGCCAAAGCAGTCGAGGCCTTTGAGCTTTCCTGCGAGTCGGGCAAGGTCGAGCAGATGCTCGCCGCGGATGCCGGTTCCACCTATATGCTCGACGCTGACACTGTCTCTTATACACATCTCCGAGCCCACGAGACTCCTGAGCA
>UQYA01000124.1 GCA_900545165.1 uncultured Collinsella sp.
GGATGGACATCGAGAAGGAGCGCGGCATCTCCGTCACCTCCTCGGTGCTGCAGTTCACCTATAACGGCGCCTGCGTCAATATCCTCGATACCCCCGGCCACCAGGACTTCTCGGAGGATACCTACCGTACCCTTATGGCCGCCGATGCTGCGGTCATGGTCATCGACGGCGCCAAGGGCGTTGAGGCCCAGACCAAAAAGCTCTTTAAGGTCTGTACGCTGCGCCACATTCCCATCTTCACCTTTGTGAACAAGCTCGACCACGAGGCTCGCGATCCGTTTGAGCTCATGGAAGAGATCGAGAACGTCCTGGGTATCAATACGTATCCCATGAACTGGCCGATCGGCAGCGGCCGCAATTTCCGCGGTGTGTTCGACCGTCAGACCCGTCGCGTCATTGCCTTTGAGGGCGACGGCCACGCCAACGCCACCAAGAAGGTTGCCGAGGTCGAGGCCGAGCTGGGCGATCCTTCCATGGATGAGCTCATCGGCGAGGAGAACCATAAGAACTTGATGGACGACATCGAGCTGCTCGATGGCGCCGGCGACGAGCTCGACTTGGATGCCGTGGCCTGCGGCAAGCTGAGCCCGGCGTTCTTTGGCTCGGCGCTTACCAACTTTGGCGTGGAGCCCTTCCTTAAGGAGTTCCTGCGTCTGGCCCCGACGCCGCGCGCCTATACCGATACGCTCACCAGCGAACCGGTCGATCCCTGCCGCGACGACTTTAGCGGCTTTGTGTTTAAGATCCAGGCCAACATGGACAAGAACCACCGCGACCGCATCGCCTTTGTGCGCATTTGCTCGGGCAAGTTCGAGCGCGGCATGGACGCCTTCCACGTGCAGGGCAACCGCAAGCTCAAGCTTGCCACGGGCACGTCGATGATGGCCGATGACCGCGCCATCGTGGACGAGGCGTACGCGGGCGATATCGTGGGCCTGTTCGACCCGGGTATCTTTAGCATCGGCGACACTGTGTGCTCCGGCAAGCGCCATGTGCAGTATCCGCAGATCCCGACGTTTGCCCCCGAGATGTTCGCTCGCATTACGCAGGTCGACACGCTCAAGCGCAAGCAGTTCGTCAAGGGTATGGAGGAGCTTGCCCAGGAGGGTGCCATCCAGATCTTCCGCGAGCTGGGTGCCGGCATGGAGAGCGTCATCGTGGGCGTGGTCGGCGTGCTGCAGTTTGAGGTACTCGAGCGCCGCCTCAAGGCCGAGTACCGTGTTGAGGTTCGTCGCCAGCCGCTGCCCTATACGGACATTCGCTGGATCCAGAACGACCCCGACACCATCGATATCCCGGGCCTTTCGCTCACGCGCGACACGCTGTGCGTCGAGGACATGCGCGGCGGCAAGCTGCTGCTGTTTACGAGTCCGTGGAACGTGGATTGGGCAACCGATCACAACCCCGATCTTATCCTGTCGGAGTTTGGCAACGTAGCGTTTTAGTGTGCCGGCGCGGTGGCCTGGCGGGGCTGCCGCGCCGTTTGCTTGCCTGATGCCGTGTGAGCGGCTATCATACCCACCGTCGTCTCAAGACCGGGGCGTCCGAGCAGTTCGGGTCCGATATCCTGCTCGTTAAACCTAAAACCAAAGGAGTACATAATGATCAAGAAGGTCATGGAGGACTATAAGGTCCTGTTGCGGAGCATTCCCGCGGCAACGGTTTCGCTGTTTTTCGTGAGTGTCATCATGATGAACCTGCTGGCCAACAAAGAGCTCATCAGCCTGCCGTATCTGGCACTCGATTGCGGCTTTGTGGTGAGCTGGGTTTCGTTTTTGTGCCAGGACATGATCTGCAAGCGCTTTGGCGCCAAGGCATCCATCAAAATCTCTATCCTCGCGCTGCTGGTCAACCTCGCCGTGAGCCTGTGCTTTTGGGTATGCTCGCTCACGCCCGGCATGTGGGGCGCTTACTACGACACGGGCATGATCGAGGTCAACACCGCCCTTAACGCCACCATCGGCGGCACCTGGTACGTGGTGCTGGGCTCTTCGCTGGCAATGCTCGTTTCTGCCGTGGTTAACTCCACGCTCAACCAGTCGCTCGGCCGTATGCTCAAAAAGAATAACTTTGCGAGCTTTGCCTTCCGCTCCTATGTGTCCACGGGTGTTGGCCAGTTTATCGACAACCTGGTCTTTGCCATTGTAGTGAGCCACACGTTCTTTGGTTGGACCTGGGTGCAGGTTCTTATGTGCTCGCTGACCGGCGCTGTCGCCGAGCTGCTGTGCGAGGTCTTCCTGAGTCCCGTGGGCTACAAGGTCGTGCGCGGCTGGGAGCGCGAGAATGTGGGCTCCGAGTACCTCGAGCGCCACGCAACCGCCTAAGGAGCAAGTATGCGGGTTTTGATCACGGGTGCTTCGGGCGGTATCGGAGCCGCATGCGTGCAGCGCTTTTTGGACGAGGGCCACGAGGTCGTGGGCTTTGATCTGCTGTCGGCGGCGATCGAACACGAGCGCTACCGCCATCTGATTGTTGATGTCCGCGAGCCGGGCTCGTTTCCAGGCGACCTTGAACCCCAAGTGATCGTGAACGTTGCCGGCACGCAGGATTCGGCCGATGACATTGCCGCCAACCTGTGTGGCACCATCAACGTGACCGAGTGCTACGCCTTTGTGGGGGAGGGGCTTGCCGCCAAGCCGGCGCCGGCTATCAAATCCGTGGTCAATGTGGGGTCGGCGAGTGGCCATACGGGATCGGAGTTTCCCGCCTATGCCGCCAGCAAAGGCGGCGTTATCGCCTACACCAAGAACCTTGCAAACCGCCTGGCACCGCAGGCCATCGCCAACAGTGTGGACCCGGGCGGCGTTATCACGCCGCTCAACCGTTGCGTGATGGAAGACGAGCACCTGTGGAATCAGATTATGGAGCTCACGCCGCTTAAACGCTGGGCCACCGCCCAAGAGATCGCCGAGTGGATCTACTTTGTGGGCGTGACCAACCGGTTTATGACCGGGCAGAGCTTGCTGATCGATGGCGGCGAGGCCGGCCGCACCCAATTTATTTGGCCCGAATAGGAAACGCGCCCGATGGAAAGCCGTCGGGCGCGTTTTTGATGTATCGATTTTTAGCCGAGGCAAATCCAGTTGACGGGGATCGAGCCATGCTGTTCGAGTAACCGATTGGCAGCGGAGAAGGGGCGCGACCCCATAAAAGCGGGGAGTTCCGCCGTGGCACGATTGGCCGAAAGCGGCGAGGGGTGCGTGGAGGCCAGACAGAACTTGCTGGTTGCCTTACCCGCGCCGGTCGCGGCGAGTTTGCCCTCGACCATCTGCTGGGCAAAGCGACCCCATGCCAAAAAGACGACCGGCTGGGGCAGCTGACAGCAGCGTTCGATAACGTAGTCGGTGAGCGTGCTCCAGCCCAGCTTGGCGTGCGAGTTCGCGGCATGCTCGCGCACGGTGAGCGTGGTGTTGAGGAGCAGGACGCCCTGTTGTGCCCATGGTGTTAGATCTCCCGTGGCGGGAATAGGGCAGCCCAGATCGGCATTGAGTTCCTTGTAAATGTTGCGCAGGCTCGGCGGCAACTTGGCTTGCGTCGCAGGGACCGAAAACGACAGCCCCATGGCCTGGTTGGGTCCGTGATAGGGGTCCTGACCCAAGATGACAACTTTGACCTGGTCGGCCGGCGTATAGGC
>UQYA01000125.1 GCA_900545165.1 uncultured Collinsella sp.
TTTCTCGCTGGCGTGCGCGAAATCCCGGAGATCAAGCTCTACGGCGCCTTTGACCAGCCGTCGCACTCGGCGATCGTGTCGCTCAACGTAGGCGATATCGATTCGGCTGAGATTTCGGACGCGCTCATGCAAGGGTGGGGGATTGCGACGCGCCCCGGCGCCCATTGCGCTCCGCTCATGCACCGCGCGCTGGGGACCGAGCGCCAGGGCGTCGTCCGCTTCTCGTTTGGGTATTTCAACACGGACGAGGAAGTCGACACCGCGATTGACGCTTTGCGCGATTTAGCCTGCTAAAGCTACTAGACCGTTTATACTTGCGGGATGGGTGTTTTTGCCCGTCCCGTTTTCGTTTCGACCCGAAAGGTGTGCATATGGCCTCATCCGCCCCGCGTGGTCTACGCTCCGATCATGTCGTTACCGTTGGCATCGCCCTGTTCTCGATGCTCTTTGGCGCCGGCAACCTCATTATTCCGCCGCTGCTGGCGCTGCAGGCCGGCACGGTCACGCCGCTTGCCATGACTGGCTTTTTGATTGCTGCCATCGGCCTGCCTGTTATGGGCTTTATCGCCGTGGCGCTCGCCGGAACGGCGCGCGAGCTTGCCGGCCGCGTGCACCCCAAGTTCGGTGAGTTCTTTGTCGCGGCGGTGTATCTGGCCATCGGCCCGTGCCTGGCTATTCCGCGCACAAGCTCTACGGCGTTCGAAATGCTGGTGCCGCTGCTACCCGAGGGTGTTTCGCTTGGCACGGCACGTCTGGTGTTTGCCATCGGGTTCTTCGTTGTCGCGTTTGCGCTCACGCTGCGCCCGGGTGTCATCACGCGCGTGCTCGGCCGCATTACGGGCCCCGCGCTCATTGCGCTCATCGTGCTGGTTGTGGGTGCTGCCGTGATCTCGCCGCTGGGACCGGCTGCCGCGCCGCAGGCTCCCTATGATGCGGGCGCTGCCGTGCAGGGCTTTCTGACTGGCTATCAGACCATGGACCTGCTCGCGTCGCTCGCCTTCGGCATTATCATCGCCGAGACCATCCACGAGCTGGGTGTTACCGATGACAAGCGCGTGGCCTTTGAGATTTCGCGTTCCGGCGTGATCGCCGGCGTGCTCATGGCCATCATCTACTGTGGCTTGGGCCTTGCCGGAATGCAGCTCGGCACCGTGATGCCCGACGCCACCAACGGCGCCGCCATCCTTGCCCGTTCTGCCTCCATGCACTTTGGCCTTGCCGGCACGGTCGTGGTCTTCGCCATCTTCTTCCTCGCCTGCATGAACGTGTGCATCGGCCTCATCAGCTGCTGCTCGCGCTACTTCTGCGAGACGTATGTGGTCGAAGGGGGAGCAGAGGCCTCCGAGGAGGCCATGCGCCGTCCCTTTGCGATTCTCGCCTTTGTGTTCGCGGCGTTTTCGTGTGTGCTCTCCAACGTGGGCCTCGACGTGATTCTTATGTTCTCGGTGCCCATGCTCAACGCCTTGTATCCCGTTGCCATCGTGCTGGTACTGATGGGCCTGGTGCACGGCTTTTGCGACGCTCATCCGCAGGTGTGGGTCTGGGTCGGCGGTGTGGTCGCGGTGCAGAGCGTGATCACCTCGGTCCGCGATGCGTTCTTTGCGGGCGCGTGGCTGCCGTTCGATGCGTTGCCGCTGGCAGATATCGGTGCTGCGTGGGCACCGGTTGCTGTGGTGGCATTTGTGATCGGTCTGCTCCATAGTCGTTTTGTCGCACATTCGAGGAGCTAAGGCATCAATGCTTGCACAGGCGGGGAGTCTCCCCTATAATTTCCTTCGCTTTGGGACACGCAAGGTTTAGACCTTAGCTGCTCAACACCTTCGGGACGTGGCGCAGTTTGGTAGCGCGCCTGCTTTGGGAGCAGGATGTCGCAGGTTCAAATCCTGTCGTCCCGACCATATCTTGCGGGCGTAGTTCAATGGTAGAACCCCAGCCTTCCAAGCTGATGACGCGGGTTCGATTCCCGTCGCCCGCTCCATAAGATAGACGAACGGCTCTGGCTCCATTTGGTGCCAGAGCCATTTTCATATACATGCCGGGACCCCACATCCCCTCCTAAGTTGCGGTGAAATAGTTCCTGGATTAGCCGCAAAAGCTGTTATCCAGGAACTATTTCACCGCAACTTATTGAGACCGAGCGGGCTGGGTCGATGATGGGTTCTGTTGTCGAGAAGATGAGGGCAGCCGGTCAGGAGTCTGCGTAGGGCTTTGTGGTTGGTATGCCGTAGCCGCGCATCATGGAGCCGAACGCTTTGACATCGTAGGTGTCTGAGAGCTTGAAATGAATGACGTTGTGGCCCATGGCACGCAGGTTCGCGTCGCGCATGAGGGCAGCTCGATAGGTTTTTGCCGCAGTATGTTCCGGATCATTTTGGGCATCGTCCTCAAACTTGCCTAGTCCATGCAGCTCAGCCAGCATCCAAGAGCCGTCTGGCATCTGCCAGCCGTAATCTGCCAAATAATAGCCGGCGTTTCCCGGTCGAGTGATTTCAACCTGAAGTTCGGGAGCGGCAACTCCCGCCAGAATCATTGACGCCCGTGCCTCGGATTCTCCACCGTTATCCGATCTGCCATCCATGTGTTCAAAAACGTCAAATGCGCGCGCGATGCCGTGCAGTCCGCGGCAGTTCGCTTGTGCATATGCACGCAATTCTTCACGCTCGACACCGTACTCACGAGCCAACCCGTCGACATAGCCTAGTGCATATCGAAAAGCGCTCGTTCGGGCGATGTCGACCACCGTGCGATATGGATCCGTTAACGTAAACGGGCCGAGCTGCCATACGTCGCCCGGCCGCCAGCGTCGGTATTCAACGAATTCGTACATATCGCGTCTGGTGGAACGCGGCAGCAGCACTTGCACCTTGTCGAGAAGCGAATATGCAGAACCGACGCCATAGAGCAGTGCCGCCGTTGCTCCACAAAACACGGCATCCGGTTCAACGACCGCAATAGCGGATGCCAATTGAAAGATGCGATCTTCGACGCCGAGGTCATTCCAATACGCGGGGTCAGCGTAGACATGGTTGTAGAGTCGAATAATCATCTCTTTTTGCATGAGCGCGTAGGCACAGCGTTCATCCCATTTTTTGGTAGCTACAAACAGATGCCCGCCATGATGGGCCTCGAATAACCGGAAGAATAGCTCTGCTTGCGGTTTGGAACAGCGTTTATCATGACTCATTTTCGACCCCATGGTCTCGAGGGGGAGTGAATGACACTACGCTATCCCATATTTGGTCCGCCAGACCTTGCCATGAACTGACTAAAAGCTTGACGGGGCAGGTCAGAGTCATGAGTCAGAGCCAAACATATCGGCAAACGGTTGATTAGTGCCCCTCGGCGGCACTAAAAACCACCCTTACAGAAAGTTGCGGTGAAATAGTTCCTGGAAAGCTCGAATAAGCCTAAATCCAGGAACTATTTCACCGCAACTTAGGAGGGGATGGGGTTAGCTGCTGTCTCTTATACACATCTCCG
>UQYA01000126.1 GCA_900545165.1 uncultured Collinsella sp.
GCTCAGACTGGCCGTTCGCCTTGCGGAGGCTGTTCTGGGTATCGAGGTATGTCAGAGCGTTACGCATCTGCTCCAAGGAGAGCGGATTGGTGTCGCGAGACATGTCCTGATCGACGTACTGGTCATACCAGTCCTGTTTCTCTGTCGTCCCCATGAGCATCGACGCGGCAGTGCTTGCGTTCTTTTTCTGCGTGGCTGTGAACTGGCTGCCGCCGATGATGTAGTTCATGAAGCCGAACATACCCTGGCTGATGACATTCTGGTCTACGGTCATGTTCGACTTGAGGTCGGCAATCTGCTGGTTAAGCTTGTCGACTTCAGCGCTCGCGGCATCATAAGCGCTCTTTGCCGATGTAACTTCGGCGCAAATTGCATCGTATTCAGCACGCTTCTGCTGGCGGACCTCGACGAGTCGGTCGTACTCCGCCTTCTTATCTGCCTCGGTCTGTTGGGCCTGCTCGTATGCCGTCTTCGCGGCGTCACGCTTACTGGCCGCGTCGTTGTACTCCTTGTTTGCCGCATCGTATGCAGACTGGGCAGATGCCACGGCGGCATTGGCGGCGTTGGCCTTCTCCTGTGCGGCGGTGGCGGCAGTCTGCGCGGCCTGCAGGTTCGCCTGTGCGGTGGCGTCTGCAGTCGTCGCGGCTTCGAGCGCGGCCTTCGCGGTCTTGAGCTCACCAGCAGCAGCCTTCTTGCCGGCCTCAAGCGCACTCAGGTCAACACCCGTACCCGAGACGGCAGCATCGAGCGCGGCCTGCGCCTGGTTGAACTTCTGCTGGGCGTTATCGCGCGCGGTGGTTGCGGCTGCGAGAGCAGCGGCAGTCTCCTGCTTCTTGGCCTGGGCAGTCGTCAAAGCTGCCTCGGTATTCTGCTTTTCCTGCTGGGCGCTGGCCTCGGCAGCCTTGGCCTGGTCCAGATTGGCCTGTGCAGTAGCAACGGCCTTATTGGCGTCATCGAGCTTTGCCTGTGCGTCCTCGACGGCCTTCTTGGCGGCCTCGTACTCGTCCATACCCATGGCCTCGAGCTTGGCCTGGGCATCATCGAGGGCCTTCTTGGCCTCATCCTGCTTTGCCTTGGCGTCCTTGAGCGCCTGGGTCTTATCCTCGACACTCTTGTTGGCCTGTTCGAGCTGATCGTTCAGGTCGCCCAGCTTCTTCTGCTGCTGCTCGGTCTTTTCGACGGCTGCCTTAAGCTCGTCGATCTTCTCCTGAAGCGCGGCTACCTCGGCCTCGTTCTGCTCGGCGGCGTTATCGGTCACGGCCTGCGAGGCCTGATTCTTTTGCTGCTGCGCCTGCTTTTGAGACTGGCCCGCCGCGTCGGCCTTCTTCTGGGCGGCATCGTAGGCGGCCTGAGCGTCCTTGAGCTGCTTTGCCGACTCCTCGGCCAGCTGGGCAGCCGTCTTTACGACCGCTTGGTTACCGGCGGCAACGGTATTCTCTACAGAACTACCCCCCCCCTGAACAGAATCGCCGTTACCGGTTGACGGTGCGGCGATTGCCGCCAGCGGCGACATGAGCGGCTGAGCGATGAGGCCCGCCGTCAAAACGGTTGCGACGGCGCGGTTAGCAACGCCCTTGACGTTGACAGTCTTGGCCCGAGGCTCAAAGTGTTGTGGACTGTAGTTTGCCATGGCTTTCTCCCTTTGACACGGATGTATCCATACGTATCAAACGATAGCTGTCGATTTTTGAATTCTGTTGCGCAACATTGGCGACCAGCGTTTTTTTGAAATTCGTGCTCCTGTGCTTCACAATTTCGTCACATTTGAAGGAGCTGGCGCATCATATTCTCGCGGGATGGAATTGAGCCTGTGATTTGCATTTGCTCCCGCGTCATCCGCCCTATCGGATTCCGCATCCAACAGACACCCCGCCCGCCACGGTGTAGAGTTAGGACAACGGGCGCGTTGCGCGGACCGCGCTGGAACGAGGTGGACATGGAACTCGACAAACAACAGATCAAGCGACTACGCGAACGCCATCACCGGCGCCACGGCATCCGCCCTGCCCATAGTGAGGCTGCCGAGCAGGCTGGTCGCTTTTTAAAGCGCGCGTTCAACATTCGCGAGGGACGCGCGCCCTATCACGTGATCCGCAAGCGTTTTGTAAACGGGGCGCGTCTGACTGGCTCCCACCTATGCATCCTCATCATCGCCATGCTGATCGCGAGCATCGGCCTCGATATCGATTCGGACATCGCCATCGTGGGCGCCATGCTCATCTGCCCGCTCATGGGCTCGGTCCTTGCCATGGCATACGGCATCGCCACGCTCGACCGCGAGATTACCGTCGAAGCCGTCGCCAGCCTTGCGCTGCAGATGGCCTTTTGCCTGGTCACATCCACGTTATACTTTAAGCTCTCGCCCCTTGGCACCACCACGGCCGCCATCATCGACAACTCGACACCGACTGTGTGGGACCTTGCCGTCGCGCTCGCGGGCGGCTTTGCGGGCGGGCTGGGCAACTCGCGCGATCAGGAACCCGCCACGCTCATCGCCGGCGTGGCCGTGGCAACCGCGCTGATGCCGCCCCTGTGCGCAGCAGGCTACGGCATCGCCATCGCAAGCGGATCGCTGTTTCTCTCGGCGCTCTACGAGTTTGGCATCAACGTCGTCTTTATCGCGCTGGCGGCCGAAGCCGTGCTGCTTCTTTTGCGTGTGCCGCTCAAGCGCGACCTCAACGGCGACGGCATTGTGACCGCCGAGGAAAACGCTGAGGTCAACGAGCTGTCACGCAAAGTGCGCCGCCGCATTATTGTGGGCACGGTGATCTTTGCCATCCCCTGCATCGTTATGACCGCGGGTTCCATTGGCTCGGCGCAGGCCGGCGTGCAGGACGGCTACGGCGTCACCGAGACCACACGCGAGCTTGCCGCGGTGCTGCCGGGCTTTAAGGATTACACCGTCGCCGTCGAGACCTCGGCCACCGAAGGGGACGAAGAAGGCATCGTCGAGCGCGAGATTGTCGCCCATGTGACGACAGGCGAGGCGCTTGGGGCGCACGACCGCCGTGTCGCCCGCAAACTCATCGACCTCAATGTGCCCGAGCTCGATCGCGTGAAGTTTGATGTGGAGTAATGCGGAGCATGGGATGGCTCCCGCGCACAGGCGCAAGTCGCGGCGAGGCTCAGACGCGACGCAGGCACATGCAAAAAGCGGGACGTAGTTCACGTCCGCGCCCCGCTCGCTGTTTTATTGCCGTGAATCAGACGTCCGCATCGACATCGCCAGACTCCACCGTAAACGCCGGATCGGTGCTCACAAGATAAAATCGGGTCACCTCAGTATTTCTAATTAGGTAAATCTGCCCCTGATTGCGTCGGCGCGATATATACAC
>UQYA01000127.1 GCA_900545165.1 uncultured Collinsella sp.
GGTTGTATTATTTTCGGCGCTCATTGGGGACAGGCTTAAATGAGTGCCCAATGAGCAGGTACTCATTTAAGCCTGTCCCCAATGATTGGGTTAAAGGTTGCGGGTTCTTTACGGGAATGTAGTGTGGGCTGCGGAAACGCGGTTCTTTCCGTACAATAGTTCAACTCGTGTAAACGCAGGGAAGGGACATTCATGGCAGACATGATCGAGATCAAGCATCTCAACAAGTACTTTGGCGACCTGCATGTGCTCAAAGATATCAATCTCACCGTCAAGCGCGGCGAGAAACTCGTAATGATCGGGCCGTCCGGTTCGGGTAAGTCGACGCTCATCCGTTGCGTCGATTATCTGGAGGAGCCCACGTCGGGCGAGGTCGTCATCGACGGTACGCCGCTCACCAAAAAGAATCACCTGGAGATGGCTCGCAAGTATAGTTCCATGGTGTTTCAGCAGTTCAACCTGTATCCCAACATGACGGTGCTGGGCAACCTGACGCTCGCGCCCATCAAGCTGCAAAAGAAGAGCAAGGAGGAGGCGACCGAGATCGCCATCGCCGCGCTCAAGCGCGTCGGCATGGCGCATAAGGCCGGCGAGTATCCGCAGAATCTCTCGGGTGGTCAGCAGCAGCGCATCGCCATCGCCCGTGCCCTGTGCACCAAGCAGCCCATCATCCTGTTTGACGAGCCGACCTCGGCGCTCGACCCCGAGATGGTCCAGGAGGTTCTGGACGTTATGATTGAGCTCGCGCAGGAGGATATCACCATGATCTGCGTGACGCACGAGATGGGCTTTGCGCGTCAGGTGGCCGACCGCGTCATCTTTATGGAGGACGGCCGCATCCTGGAGGAGGGCACGCCCGAGCACTTCTTCGATAACCCCGAGAACCCGCGTTGCCGCGAGTTCCTGTCCAAGATTCTGCACTAGGTGCGGTGATGGACATGACGGATATGACAAGGGCGGCCGTGTCGCGCCGTCACTTTTTGCAGCTGGCGGGCGCCGGTATGCTTGCGCTGACGGGGACCGCGCTTGCCGGTTGCGGCAACTCCACCAGCGGCGCGGGCTCTGACAAGGGGTCTAAGCTTGCGGCCATTAAGTCGCGTGGCCATCTGAATGCCGGCGTTAAGAAGGATGTTCCCGGTTACGGCTATTACGACACCGCCAAGGGCCGCTTTGAGGGCATGGAAGTCGATTTGTGCTACCAGATCGCCGCTGCCATCTTTGGCGTGAGCTACAAGGATGCCCGCGCCCAGGAGCTTGTCGAGTTTACCGACGTGACGCCCAAGACGCGCGGCCCGCTGATCGATAACGGCCAACTTGACGTGGTCGCGGCGACCTACACCATCACCGACGAGCGCAAGAAGAGCTGGGATTTCTCGACGCCGTACCGCACCGACTACGTGGGACTCATGGTCAAGAAGCGTTCGGGCTTTACCTCGATTGAGGACCTGGACGGCAAGGTCATTGGCGTAAGCCAGGGTGCCACCACGCAGGGCCTGATCGAGCAGATGATCAAGGACAACGGCTTTAGCTGCAAGCCCGAGTTTAGGGCCTTTAGCGGCTACCCCATCATCAAGAGTTCGCTCGACGCCGGCAATATCGACGTCTTTGCCATGGACCGCTCCACGCTGGCCGGCTATATGAACGAGACCGTTGAGCTGCTGCAGCCCGAGGTCAAGTTTGGCGAGCAGGGCTACGGCGTGGCGACCAAGAAGGGCTGCGACCTTTCGGCCGTGGTCGATCGGGTGATTTGCAACCGCCTAGCCGACGGCTGGCTCGACCAAGAGGTCAAGACCTGGGGTCTTGTATAGGCGCATCGTCCAAGGAAGGAATCAAATGCTCGAAGGATTATTTGACGCCGACCGTTGGTCGACGACATTTCAAAACATGGGGCCCTTCTGGGAGGGCTTTGGCGTGACACTGCAGGTGGTCGTTGCCGGCCTGCTGTTGTCGCTGGTGCTGGGCACGCTGCTGGGCGTGTTCTCTACCACTCGCTCGCGCGTGCTGCGCGCCATAAGCCGCGTGTACGTGGAGTTTTACCAGAACACCCCGTTGCCCGTGCAGGTGCTCTTTATGTACATGGCCGGTCCGCAGTTTTTGCAGGCCATAACCGGTGCCGACCAGCCGGTGCGCATCGCGCCGTTCGTGCTGGGCTTCTTGGGTGTGGGTCTGTATCACGCGGCCTACATCTCGGAGGTCATCCGCACTGGTATCGAGGCGGTTCCGCGCGGTCAGATGGAGGCGGCCCAGAGCCAGGGCTTCACCCGTGCGCAGGCATACTGGTACATCGTGCTGCCCCAGACGTTCAAGATCATTCTGCCGCCGCTGTGTAACCAGGCGCTCAACCTGGTCAAGAACACGTCGGTGCTGGCACTTGTGGCCGGCGGCGACCTTATGTACCGTTCCGACAACTTTGTGAGTCTGTACGGTTACCTGCAGGGATACATCGTCTGCTGCCTTATGTACTTCATCATCTGCTTTCCGCTCGCCATGCTGGTGCAGTGGCTCGAGCGCCGCTCCAAGGAGCGTCCGCGCGGCGTGAGTCTGGCCGAGCTGGGGCTCGACAACGTAGAGGAGGCCTAGCGCATGGAAATCTTCAACGCGACCAACCTGCTCTACATTTGGGGCGGCTTTGTTAAGACGATCGAGATCTCGGCGCTGTCGATCTTTTTCTCGCTGATCTTTGGCACGGTACTGGCGCTCGTTAAGAGCTATGCGCCCCGCCCGTTCCGTATTTTGGTAAGCGCCTATATCGAGCTGTTCCGTTGCACGCCAAACCTGCTGTGGATCCTGTTTATCTACTTTACGGTGCAGGGTTTGGACATTGTGATTTCGACCATCGCCTTTACGCTGTTTACCAGCGCCGTTATGGCCGAGATTGTGCGCGGCGGCCTCAACTCGATTCCGCGCGGCCAGTTTGAGGCGGCGCAGAGCCAGGGTTTTGGCTTCTTTGCCACCATGCGCTACATCATTTTGCCGCAGACGTTTAAGACGATCATTCCGGCGCTGTTTAGCCAGTGCACGACCGTCATTAAGGACAGCTCGTATCTTTCGGGCATTAACGTGGCCGAGCTCATGTACACGGCAAACGTGGTGATGGCCCACGCGATCGACCTGTCGCAGGTGCTTATGCTCTACGGCCTGGTGTTTGCGATGTACTTTGTGCTCAACTTTGGTATCTCGCTGCTGGTTCGCGCATATCAGAGGCGAATGGTGGCAGCGTAGAATGTGGCAAAGGGACAGCCCCTTTGTCACATAGAGAAAGGA
>UQYA01000128.1 GCA_900545165.1 uncultured Collinsella sp.
CGGTCACGAGCGGGGGCTCCTGTCGTTTCCGTGCCCTCGGATTGGGTCATAGTGTTTGACTCTGCCATTACATCGGTGTTGCCGTGGTTGTTGAGTAGTCATTGGGCGCTTGGCACTTGGGGACGTTCCTTTTGTGCCGGCACCTGGGGACACTCCTTATGTCAAGAGATTGGTGCAAGAGGGATAGATTGCCTTGCATCAATCTAATAAGTTGCGGTGAGATAGTTCTTGAATTGGCTTTTTGAGGGCTAAACAGGAACTATCTCACCGCAACTGCGTTGAGCGTTTTTTTGGCAGCTAGTTTACTTGCTCGCGAACAGCCAGATCAGGATGATCACCAGGATTGCGGCGACGATGCAGACGATGGCGCCGGTGAATTTGATGCGTGAGTCGCGGGTACGCTCGCGCACCGCGTCCTCGGTGGCCTCGAGCTGGGCAACTTCTCGCTCGGTCTCGGCGTGTTCGGCTTTGTCTCGGGCCAAGGATCCTGCAAGCGACTCAGTGATCTCTGGGTGGTCGTGTACTTCGGTCGCCTGCTCGATGATCGACTGCGCATGTGCGGTATCTGCTTGGGCGTTGGCGATGGTCTGCTCCTGGTCGCGGCGTGCCTTGTCCTCGGCGGCGATCTTCTCGCGCAGTTCGCGCTGGCGCGTCGTGGCGGCAGTTTTCGCTGTCTGCAGCTCGTCTCGCGCGGCATCGGCCTCAGTCGTCACGGCTTGGTGTGCGCGTTTGGCTTCGGCAATGGGGGCTTGAGCCTGTTCGACGGCCTGCTCGGCTGCGGCAAGCGAGTGCTCAAGGTCGGCGGTGATGCGCGGGACATCTTCTTCGGCTTTTCGCAGGGCATCTGCCGTGTCGGAGATCTGCATCGAGAGCTCGCTGGTGCGCACCGTATAGTTGGCGGGATTTGCCGAGGGATTGCGTTGCAGCTCGGCATACTCATGACGCAGCGTCTCGAGCTGGGCGCGCGTGGCGTCGACGGTTTGTTGTGCGGCGGCAATGCCGGCGTCTCGCTCGGCCTGCACCTTGTCGCGGATGCGCTTGGAATCCTCAAGACGGCGAACGAGGCGGTTGCCGGTCTCGCGCGAGCTCGCCTCGCGGGCCTCCACGGCATCGAGCGCGGCCTTCAGGCGGAGCTCAGTCGCGTCATCCTCTGTCTTCATTTGTTCGAACTGCCCCTTGAGCTCTGTCGCTTTGGCGGCGTGGGCATCACGGTCAATCTCGGCTGCCGCAGCGGTCTTTTGCGCTGTGGCGATCGCCTGACGCTGGTCGGCGATGATCTGGTCGTAGCGGCCTGCGATATCCTGGCGCGTCTCGAGTTCCTCGGCCTGATCGGTAATGCGCTGCTCAAGTTCGGCCAGGTGGGCGCGGGCATCGGCAAGTGCCTTTTTCGCGGCGTTCATCTCGCGCATGGCCGAGGCACCCTGGGCGATAAAGGTGCCCACGGCGTTCGCAGTGTTCGAGACAGCGGTCCCCAGATCGCGGCTCGCGGCGGGGGAGTGCAGGGCGGTCGGGCGAGCGGTGTCGGCAGCGTCCGCATCGGCAGCCTGCGGCGCGGCGATATTGCCGGTACCGCCCTCGACCACAGAAAAGCCTGCTGCGTGCGGATCGACCGCATCGGCGCCAATCGTGGGGTGCTCGAGCTGCAGAAACGAGGGCATGGTGCTGCCCTGGTCGGCAACCGGAGTCTCGCCGGGCACAAAGGTCGAGGCCGCCTCGGCGGCCTCCTCTTCCTCGGCATCAATATCGGCATCGGCGACGGCGTCTTTCATCGCTTTGACAGCATCCATCATGGAGTCCATGACGGCATCGAGCTCTTCTTCCGAAGACACCTCGATGGGGCCCGCTGCTTGCGGGGCGTCGTCCTGTACAGGGGCGTCGTCCTGAGCGGGCGCATCGTCGTTTTGCTCATCGGCGTTTTCTGTTTCGGGGGTTTCCGCCGCAGCGCTTTCGTCCAAGATGGGGCCGTCGACGTCGGTACCATCGCAGGTCACAGCGTCAGTATCTGCGGTGACGTCTGCGGGATCATCAATATGCTGTTGAGTCTGGGGGTCCAGCTCGTCTGTCATAGGCATGTGCTCCTCATCGTTGTTTGTCACCCTATGATAAAGTCTCGCGCCGACATCCCGCGCGCCGCAGCAAAGTTTCAAAACGTGTTCGATGGCTCGTCTCGTTAACAAAAACTCGGCCGCTCTATTCAATTTTTACTTGACATTCCCTTCGCCGAAAGACGTTGCGCCGTTCGCCTGCCATGGGCTTTATTTTTCACTTGAAGAAGCTAAAGTTGCATTTCAGCTTTTGGCGCGTGAAGTTGGATGCGCGCAGTCGGCGGGCGTGCCCGTCGCGATTTGAAAGGACTTTGTATGGGACTTTTCACTGGTAAGACCGTGATCGTCACCGGCGGCGGCAAGGCCACGCTTAAGGACGGTTCCGCTGGCTCCATCGGCTACGGCATCGATATCGCATTTGCCAAGGAGGGCGCGAACCTCGTCATCACCGGCCGCAACGTCGCCAAGCTCGAGGCCGCCAAGGAGTCTCTCGAGGCCGAGTACGGTGTCAAGGTTCTGCCTGTTCAGGCCGATGTCTCGGCTGGTCAGGACAACGAGGCCGTCGTCCAGAACGTCATCGACAAGGCCATTGAGGAGTTCGGCCGCATCGACGCCGTCGTCAACAATGCTCAGGCCAGCGCCTCGGGCGTGACCATCGCCGATCACACCATGGACCAGTTTAACCTGGCCATTTACTCCGGTCTGTATGCTACCTATCTGTACATGCAGAAGGCCTATCCGCACCTGAAGGAGACCAAGGGCTCCGTGGTCAACTTTGCCTCGGGCGCCGGCCTGTTTGGCAACTATGGCCAGTGCAGCTATGCTGCCGCCAAGGAGGGCATTCGCGGCCTGACCCGCGTTGCCGCCAACGAGTGGGGCAAGGACGGCATCAACGTCAATATCGTTTGCCCGCTTGCTTGGACCGCTGCGCTCGAGAACTTCCAGGATGCTTACCCCGAGGCTTTCAAGGCCAACGTCCACATGCCGCCGGCAGGCCACTACGGCGACGTCGAGAAGGAGATCGGCCGCGTGGTCGTTCAGCTCTGCGGTCCCGACTTTAAGTACATGAACGGCGAGACCGTCACCCTCGAGGGTGGCATGGGCCAGCGTCCTTAGGGGTTACGCGGTTTTACCAAACCGCGTAACCAGTTGACGCTGCAAACCCGCCAGAGC
>UQYA01000129.1 GCA_900545165.1 uncultured Collinsella sp.
AGGCTCTGGCCCGGAATAAAGTCGTAGCGCTGCTGGTGCCAACCGGCAGGATGGATACGCGAGATATCGCCGCGCTCGCCTTGACCGAGTGATTCGGGGCCCACGCAGGCGAGCGCTTTGCGGGTGCGGCCCAGGCTGTCAAGCTTGGAGAACTTCTTAAAGCAACCCTCTCCTGTAGCGCGCTCGTATTCATCGAGCGTGAATGATGGTGTGCCGAGCGGGTGCGTGCTGTCGGCGCGCAGGGCAACGTAGGGGTTGCCGGCGTAGTCGGGAATGCTGCTGAGATAAACACCGCGGGCGCGGTTGAGGTCGGGGTTTTCGACCTCGTCGATGGGGGTGGTGGAGCTGTCCTCGGAAGCGGCATCACCGGTGTCGGGTGCGGCGGATTCGGAGCCATCGCCGGAGTCCTGGCTGTTTTGAGAGTCCGAGGAGATCGCTGTCCCCGATTCGAGTCGGGCAACCAGATCTGCCTCGTTGTCGGTGCGGCTGGGACTCTCGTTTTGCTTCTCGGCCAGAGCTACCGCCTGTTCATCGCTTTGCGGCGACAGCAGCTTGGGAGCTCCGTCGAGCGATCCCGTAAACAGCGCAAACCCCAGCACCACGGCGGTGCCGATGGAAAGGACTTGCTTGTAGGCGGACTTGCGCGACATTGAGGCTCCTGGATGGACGGTTGGGAATCTACCAGTCTAGCAGGAGCCGCCGAGGGTCGTTCTATCGAACAAATACTTAAGATTTGGGACAAACACTACTGGCTCATTTGCCTCATATGGAGCTGCGGCGGTTGTGAATGTGGGGCTTCGGCGTTTCCCCAGATAAAACCTGTCAAAACAAACCCGTCCCTTATTGGCAGGTCAGTTAACGCAGTCCAGGTTGAGCATATGCGAGCGAGCGGGCTCCGGGTGCGGCAAGGTGACGTGAAACAAGCGGGCGCTGACCTTTTGGTCGCGCCCGTGCAGTTGAACGTCAGATTGCCGTGCCCGGGGCCCGCGCAGCGCCGAGCGGTTACGCCGTTTGTAAAACGGCGTAACTTAAAGGTTCATGTTACCGTGGATGTAGGGGGTGACCTCGGGGGAGATATGGTCGCAGCCCAGCTCGCGCAGCGCGGACTCGATGGCGGCGGGCAGCGGGGTCTTGCCCTCGGCATCGACGGCGGTGCCGCCGAGCGCGGCAATCTTGGCGACATCTGCGGGTGCGGCCTCGATATGCATGCAGCCGCCGACCAAGCGCGCGCGTACCTGTGCCAGGTCAAGATCGTGCAGGTAGTCCTCGCAGGTGCGGATCAAATCGACCTTCTCGCGCGTAAGCTCCTCGCCCGTGGGGACGCGCGTGGCAAGACATGCTCCCGCCGGCAGGTTCCAAACGGGATAGCCCCATGCGTGCAGCAGCTCGCGCTCTTCGTCCTTGGTAAAGCCGACCTCCATGAGAGGGGAGCGTACGCCGAGCTCTTCTGCCGCGCGCATGCCAGGGCGGTAGTCACCGCGATCGCTTGCATTGCTGCCATCGATGACGGTGGGAAAGCCGAGCGACTTGGCGTGGTTGACGATGGCGGTAAAGCCGGCGTGCTTGCAGTGGTAGCAGCGATTAGCGTCGTTACAGGCTACTTGGGGGAGCTGCAGCTGATCGACCGAAAGATTGAGCACGGGGAGCTTAAAATGCGGTCCCTCATTGGCCTGTCCATCAACGGATCGCTCAAACGAGGTCTGTTCGGGCGTGCCGATGAGCGGCGTGGTGAGATGGACGAGGAGGGTATTGGTAGGCATGATGCGGGCGCAGACCGCGGCCAAAAAGCTGCTGTCGACACCACCGGAAAAGCCGATGGCGACGCGTCCGTATGCCAAAAGCAGCTGCTCGAGTGCTGCGAGTTTGTCCTGAAGCTCCTCTGCGGGTGCGGCGGTGTCTGAAAGCATGAAAGTTCCTTACAGTTATTAAAGCTCGGATGAAACTATAATCCCACCGAGCTGCTTGTCATAAGACTTCCAGCTATGTAACGAAAGTGCAATATGCTATATACGTTATATACAAGCTTGTAAAGTGCGGTAGAGTGGCAGTAATGCAATCCGGCGAGGGGGACCGATATGATCAAGGCTGTTATTTTTGACATGGATGGAACGCTGGTCGATACCGAGCGTTTGGGGATTAGGGCCTGGAAGGCAGGCGCCGCTGAGCTGGGGCTCGCGATTGATGATGCGCTGATCCATCAGTTTATCGGTCGCACGCTACCCGATGTCATGGACATCCTCGATAAGCATTACGGCAGCCACGAGACCGCCGAGGCGATCTATGTCCGCCACAAGGAGATTCGCGACGAGATGGTCAAGACCGATCTGGAGCTTAAGGCCGGCGCTGCCGAGTGCATAGACGAGCTGTTGGCTGCGGGCTATCACGTGGGTCTAGCGACGTCGTCGCGCCTCGTTACGGCCGAGCGCAACCTTAAGATGGTCGGTCTTTTTGACAAGTTTGAAACGGTAACGTGTGGCGAGGACGTCGTGCACGGCAAGCCCGACCCCGAGATGTATCTGCTCGCCTGCGAGCGCGCGGGCTTTGCTCCCGAGGAATGTGCCGTGGTCGAGGATTCGCGCAACGGCTGCGTCTCGGGCATTACGGCCGGATGCCACGTCTTTGCCGTTCCTGATATCGTGCCGCTGCCGCAGGACGTGGTGGATGGCTGCGAGGCCGTGCTCGATACGTTGTTTGACCTTTCGGCGGCAGTTAAAGCCGCGCGCTAGACAATTGCGGCGTTGAAACGAGCAATTGCCCACGTTTGCGCCTAAGCAAAAGGGGCCCGGCAATGGTCGGGCCCCTTTTGCTTAGGCGGCGACATAGCATACTTGCGGGCGTGCTACAGATACGCACCGAGGTTGATGGCCGTGGCGTCGGTCTGGGTGCTTGCCTGGGTGCTGGCACGCTCCAGTAGGAACGGACGTACCAGTTCTTGGCGGTTGATATCCTCGGCGGCGGTGACTGCGGTGACGGTGCGCGCGGCAGAGCCGATGTGGACGTGCTTGGTCTTTGCCGGGGCCTTGTTCTCGATTTGCTCCATGAGCAATTGAACGCCCTTGCGGCCAATCTCGTAGCCCGGGGGCGCTACCGTAGTGAGCGGGACCGATCCGCTCCAAGCGAGCGGGTTGCCATCGCAACCTGCTACGCGTACTTCCCCGGGGACGGCGATGCCCTGTCTCTTATACACATCTCCGAG
>UQYA01000130.1 GCA_900545165.1 uncultured Collinsella sp.
CAGCCATAGAGGCGGGGAAAGCCCTTAAGGCCCGAAAGGGCGCGATGGCATTCGTATTCCTCGCGAAACGCCGCCTTGAACTTGGCGACCAGCGCCTCGTGAGCGGCATCGTCGTCAAACTCATCGCGCGTCGGCAAGATGAGCTGTTTGAGTGCCACGGCCTCGCCTTGGGCGTTGACGGCACGCGTCACGCGGCCGATACCGCCACGGCGCATGGTGGCATCGTCGGCAAACAGCATCGTAAAACGACGCAGATAGGCAGGCAGTTCGTCCTGGCCGAGCGCAATGGCCGGCTCAAACCCGTCGACACGCGCCAGGCGCAGACCGACCATGGGATCGCGACCGAGCGATTGTGGTGTGGTGGATGCAAGATCGGTCATCATAGGGCAAGCGCCGCCACGTTATTGTTGAAGTTACCGAGCGCGACGTCATCATCGCCGTAATGGCCGACCCATTGACATAGGTTGGTGTAACAGCCCCACAGATTGGCATACTGCTGATACCACTTTGACCGGGGCGAGAATGTCTGACGACCGAACTCAGCTCGAATGACAAACATCTCCCCGACCAGGCTGTCGCACGGTCTGGGATCTCCCGTAGAGTTATAGGTCGAGACCACGTCATTGGCACGGAAAACATAGCCGTCGAGCATGTTGTACTTGGTCACAAGCCAACTGTGAATGCTCTCTTCTTCAGCAGCGGAAAGGCCACCGGAGTTTGCATCGTTGTCAGTGTTGCCGCCCGTCGAGCCGCCGTTTCCAGACCCTCCGGTAGAGGAACCCGACCCAGAGCCGCCGCCCGAACTCGATGAATCCGAGCCGGAGCCAGAAGTATCCGAGCTACCGGGCTTTCCGGACTGTTGGGCGTCCTGCTCCTTCTGCTGCTCGACCTTATTCACCGTTGCCGCCACGCTATTGTTGGACAACCGATCGATGATCTTGGTGTTGGTGAGCACGATGGTTTTGCCATTGGCAAGCGTGACTTCGTTGTCCGGGGCCTCGGCGCCGTCCGCATCGTCGGTGCCAAACACAATATGCGCGACCACACTTGCCCAAGCATATCCAGTCGTGGTACCCAGATCACTTTTGACCTCATGCCCCACGCGCGGTTCGCGTGCGGCATGCGCCTGCATCATGGACGGCACGGTCATGCCATAGGCAGAAACGCCAGCTATGACCAGCACCAGCGAGCACGATAGCAGTGCGTACGCCCGCGGCGCCAAGCCCAGTCGGCGTCGCATGCGCACCGCGGCGCCGCGCTTTGTCTGAGTGCCACCGGGCCGCATGCGTTCTCCTCCAACAAAAACACGCCGCTCAGAAGCGGCGCATTCATTCAAATCCATATTTGAGTGTATCAGCGAACCCAAAAGGTTGCGCAACGAATGGGCAAATTAAGGATGCGAGCGGAAGCATCCATGCGATAAGCGGATACGAAGTATCTTTGTTGCACAACAAACTCACAGTCGCACGGGGAAATTATGACTACCCCGTGCGACCGCGAAGATAACGTACGGCAGGAGCAGGCTCGCCACCTAAATCGCGCGACGGGCCTCGATGGCGCGGCCAAGCGTAAGCTCGTCGGCATACTCCAAGTCGCCGCCCACGGGAAGGCCGCTTGCCAGACGCGACACCTCGACGCCCAACGGCTTGATGGTACGGGCCAGATAGCTCGCCGTGGTCTCGCCCTCGATGTTGGGGTTGGTGGCGATGATGACCTCATGGATATCCTCGTGGCCCAAGCGTGCCAGCAGCTCGCGAATGTGCAGCTGCTCGGGGCCAATCTTGTCCATGGGGCTGATTACGCCGCCCAATACGTGGTAGAGACCGTGGTAGCTGCCCGTGCGCTCGATTGCCTGGACGTCGCGCGGCTCGCCCACCACGCAAATACGAGTGGTATCGCGCATCGGGTCCTGGCAGATGGAGCACTCGTCGGCCGTGGCGTAGTTAAAGCAACGGCTGCAAAAGTGGACCTCCTGCTTGACCTCCAGGATGGCCTCGGCCAGGCGGCGGGCCTCCTCGGCATCGGCCTCGAGCAGGTAATAGGCGATGCGCTGGGCCGACTTGGGACCAATGCCCGGCAGACGGCCCAGCTCATCGAGCAGTTTTTGCAGACTGTGATTCGCACTCATTTATATGTGTGTCTTAGAACGGCATGCCCGGGATGTTGAGGCCGCCGGTGATGGCGCCCATCTGCTTGTTGGCGAGCTCGTTGACGCCGCGGACGGCCTCGTTGACGGCAGCCATGATCATGTCCTGCAGCATATCGACGTCCTCGGGATCGAGGGCATCGGGATCGATGGTGAGGTTGACGAGCTCCATCTCGCCGTTAACGGTCACCTTGACCATGCCGCCGCCGGCAGAGGCGTCGACGGTCTGGGACTTGAGGTTCTCCTGCGCGGCGGCAAGCTGCTCCTGCATCTTGCGAGCCTGCTTCATCATCTGCTGCATGTTCATACCGGCCATGATGGCTCCTTTACGTGCGGCCGCACGCCGAGCTGCAAGGGCAGCCGGAGCACGGCGGGACTTTCAAACTCGAAAATCGTACCACGGCGCGAGGCCAGCGAACGGGGCGGACACGCTACCTCAGTCGATATACATGTCCTGGAGTGCAAGCCGCACCCAAAAATTATGCAAAGTTGAATAATTCGCATCTGCATAATATTGAAAGCTAAATCTTGTAGAGCCGGAATCCGACATTTAATGCGTACCACTAAATAGCTAAATGCCGAGCCACTACTCGAGGCGGCGCACATGGCGGCAGGGTATAATTTGATTGCCATAGATAGCAATTTGGAGGTGCCCCATGAATGCCCCCGACGTGCTCCAAAACATCCGCTCAAAACACCCCGTTGCATATGTGGTTCTCTATCTCTTTGTCGGCTGGGCATTGCTGGTTATCATCACCCATGCTATAGCCTTTGGAGCAGAGCTGCTAATAGCCAGCTCGGACCAGCCCGTCGTCAAATGGGAAGCGACCGATGAGTGCACCGACGGAACTCGAACCATTTACTACAACAGCCCGTCCCTCTACCAAGAGTTCAAGGTCAAGATAAAGGACTCCAAGATTGTCGATGCCGAACCAGGCGCTTTCTTGACAATCGGAGCAACCCTCAACGCCGAGCAAGTCGAGCACACGGACAGCCATGCGACGTATCGTATCGACCTCAGCATCCTAGGCC
>UQYA01000131.1 GCA_900545165.1 uncultured Collinsella sp.
GGTCAGTACCATCCGTACTTTAATGTGGACCTTAAGGACGACAAGAGCTATCCCTTTATCGCTATCACCAAGAGCGATCTGTTCCCAGCTATCAAATATACGCGTGAGCGCCATAAGCCGGGAACGCGCTATTTTGGACCCTATACCGATAGCCGTGCGGCACGTGAGACGATAGATACGCTGCGCAAGGTTATCCCCATCTGCTCTGCATCCTGTGCGGAGTGGCGTCGTTGTCGCCGTATCATCGAGTCCCACAAGGGCGAGGAAGACATCGTCAATATGATTTGCGCACAAAACGGGCGTCCCTGCTTCGACTACCATGTCGGGCGCGGGCCGGGTGCGTGTGTCGGCGCGATTTCCCCGGCAGACTATGCCAAGAACGTCAAGCGTGTCGAGCGCTTTTTGTCGGGCCATCGCAAGGATGTCGTCGACGAGCTGACTTCCGAGATGGCGGATGCCGCCGAGGCACTCGATTTTGAGCGCGCGGCACGCGTCAAGCGTCGTTTGGAGGTCATTAGGGGTCTGGACGACCGTCAGCAAGTCGTTTTTCCCTCCAGTGTCGATATCGATGTCATCGGTTTCTATCGCGAGGAGACCATCTCTGCCGCTTGCGTCTTTGTCGTGCGTGAGGGCCGAACAGTTCGCACCTGCGAGTTCATTCTCGACAAGGGTCTTGATGTTGACGAGGAAGAGCTCCAGTCAGGCTTTCTTAAGCGCTATTACGACGAGACGGCTGATATTCCAGCTGAGATAAACCTCTCTGTCGAGCTTGAGGATGCGGAGGCGCTGGGGGAGTGGCTTGCAGGCAAGCGCGAGCGTTCCTGCCATCTCCATAGGCCGCAGCGTGGCGAAAAGCACCGTTTGCTCGATATGGCATCCAAAAATGCGCGCCATGCCCTCATGCGCTACATGATGCGAACGGGGTACGCTGACGACCGCACCAATCAGGCGCTCCTAGAGCTCGAAAGCGCGCTGGCGCTGCCGGCGCCGCCGATGCGTATCGAGTGCTTCGATATCTCGACGCTGCACGGAACCTTTACGGTCGCCTCGATGGTGGTGTTTACCAACGGGCGCGCCGACAAGAGCCAGTACCGTCGTTTTAAAATTCAGGCCGAATTGGACGAGGCAAACGACTTCGTGTCGATGTCCGAGGTTTTGGGACGACGCTATGCTCCCGAGCGCATGGCCGACGAGCGCTTTGGCTCGCGCCCCGATTTGCTCGTTGTCGATGGCGGTAAGCCGCAATTGACTGCTGCGATCAAGCAACTTGAGGCTCTTGGGCTCGATATACCAGTTTGTGGCTTGGCAAAGGCCGATGAGGAGGTTTTCGTGCCTTGGGACGAGACTCCCGTCGTGCTTCCGACCGGGTCCGCGTCGCTCTATCTAATTAAACAGGTGCGCGATGAATCGCACCGTTTTGCAATCACATTCCATCGTGAGTTGCGTGATAAAGCCATGACGGTTTCGGTACTCGATGACGTTCCAGGCGTGGGACCCACCAGAAAACGTGCCCTTATGCGCCATTTTGGCTCGATGAAGCGTTTGCGCGCGGCGAGCGAGCAAGAGATCGCGGAAGTTCGCGGCATACCTGCCGATGTTGCCAAGGCGGTCCACGAGGCGCTCGTTGCGTGGAATGCCGAGCGCGCCGAGGCGGCGGCCGGCCATTCCGATAGCTAAACACGAGCCTAAACTACTGATATACATGATTGCGTGATTTTCAACCATTTATTTCGCCATGATTGCCTGCTGGTTTCGGGTTTTATTAACGCTAAAACGTTTGACTAGTCATGGTGAACAACCCTGCTATCCTGCGGGTTGACGAAGACTGATATCTCACCTCGCCGATACATACTGTCTGGCGAATCGTTTGTCAACGAATTCGGTGAACGGTAGTAAATACCGTTCAAGCGTATGTATGTATCGGTCGCCGAGCGCGGCACCTCAGTTGGGTTCGTCGGTAGGTAAGGTATATATCGTCCGCAAGTTGCGCGGGGGCAAGTCTAGGTGCTCCCGAGTAAGATTCTCTATTGATAGGAGAAGACATGGCCATCATCAACAAGGGTATGTCCAGGCGTTCGTTCCTCGGCCTCACTGGCAGCGTCGCTGCTGTCGCAGGGCTTGGTCTCACCGGCTGCGGTGGCAGCTCTAGCGACGAGGGTTCCGCTTCCGGTTCCACCGATTCCGCTAACCGTGGCGGCGGCGTGATCACCGCTGGTTCCGCTTACGCTCCGTCCAGCTTCGATCCCGCCAGCACCGGCTCCGCTGTGGGCCTGGGTGCTAACTGGCACGTCGTCGAGGGCCTCTACGGCATCGATTACCACGACTACAGCACCTTCAACGAGCTCGCCACCGACGATCCCAAGTCTGTGGACGACACCACTTTCGAGGTCACCATCCGCAAGGGCGCCAAGTTCTCCGATGGCACCGAGGTCACCGCTGACGATGTCGTTGCCTCCTACACCGCTTGCGCCGCTTCCGCTACCTATGCTCCGTTCTTCCAGCCCTTCGAGTCCATCGAGGCCAAGGACGCCAGCACCGTGACGGTCAAGACCAAGGTCCCCAACTTCTCCCTGCTCAAGGATCGTCTGGCCATCGTCCGCGTTACCCCGGCCACCCAGACCGAGGAGGATCGCGCCAAGCAGCCGATCGGCTCCGGCCCCTGGATGTACGACTCTATCTCCGATACCGAGATCACCCTGGTTCCCAACCCCGAGTACAACGGTGAGTATGCTGCCGAGGATAAGAAGATCCAGTACAGCATCCTGACCGACCCCACCGCTCGCGTTACCGCTCAGCAGGAGGGCTCCACGCTCGTTATGGAGCTCGTTACCGCTGACGCCGTCGACCAGCTCGAGAGCGCCGGCTGCAAGATCGATAACGTTCAGGGTTTCGGCACCCGCTTCATCATGTTCAACGTCGCCAAGGAGCCTTGGAACAACGTCAAGGTCCGTCAGGCCGTCATGTATGCGCTCGACACCGAGAAGATGGTCAGTAACACCTTCGCCGGCCTTGCCACCGCTGCCAGCTGCTACCTGCCCAAGAGCTTCACCAACTATCATGAGGCTTCCACGGTGTACAAGACCGACGCCAAGAAGGCTAAGAAGCTCATCGAGGAGTCTGGCATC
>UQYA01000132.1 GCA_900545165.1 uncultured Collinsella sp.
GGCCCGGCGTGGAACAACTCCCTGTTCGAGGACAATGCCGAGCACGGTCTGGGCATGGCCGTCGGTTACGAGGCCGTCCAGAAGAAGCTGATCGCCGCTACCCAGGACATCATCGCTGCCGATGGTCCGTCCGATGAGCTCAAGGCTGCCGGCCAGGCTTGGATCGACTCCGTCAACGACGCTGAGGCCTCCAAGACCGCTGCCGCTGCCTACGTTGCCGAGCTCGAGAAGTGCGGCTGCGATGCTTCCAAGGCGATCCTCGCCGACAAGGCTTACCTCACCAAGAAGTCCTTCTGGATCTTCGGCGGCGACGGCTGGGCCTACGACATCGGCTTCGGTGGCCTGGACCACGTCCTGGCTTCCGGCCACAACGTCAACGTCTTCGTCTTCGACACCGAGGTCTACTCCAACACTGGTGGTCAGGCCTCCAAGGCCTCGAACCTGGGCCAGGTCGCTCAGTTCGCCGCTGCCGGTAAGGTGACCAAGAAGAAGTCCCTGGCCGAGATCGCCATGAGCTACGGCTACGTTTACGTGGCGCAGGTCGCCATGGGCGCCAACCCGGCTCAGACCCTCAAGGCCATTCACGAGGCCGAGGCCTACGACGGCCCGTCCCTCATCATCGGCTACAGCCCCTGCGAGATGCACTCCATCAAGAAGGGTGGCATGCAGAACTGCCAGGCCGAGATGAAGAAGGCTGTCGAGTGCGGTTACTGGAATCTCTTCCGCTTCAACCCCGAGGCTGCTGCCGGCAAGAAGTTCTCGCTCGATTCCAAGGAGCCCGCGGGCGGTTATCAGGAGTTCCTGATGAACGAGGCCCGTTACGCTTCGCTGACGCGTTCCTTCCCCGAGCGCGCCGAGGAGCTCTTCAAGGAGAATGAGCAGGCCGCTATGGACCGCTACGCTCACCTGCTGAAGCTCAAGACGGTGTACAACGAGGCCTAGGTCTCCCACCGCAGGATCTGAGGGCTAACCTTCGCGGACGTCCTCGGACATGAAAGAACCCCCGCTGCGCACTACGTGCGGCGGGGGTTCTTTCGTCCTGCGGAGTGTCCGCAAAGGTTAGCCCTCAGATCCTGCTACGACTACGTCCTTGGATTGTGTGGGCGGATGAAGGACGTAGTTGGTCGGGTATTCCGTCCCCTTCGCTGTTTCGCGGCTTTGCCGCGAAACCTCGCGCCACTTTGGGACGCGGGGGAGGACAGGGTTGCTGCCGTCTTTTCGGAGTTCTTCTTTATTCCTTTTGCTGGATGAAAAGCCCCTTGTTTTTGCAGGGGTGCATACTCGACTTATAAGTGCATAGAATCTCGTATAGTGCGAGTAAGATATTGCGCTGTCTGTTTTGTGTTTAGCAAAGATATAGTTTGCATAATCCGACATAATCCTCGCTTCATTTAAATAAAGTCGCACGTAAATTACGTAGATATGTCTTAGCTGGAGTTCTGTACGCTGAGCGGATAAAAACGACCGTTCACCGTTCCGCTATTTTCAAAATGAATAAAATGAGCGATAAAGAGAATATAAACCTTAATAAACTCGCGTATCGCACGGACGCGGGTTATTAATGGGTTGTAGGCCTTTTACAGAAAGGATTCCAGCAATGTCTAAGCCTCTTGGCAAGCCCGATCGTATTGTCGTCGCCCTCGGCGGCAACGCCCTCGGCAACAACCCCGTCGAGCAGATCGAGGCCGTGAGCAACACCGCCCACGCTCTCCTCGGCCTCATCGAGCAGGGCAACGAGATCATCATCACCCACGGCAACGGCCCGCAGGTCGGCATGATCCAGAACGCCTTCGCCGCCGCCCACGACGCCATCGGCACCCCCGAGATGCCGCTGCCCGAGTGCGGCGCCATGTCCCAGGGCTACATCGGCTATCACCTGCAGCAGGGCATCGGCCGCGAGATGCACAAGCGCTACAAGCGTTGGCACGCCGCCACCGTCGTCACCCAGATCGAGTGCGATCCCGACGATCCCGCGTTCAAGAACCCGACCAAGCCGATCGGCCCCTTCTACACCGAGGAGCAGGCCAAGGAGTTCATGGCCGAGGATCCCTCCAAGGTCTTCGTCGAGGATTCCGGCCGCGGCTGGCGTCGCGTCGTCGCCTCCCCCGATCCCAAGAAGATCGTCGAGGCCGACTCCATCCTCAACCTGCTCGACAACGAGTTCATCGTCATCGCCTGCGGCGGCGGCGGCATCCCCGTCGTCCGCGACTACGAGAACAAGGGCTGCTACAAGGGCGTTCCCGCCGTCATCGACAAGGACCTGGGCGGCGAGCTGCTGGCCGAGGACTGCGACGCCGACGTCCTGTTTCTGCTGACCGCCGTCGAGCACGTCGCCATCAACTTTGGCAAGCCCAACCAGGAGGAGCTCGAGGACCTCACCGCCGACGAGGCCGAGCGCCTGGCCGACGAGGGTCAGTTCGGCAAGGGTTCCATGGAGCCCAAGGTCCGCGCCGCCATCAAGTTCGCCCGCTCCCGCAAGGGCCGCACCTGCATCATCGGCGCCCTGGACAAGGCCGCCGAGACCATGGCCGGCCTCTCCGGTACCCGCATCCACGAGTAGCCCCTACTCCGTTGCCTCTCCCGTGGGCGCCAGGCAAAGCGCCCACAAACTAGCCTCTCTTCATGAGCCCCGCAGTCCGCTCCGACTGCGGGGCTTTTGCTATTCACCTAGTCATTGGGGACGTTCTTAAATGACTAGTCAAACAAGAGCGTCCCCAATGACCACTCATTTAAGTCTGTCCCCAATGACTAGTAGTAGGCCCACATGGCTTCGACTTCGTTGAGGACCTCTACGACACCCCAGCGGCGGGCGCTGCGGCTGGCCGAGTTGGGGTCGTAGACGCCAATCTGGTTGGCATCGTCGATGCCGTAGAGCACGATGTAGTGGCCTACGTTGGTAAACGTACCGGGGCGCACTGCGGCGATGACGGGCGCACCCGAGCGAAGTGCTTGGGTAATCGATTCGCGATCGTTATAGAGCTGTGTTCCGTTGAGCCCCAGCTGCCACGCACCGCCTGTCATAAAC
>UQYA01000133.1 GCA_900545165.1 uncultured Collinsella sp.
CACCTACTCATTGGGGACAGACTTAAATGACCATCCGTGTACTCATTGGGGACAGGCTTAAACGACCAGCCTTACCTAAGTGCCGACAGGTTGCCTAAAGAATGGTCATTTAAGTCTGTCCCCAATGAGTAGGTCGGTGCCCTTTGTGCGGAGGTTGCTTTGATGCTTTATACTGGTGCGGTTAGACATCCATCCTGCAATCGAGGAGATTTCCATGGCATCAGACGTTCGCGTCCGCTTTGCACCCTCACCGACGGGCAAGCTGCACATTGGCGGCGCCCGCACCGCTATCTATAACTGGGCTTTCGCCCGTGCTAACGGCGGCACGTTCATCCTGCGCATCGACGACACCGACCCCACCCGCTCTACCGACGAGAACACGCAGATCATCCTGCGCGCCATGCGTTGGCTGGGCCTGGACTGGGACGAGGGTCCCGAGGTTGGCGGCGACTTTGGCCCCTACGCCCAGACCGAGCGCCTGGACCTGTACAAGCAGGCCGCCCAGAAGCTTTGGGACGAGGGCAAGGCCTATCCCTGCTTCTGCACCAAGGAGCAGCTCGACGCCGACCGCAAGGCCGCGCAGGAGCGCAAGGACCCCTTCCAGGGCTATCAGCGCCGTTGCCGCGATCTTGATCCCGAGGAGGCCCGCCGCCGCATCGAGGCCGGCGAGTCCTACGTCCTGCGTATTAAAGTGCCCGAGGACCGCGGCGACGTCGTCATCCACGACGCCGTCCACGGCGAGGTGACCTTCGACGCCAAGGAGCTCGACGACTTTGTCATCTTCCGCTCCGACGGCACGCCCACGTACAACTTCGCGACCGTCGTCGATGACGCCATGATG
Organism: uncultured Collinsella sp.; assembly: GCA_900545165.1. Classification (GTDB taxonomy): domain Bacteria; phylum Actinomycetota; class Coriobacteriia; order Coriobacteriales; family Coriobacteriaceae; genus Collinsella. The sequence goes on from UQYA01000133.1 coordinate 842, forward strand.
AAGATTACCCATGTCATTCGTGGCGACGACCACCTGTCCAACACCCCGCGCCAGGTCATGGTCTACGAGGCCCTCGGTGCGCCCGTGCCCACGTTTGCCCATATCTCCATGATCCTGGGTGCCGACGGCAAGAAGCTCTCCAAGCGCCATGGCGCCACCTCGGTGGAGGAGTACCGCGATGCCGGCTACCTGCCCGACGCCTTCGTCAACTACCTGGCGCTGCTCGGCTGGTCGCTCGACGGCGAGACCACGATCATCCCGCGCGATGTCCTGGCCAGCAAGTTCTCGCTCGACCGCATTTCCAAGAACCCGGCGACCTTCGACCCCAAAAAGCTCGATTGGGTCAATGCCGAGTACATCAACGGCATGTCCGATGCTCAGTTTGCCGACGAGATCATGGTCCCCGAGCTGCACGAGGCGGGTCTCATCGAGGGTAATGTAGAGTACGGCGAGGATTGGATCGACGCGCTTGCCGCCATCGTCAAGCCGCGTACCAAGATGCCGGCTGACGCCGTGACCGTCGCCGCCCCCATCTTTGCTACGGCCGAGACGCTTGGGTATGACGAGAAGTCTGTCAACAAGGGTCTGGCCAAGGAGGGCATGGGTGCCATTCTGGATGCCGCCAAGACCGCGCTCGAGGGCGTGGACGAATGGACGGCCGCGAACATCGACGCCGCGCTTGAGCCGCTGCCCGAGCAGATGGACCTCAAGAAGCGCGTGGTGTTCCAGGCCGTACGCGTCGCCGTCTGCGGCAACATGGTGAGCCCTCCGCTGGGCGAGACCATGGCGCTCGTCGGCCGCGACGACTGCCTGGCGCGCATCGACCGCGCCCGCACGATGGCGCTGTAACAGTCGCGCAAACGCATGTATCCGAGCCCCGCTCACCACGAGTGGGGCTCTTGTTTCTAAAGACGTATGGGATGGGAGGCACAGAGACCATGGCCGAGCAACTGTCGCTGTTTGGTTCGCCCGAACCGGAGCAAGCTCCCATGAAGCATGCCCGCACGGACGAGCAGGCCAAACCTGAGCCTGCGCCAGAGCCCATTGCCGCCTACGCGAGCGTGGTCCTGGACATTCCCACCCGTGCGCTGTCCGAGCCTTTTGCCTACGGCATTCCGCAGTCCCTTGCCAATGAGGCCCAGATCGGGTCCACGGTCCTAGTCCACTTTGGCAACCGTGCGGCCGCGGGCTATATCGTCGACATTGCATCTGAGTTGGGGGACCTGCAAGGCAACAACGCCCTCGACCCCTCTCGCATCAAGCCCATCGAGGCCATCCTCAGCAAACCGCTCTTTGGCGCCGAGGCCGCCCGCATTGCGCGCTGGATGAGCCGCGAATATGTCGCGACGCTTTCCGAATGCCTGCGCCTGTTCTTACCTCCGGGTGGCAGCCCGCAGGTCGTGAAGGGTGATGACGGGGCGTGGATGGTCGAACGTCCCGCCGTCAAGCCTATTCAAAACCGCTGGGTCATGCTCACTCCCGAGGGCTTCGACTATACGCCGCCCAAGACCGCCGTTCGTCAGCGCCAGCTCATCGAGGCGCTCCAGTGCGGGCCGGTCACGACGCGCGATCTCAACCTGCTCTACAACAGCATGTCGGCGACCATCAAGGCGCTCGAAAAACGCGGCGTCGTGGTGGTGGAGGAGCGCCGTGCCTGGCGTGGCTGCAGCGAACAGACTACGCTGTCCTCGGCAAGCGGCAAGGCGCCGGTCACGCTCACGTACGGCCAGCAGCAGGCGCTTGCGCAGATTGAGCGTGCTCGCCTGGACGCACACGGCGACGTGGTCCTTGTCGACGGCGTCACCGGATCCGGTAAAACCGAGGTCTATCTCTCCGCTATTGAGCGCGTGCTGGCGGCCGGGCGCTCAGCGTGCGTGCTTGTGCCCGAGATCTCGCTGACGGCCCAAACCGTCGGTCGTTTTCGCTCGCGCTTTGGCGAGACGGTCGCCGTGTTCCATTCGCGCCTTTCGGCCGGCGAGCGCCTGGACCAATGGGACATGGTTGCCAGCGGTGCCGCGCGCGTGGTCGTGGGCGCCCGCTCGGCGCTCTTTTGCCCGCTCTGCGACTTGGGTCTCATCATCATTGACGAGGAGCACGAGACCAGCTACTGTCTCTTATACACATCTCCGAGCCCACGAGACTCCTGAGCATCTC
>UQYA01000134.1 GCA_900545165.1 uncultured Collinsella sp.
ACGCCATACTGCTCCGTCTCTCGCATTTTTCCCGCTAGAGATATACCACTCTACGTAATACAACAGACTGTTGTATTTAAACTCCGTATAAAAAGCGGCTGCCGAAACGCTTCAGCAGCCGCCGAATGCACCAACAGATTGTTCTGCGCGCTAGCACGTCGGGCAACGGAGCAGCACGGACACTCCGGTCATGCGCACCGCTCACGCCCGCGATGTCGCCGAGAGAGCTATCCACGCTTAGGGCTCCAACCAAGCAAGTCGCCCGCGCTCAGCAGATCCCTAAGCGAGCTACTCGCACTCAGGAGCCATAGCCTGCTCCAAGAGCTCGGCATGCTCCTCCTCGAAAACCGTCCCCACAGGGAAGGCGCGACGGAAGACGAAGTGGGAAATCGGACCGGCTACCAAAAGGTTCCACGGCAGCGCCATCACAAAATTATGCGGGATGTTGATCATCCAGATCGCGGGCACGGAATACAGGTTCGCAAGGATGCCGCCGGGCATGTGCGTCAGACCCTCGCAGGCACCGTACAGCGACATGATGATAACCATGGGAACGACCATGCAGGAGCTGACGGCGAGCGTCATGGCAAGCGGCGAGCTCTTGCCCGGCGTGACCAAGTACTTAAAGGCGAAACCCTTGGCGAGCGGGCTGGCGACGAACCAGTCGCAGCACATGGCAAAAATGTAGGCAACGGGGAAGCCGAGCCACGCAGCGGCAACGACCTCGCCGTTGATGGCCCCGTGCTGCAGGGCAACGTTGTAGATGCTCATCCAGAGCACCATGCAAAAGCACATGATAAAGGTGAATAGCAGGCTCTCTCGTTTGTTGATAGGCATGAAGGGCAGATTCCTTTCTGTGTTACGCCGCGGCACCACGCAACAAAAACGGGCGGGCAAGATGGAGCTGTTGGGACTTCATCTCGCCCGCCCGTGTTACGCGCGTCTGCGACTACTTATGTGGTGGAACTACCCTAACACGAACGGCGCGCGCTTCGTAAGCGTTGAGTTTGTGGAGATGCAGGGCACCAAAACCCCCGACCCCATAAGTTGCGGTGGAATACGGACTGTTTTGACCCTTTAAGCAGCAATTCAGTCCCTATTTCACCGTAACTCATTTGGTGCAAAGTAACCTGTCTCCCTTGCACCAATTAGCTGGTGTGGCGCCAGCGAGGGTCGGTGAGCGTACGCGCCACACCCAGCCCAACGGGCAAAAAAGCCACGATGAGCACTGCGCGCACAAACCAGCCGAGCATGTTGACCGTGTCGAAGGTGCACATGTAATACATAGAGCGATAGAGATACAGACCGGGCACCATAATGACAATCGAAGGCACCGTGAGAGCGATGCGCGGGTAGGTGAGCTTGACTTCGGCCAAGCTTGCCAGCAGACCCGATACGAGCGCGCCGATAAACGCGGCCGCCTCGGGAGGCATGCCTGCGCTCAGGCCCAGGAAGGGAAGCACCGTCGGCGCATCGACGAGCGTAAGGCGCAGGGTATTGGACACGGCGCCGATCAACCCAGCTGCCGCGGCCATCTTTACCGGGCTGTTGAACATCACCGAGAAGCCGAATACGCCAACGAAGCTCATCACCACGCGCAGGAGCGTAAGGGCAAGCGGCGAAAGGCCCAGTGGGGCAAAGTCGTCCGGCGCCAGGCCAACACACTCGGCAACCATCCAACCTACGAGGGTCGCCATCACAATAATCGATACGGCATATGAAAGGCGCTCGATACCGCTTCGCATGTCGAGCTTAGCGATGTCGAGGCCTGCCGTAATGAGCGGAAAGCCGGGAATCACAAAGAGCATGGCGCCGATATAGCCTTCTTGGTGCGACATTGCCCCCGGTATGACCTGGCCAAGGCCGAGCAATGCCAGCAGATACGAAACGCAAGCGAGCGCAACACCGGTCGTCAGCGCGCTGAACTGACCAAGGCCTTGCTTGAGAATATGTGAGCGGGCAAAGTTGCCGACACCCGCGCCTACGAACGCGCATGCCATCTCGATAGGGCCGCCGCCGAGCAAAAAGACGAAGGCGCCGCAAGCACAAGCTGCCGCAAGACCCTGTTGCCAGGGAGAGTAGTCGGGTTTTGAACTCTCAACGGTCTTGAGCATCTCGTGGTATTCGTGCACGGTAAACCGGCGCCCATACGTCTCGATTTCCTTTAAGAAGCTCTCCATCATCCAAATGCGATGGGTATTGACTCCCGTTGTGGGCAGGCTGACAACCTCGTTAAAGCAGTGGCCATCTTCGATGCAGGTGCACTCAAACGACAGAAGACTTAAGTCAACGTGGATGGTGACACCGAGTACGGCGGCAACACGATTCATGGTATCGCGCACGCGCCAGGCACCCGTTCCGCTTGCCAGCATAAGCATGCCGGTGCGGCAGATGATGGATGATTTATCGGTGAGCGGCGCATCGACGGCAAGCTCATCGCCTGCCGTCACGATCTGGTGCCAGTCAGTTTTCATATGGAGCGCGCCGGCACGAACGCCGTGGTGCATGGGGGCTCTCGAAAGCAGCGAGTCAAGGCGCGAAGGCTGTGGGGGCTCCGTTAATTCGCCCTCGTCCTCGTCGGGCTCTTCATCGACCAGATCAAATGAGTCAAGCGATGCCGGCTCACGACGATCGATTAGCTCCTCATCCTCATCATCAAAGTAATTGAACTGATCGAGCATGTCCTCTTCGATTGCACGCTCGCTCGCGTCGTCCATATAGACGCTCCCTTCCTACCGACTAACCCCCATCCTAGGCAGCAACGGCTAAAGGAAACATAAAAGAGACGGCTGTCATGCATGGAAGTCGCAAACCCCCAATGCGTCGGTAGATCCCCAACGACTAGGGCTGTCCCCAAGTGCCGGCAGAAAAGGAACGTCCCTAAGTGCCAGCCAGAGCAACGCCGCAGATAGAGGACGGACAGCGAGCGACGTCCAGGGCGAACAAGTTGGCATGAAAAAGGCAAGGCATAGACCT
>UQYA01000135.1 GCA_900545165.1 uncultured Collinsella sp.
GTCCATGACCGGTAAGAATAAAGCCAACCATTCAAATTTCCCTTCCGAAGGTGTGTACAATCTGAGTCCGATGATTTTCGGAAGCCAGCGGGCGCTCGCCCTTAAAGCTTCTTAGAAAGCCTTCTTTGAAGACCAGTGGTTTCTAAACTGGTAGTAACCACGTGATGTGTTGTTGTCACTATATCACCCCAAAAGAGGTCGCTTTCGTTGATTCATACGGTAAAACGTTTTTGCACCGCTCACGGTGATAAATCGACCGTTTACCGGTCGTTAACACTTCTACCTGCGGTTTTGAAACCGTTTCGAAATGTTTTGGCAAAAGATCGGATCTTTTCCTGTGTCTAAACAACGCAGGGCGGCTAAAAATAGCGTGTAGAAAAATTGCAGGTCATTGTGAAGATATGTGAATTGGTCTTTTTGACTTAATACCAGTTAGAACCAGTTTTGAGATTATCGGTGAACGGTAGTTTTCGACCGTTCACCGGTCACTTGCAATCGTTTGCAGTTGTTTTCCCAGATGAATTAGGGAAACGCGATGGAACGCTTGCGCGGGCGCGAGGCCTATCCTATTGATTTCGGCAACAAAAAGCCCGCCAGAACGTTGTCCGTTCTAGCGGGCTCAATCAGGTAGATCGGTTAGCGCGCAGTAGTGCAGGCAAACCTTACGCAAACAGGCCGTAGATGCTGATGTTGGCCTTGGCGTAGAGGCCGTTGGCGTACTCGGTCCACTTGGAGCTGGCGCTCGAAGCCTGCGAGGAATACTGCTGGTAGGCGGTGTAATAGGCGGTCATGGCCTGCTTATAGGTTGCGCTATCGGCCGTAAAGGCATCGTCAGCGAAGGCCTTAGCGTAGGTGCTATCGGCGTCCTTCCAGGTGCCCTTCTCGCTATCCCACTCGTCGCCGGCAAGGTTGATGATGTAATCGGCGTAATCCTTGCTCGTGGTGTCCTCGTTGCCGTCAGAAGGCTCGGTCGGAGCGGTCGGCATGCTTGCAGAGCTGTCACCGACCTTCTTCTTGTAGAGCTTCTGCAGCGTCGCGGACTGGCGGACGATCTGCTTGGCCTGGTCCTTGGACACGCCATACTGCGTGGCCATGGTCTTATAGTCCGAAGTGCCGATGGAGTCCTCGGCGTACTTCTTCATCTCCTTAGAAGAGACGGTGATGCCCTCGTCCTCGGCAGCGTCGAGCAGGATCTTGTTGCGCACGTAGGACAGGATGACATCGGCAGAAGGAGCGGTGTAGTTGCCATCGCTATCCTTGACGGTATCAAGGCTGTACTGGCTCTCGATGGCCTCGCGCGCAGTGATGTCGCTCTTCTTGCCGTTGTAGCTATAGCTTGCCACGGTCGAATCGAGCTGGTCCTCGGTCAGGGTCGACGAGCCGACACCCTTGCCGCCAAAGCCGCCATTGCCGATAAAGAAGCCGACCACGGCAGCGATCACGATGGCAACCACAAAGGCGGCAATCATCGTCTTCTTGTGCTTGGATGCGTGGTCGTCTTCATCGGAACCCAGGATATCGTCGTCTTCATCCTGGGCCTCGGGCATCAGATTCTCGTCAGCGGCATCCGCGGCAATCTGAGCCTCCAGACGGGCGTCCTCCTCCTCGGCCGTCGTACCGGCAGCAATGTGCTCAGCAGACGTACCGGCGACCAGATCGATCTTCTCGTCCTCGTCACCGTCGGGGCCTTCGCCGCGCTCGATGATCTGGATGCCGTCGATCTCGTCCTTCTCGTCCTTCTTTTGAATCAGACCCATATCAGTTACTCCTTGTTAGGAAACATAGTCCCCAATAGAATACGCCCGGCAGAGCGCCGGGCGTATTGATTCTTAGGTTATACGCAAACACTTAAGTACTATTTAGGCGTTTGCAGCGTGCATACCTTAGACCAGATGCGCGATAACGGCATCGGCAAAGGCCTGCGTGCCCACAGCGCCCTCAACGGAGCCGGTCTGGGCACGACGCACGTCACCGGTAACCTGCTCGCCCTCGTCGAGCGTGGCAGATACGGCGGCGCGAATACGATTGGCGGCATCGTTCTCGCCCAGGTGATCGAGCATCATCGCAGCAGAGAGGATCTCGGCCGTGGGGTTGGCGATATCCTTGCCCGCGATATCGGGCGCGGAGCCGTGCGTAGCCTCAAAGATGGCGCAGTCGGCACCGATGTTGGAGCCGGGGGCCATACCCAAGCCGCCCACCAGGCCGGCGCACAGGTCACTCACGATGTCGCCGTACAGGTTGGGCAGCACCAGGACATCGAAGTCGTTGGGGTTCTGGACCAGGCCCATGCAGGTGGCGTCGACGATCTTGTCGTTGAACTCGATATCGGGATAGTTGGCGGCCACCTCGCGCGCCACGCGCAGGAACAGGCCGTCGGTCGCCTTCATGATGTTGGCCTTGTGCACGGCCGTCACCTTTTTGCGGCCGCAGCGACGGGCATACTCAAAGGCATACTCCACAATGCGGCGGCTCTTGGCAATGGAGATCGGCTTGATCGAGATTGCGGAATCGGCGGCGAAGGTCTTTTGGCCCGAACGCTCAACGAGCTGCGAAAGCTCCTCGACCTCGGCAGTGCCCTCATCGAACTCGATGCCGGCGTAGAGGTCCTCGGTGTTCTCGCGCACGATAACCAGGTCGACATCGCGGAAGCGCGAGCCGTCGCCCGGCTGCGACAGGCAGGGGCGCACGCAGGCGTACAGGTCAAAATGCTTGCGCAGAGCCACGTTGACGCTGCGGAAACCCGTGCCGACCGGCGTGGTGATGGGACCCTTGATGGCAACCTTGGTCTCGGCGACCGCATCGAGCACGTGCTGGGGCAGCGGCGTGCCAAACTCGTCCATGACGCCGGCACCGGCCTCCTGGACGTTCCAGTTGATCTGGACACCAGTGGCCTCGACC
>UQYA01000136.1 GCA_900545165.1 uncultured Collinsella sp.
CTTATATCCTCCTCACATAGAGTATTGTTCGCCCCAAGCGCCGCCCCCTTGTGGGAACGGCGCTTATAGGGCAGGTGAACCTATTTCTTGAACGGGAAACCGAAGGCGTCCAGAAGGGCCTTGGCCTCCTCATCGGTGTTGGCGGTGGTCACGAAAGTGATGTCCATACCACGCTGGTGATCGACGGAGTCGAAGTCGATCTCGGGGAAGATGAGCTGCTCGGTGACGCCCATGGAGAAGTTACCACGGCCGTCGAAGCTCTTGGCGGAGATGCCGCGGAAGTCGCGGATACGGGGAATCGCGACGGAGGTCAGACGATCGAAGAACTCCCACATACGGTCGCCACGCAGGGTAACCTTGCAGCCGATCGGCATACCAGCGCGCAGGCGGAAGGTAGCGATGGACTTGCGGGCACGGGTGATCATCGGCTGCTGGCCGGTGATGGCGCGCAGGTCGCGCACGGCACCGTCGATGGCCTTGGAATCGGTAGCGGCCTCGCCGACACCCATGTTCACGACGATCTTCTCAAACTTGGGGATCATCATGACGTTCTCGTACTGGAACTTGTCCTGAAGCTGCTGCTTGACCTCGTTGTTGTACTTGGTCTTCAGACGCGGCACATACTTCTCTTCTGCCATTGTTCACTCCTTCTTGGGGTTTTAAGCACGGGGCGTGGCCACGATGGGTTGTCCTCGTGCCTCCTGGCTGCATCCGCGCCGCTCATGGCATTTTGCGGTTTGGACTCGACGCAGCAGGAGCCGACAAAACAATCGGTACTATACGCGCATCGGGAGCGTATTTCCAGAAAAACCTCGTCTGCCTGCACAACTCCACAACTCCCCCGCACAAATGGATCCCAAAAAGCAGTTGCGGTGAAATAGGGACTGTTTGGCGGCCTAACAGGCTTAAACAATCCGTATTTCACCGCAACTTATTGATGGGGATGAGATTAGCGTTTACGGGGAACGAGCTTGGTGCGGCGCAGGTGGATCATCTCGGCGGCTATGGAGATGGCGATCTCCTCGGGGTCCTCGGCCTCGATGGCAACGCCGATCGGCAGGTGCAGCTCGTCGATCTGGTCCTGCGTAAAGCCCTCCTGCTCCAGGCGAGCGCGCACAAAGGCCGTCTTGCGGCGCGAACCCAGACAGCCCAGGTAGGCAGGCTTGGCGCGCATGGCCTGAATCACCACGTCGATATCGGACTTGTGGCCTGCTGTGGCCACGACCACCAAGTCGCGCGGACCGATGGGGCACAGCTCGTCCAGGTTCTTGTAATCGACCAGGCGACGATCGTAGACGCCGGGCACCCATTCGGGCGTCAACGTGCCGGGGCGATCGTCGCAGGCCACGACGGCAAAGCCCGCCGCCGTGAGCACGCGCGCCGTCGCGGCGCCCACGTGTCCGCAGCCAAAGATGTAGGTCAGGCCCTCGGGGCAGAGCGTCTCGATGTGCGCGGGAGGAATCTCGGAGGCGGCGTTGGTGTAGGCAACCTTACTCCCCTCCTCCACCAGCGAAAGCTCGGGGCAGCCGGCAATGGTATGGCGCGATGCCTCGCCATGGTACTCGGCCACATCGCCCTCGAGCGCGCTCGCGATAAACGGCTCAAAGTCGATGACGAAGTCGCCGATGCGCCGATAGGCCAAGACGTCGGCAATTTCCTGGAACAACGGTGCCTGGGTCGCATCCAGATGCAGGTAGCACAGGCAGATAGCTCCGCCGCAGATCATACCGGTATCGGAGTTCTCGCCGCCCATGGTGTAGCGGACCAGACGCGATTGCCCCGCGGCCAGCAGCTCTCGCGCCTCGTCCAGCGCAAAGAGCTCAATCTTGCCGCCGCCGATGGTGCCCGCCTGGCTACCGTCGGCAAAGACGGCCATCCAGGCGCCCACGCCGCGCGGCGACGACCCCGCCGTGCCGGCCACGACCACGAGCTCGCACGTCTCGCCAGCACGCAGGGCGACAAGCGCCGCATTCACAACATCGAGCTTTTCCATTGCCGCCTTCTATCCTCTAAAGATATCGGTGAGCATAGCGAGCGCCTCGAGCACGCCGCCGCCGACCGACGTCGCCTTGTCCGAAATGTAGTTGATATAGCTGGCATCGCCGCGCGGATCGACATCGGCGCATTTAAAGCCCTCGGTCACCTGCACGCCGTTCGCCAAAAGCCCGCGCAGGCAGCCATCGATCTGCGTGCGCATGGGCGTATCGCCCGCGTAGCCAATCACGTCTCCGGCGCGCACGATGTCGCCGATTGCGCGGTCGGACCGAAACACGCCGGCGGCGGGGCTGTGGATAACGCGCTCCTTGCCATAGCCGGCGATCACGCCCGGCACGCCCGTGTTGGGCTGGGGCGAACCTTGGATAATGACACGGCCCAAGAAATGCCCGCGCATGGTCTCGACCACGGCGTCGCAGTCAACCGGCGCGGTAAAGCCCGGCCCCACGGCGATGACGGCAGGCGCCATGTCGCGCGTGGTACCCAGGTTGCGCTTGGCCAAAATCGCGTCGACCACGGCAGCGGGTTTAAGCTCATCGAGCATCTTGGCCTGGGGGTCTACCACGACGGCGACGTCTCCGGCCTCGGTAATTGCAAGCGCCTCTGCCGGCGTCTGCGCCAAGCGAGCGCGAATGCCCTCGACCTGGACCTCGCCCAGGCAAATGGCCTCGCAAAAACTGATTGTGCGGCGGATGCACGTGGGAACCGCGATATCGGCCATAACGACCGACACGCCGGCGCGCACCAAACGGGCGGCGACGCCCGTGGCAATATCGCCGGCGCCGCGAACATAAACGAGCATTCCCGGGGCACCTCCCTGTGCTACGGTTTGAGCAGAGCAAAAGCGGTTCGACCGCTACTCTGATGATTATTTATTATCACAGTATTATAC
>UQYA01000137.1 GCA_900545165.1 uncultured Collinsella sp.
GTTTACCAAGAGCGCTCAGCATGTGGCCGACGTCTTTGAGCTGGCGCACCTGTCCTTTGCACACGAGGAGGATGTCCCCGAGCTCGACGTGATCCCGTTGTTCGAGCAGCTCGAGGACCTCGAGGGCTGCGTCGACGTGCTCGATCAGATGCTTACGCTGCCCGTGGTGCAAAAGCGCCTTGCCCAGACCAACCGCCGCATGGAGGTCATGCTGGGCTATTCCGACTCTTCCAAGGATGCCGGTCCTACCACGGCCATGCTCGCGCTGCACTCCGCGCAGGAGCGCATCGCCAAGTGGGCAGAGAAGAACGATATCGACCTGGTGCTCATGCACGGTCGCGGCGGTGCCGTGGGCCGTGGCGGCGGCCCGGCCAACAAGGCCGTGCTGGCGCAGCCCAAGGGTTCGGTCAACTGCTTCTTTAAGCTTACCGAGCAGGGCGAAGTCATCTTTGCCCGTTACGGCAACCGCACGCTGGCTCAGCGCCATGTTGAGTCCGTTGCCGCCGCAACGCTTTTGCAGTCGGCCCCGAGTGTCGAGAAGACCAACACCGAGACCACGCAGAAGTTCTGGGATATGGCCGAGAAGCTCAACACTGCAAGCCACGAACGCTATCTGGACCTGCTGAACACCGAGGACTTTACACCGTGGTTCTCGACCGTGACGCCGCTGACCGAGGTCGGTCTGCTGCCGATCGGCTCGCGTCCCGCCAAGCGCGGTCTGGGCGCCAAGTCGCTCGATGACCTGCGTACCATCCCGTGGATCTTCAGCTGGAGCCAGGCGCGCATTAACCTGGCCGCTTGGTACGGTCTGGGCACCGCCTGCGAGCAGCTTGGCGATCTTGACCAGCTCAAGGCTGCCTACCAGGAGTGGCCGTTCTTCCGCACCTTTATCGACAACATCGAGATGTCGATCGCCAAGACCGACCAGCGCATCGCCAAGATGTATCTGCACCTGGGCGACCGCGATGATTTGTCCGAGAAGGTCTTCACCGAGATGCAGCTCACCCGTAAGTGGGTCCTTGCCATCGTCGGTGACGAGTGGCCGCTGCAGCGCCGCCGTGTGCTTGGCTGTGCCGTTCGCGTGCGCAACCCCTACGTCGACGCCCTGTCCATCGCCCAGGTCCGCGCCCTTCGCGAGGTGCGTATGAACCAGGACGAGATGGCCGAGGAGAAGAAGGCCGAGTACATGAGCCTGATTCTTTCGACTGTGACCGGCGTCTCGGCAGGTCTGCAGAACACGGGGTAATCGATAGCCCTGTGGCTCTCACCGGGACCCGATGGGTTTCCCTCTGAATGCGTCCTCGCACTTGAAGCCCCCTTATCCTGCTCCTTCGGAGCTGCGGATAAGGGGGCTTCGTGCTGCGGAATGCATTCAGAGGGAAACCCATCGGGTCCCTTCGTCCTCGGTCTTCTGGGATTAAAGCTGAAGGGAATAAGGCGCGCTTTGCGTCTTACAGCTGTGACTGCCGCGGTCTCCTTTGGGGTCGCGGCCGTTTTGTTGTGGGTCAAATATGAACGTTGTGTTAATGAGTCGGTGGACGGTGGCGTTTTTCGGTGAGCGGCGTATCCTTCCAACGGTTTATCTAGTGTGTCAGTTGAAAGGAAGAGGGCGCTCGTCATTGTTTGAATGTGAACTGCCGTTTGACCACAAGACGTTGCATCTGGAGCTCGAGGATAAGAACTTCGCGGGTGTGATGGAAGGTCATCAAAACGAGTTTAAGACCACGAAATCGCAGGAAGAGCTTGTGGAGGAGTCGCTTGCCAACCCTTATGGCTCGCCTTCGCTCGAGGAGCTTTGTGCTGGCAAGAAGGATATCGTCATCATTAGCTCCGATCATACACGTCCCGTTCCCTCGCGTGTGACGATGCCTATTCTGCTGCATCACATCCACTCCGCTGCGCCTGAGGCACGCGTTCGCATTCTGGTTGCTACGGGTATGCACCGCCCGTCGACGCACGAGGAACTCGTCAACAAGTACGGCGAGGAGATCGTTGCCAACGAGGAAATCGTTATGCACGTCGCGACTGACGACAGCATGATGAAAAAGAACGGCACCCTGCCTTCTGGCGGCGAGTGCATCATCAACAAGATTGCCGCCGATTGCGATCTGCTGCTTGCCGAGGGCTTTATTGAGCCGCACTTCTTTGCCGGTTTCTCTGGTAGCCGCAAGTCCGTCCTGCCTGGTATCGCCAGCTACAAGACCATCATGTACAACCACAACGGTCAGTTTGTGAATGATTCCCACTCGCGTGCCGGCAACCTGTGCCACAACCACGTGAGCGAGGACATGTTTGCCGCTGCCGAGATGGCTCACCTTGCCTTTGTGCTCAACGTGGTGCTCAACGGCAAGCACGAGGTCATCGGCTCCTTTGCCGGCGACATCCACAAGGCGCACGAGGCTGGCTGCGAGTTCGTGAAGAGCCTTGCCGGCGTTGAGCCCGTCGAGTGCGAGATTGCCATTACCACCAACGGCGGCTACCCGCTTGACCAGAACATCTACCAGGCCGTGAAGGGCATGTGCTCTGCCGAGGCCACGCTTCCCGAGGGCGGCGTGATCATCGATGTCGCCGGTTGTGCCGACGGTCACGGTGGCGAGGGCTTCTATCACAACATCGCTGACAACGATCCTGCGGAGTTTGAGCGCGCCTGCATCGACCGTCCTAAGGACGAGACCCTGCCCGACCAGTGGACGAGCCAGATCTTCGCCCGCATCCTGGCGCATCACCCTGTGATTATGGTCACCGACCTGTGCGATCACCAGATGCTCAAGGATATGCACATGACGCCGGTCAACACTATCGAGGAGGCGCTCAAGCTCGCCTTTGAGATGAAGGGTGCCGATGCCAAGGTTGCCGTTATTCCCGATGGCCTGG
>UQYA01000138.1 GCA_900545165.1 uncultured Collinsella sp.
GGACAGGTGCGCCAGCTCAAAGACGTCGGCCACATGCTGAGCGCTCTTGGTAAACGAGATGATGTAGCGGTGCGCCATCTTCTTGCCGTAGCGCTTTTGGATGGAGCCGATAGCGCGGAAGGTATCGATGACCTCGCGCGTCATGGGCTGCAGGTCGCCATGGATACCGTTCTCGTGGATATCCTTAAGGGCGCGGGCATGCACCACGGAGTGCTGACGGAACTCCATCTCGACCATATGGAAGCCGAAGGACTCGACCTGCCAGATGATGGTTTGGACCGGGCCGTAGGCAGCACGGACGGCACCGCAGGCGGCCAGCGAACGCTGGACGACGCGCAAGTCATCCAGGAACTCGTCGGCGCTGTGGTACATGGTGTCGGTGATACGACGGACGGTGGCGTTCAGGCGGTCGGCCATGACGAGCATGACGGCGCGATGCGGCTCGTGCTCGGAGATCAGCTCGGCGCGGGCCGTGTAACGAGGGCTCATCTCGACCTGATGGTTCCACAGGTTAATGAGCTCGGCCGACGGCTTGCTGTAGGTAGCCTCGAGCGTGAGGTTGCGGCCGATGTGGCGGCACTTGTCCTCGAGCTTGAGCACCATGTGCGTAAAGTACTTGGCGGCGACCTCACGGCTCACCTTGGCGGTGACGTTGGGGTTACCGTCGCGGTCGGAACCGATCCAGCTGCCGGGATGGAAGAACGCCGGGCACAGCGGCGGCACAGTACCGGCCTTGTCGCCCAGCACCCAATCGTCAAAACGACGATAGATAACGGGGATAACGTCGAACAGCGTGTTATCGAAGATGTCGATGATGGTATCGGCTTCCTCGACCGGCGTGGGCTTCTTGAGCGCGATGGGACTCGTACGCACCAGGGCGTCGATCTCCTGCAGCATATGGCGCTCGTTCTCCACCAGGTCGGAGCCGCCCAGACGCGGACGCTCCTCCAGCAGGTTGGAGATACGGCGGATCTTGCCCTCGACGGCCTTACGACGGGCCTCGGTGGGATGTGCGGTAAAGACAGGGTGGAACTCGAGCTTGTCGAGCAGCTCGTTGGCACCCTCGACACCCAGCTCATTCACCAGCTGGTGATAGGCAACGGTAAGCTCGTTGGCAGGATCGACCTCGGTATCGGTCGACGCACCGGCCTCGCGCTCGCGCAGCTGCGCCACACGGTAGTTCTCCTCCGACAGGTTTGCCAGATGGAAAAAGCTCGTAAAGGCGCGAACGATGACCTGCTGCTTATCGAGCGGCAGGCTGTCGATCAAATCGACGACCTCACGAAATGCCACGGCAGTGGGCTCGTCGGCGGTGGGCACGCCCTGCTCGTCGACGGCTTCGTCGGCAGCGCAGGTACCGGGGTTGCCGGCATTGACCACAATCTCGGCTGTCAAAATCTTGTCGAACAGGTCCGCGATCTCGGGATCATACTCGCTAAGCACACGGCGCTCCAGGCGCAAGAACAGCGCCAGATTGTCGCGCAGCTCCTCGGGGATCTCGATCTCGGCGAGACGCTCCCTGGACTCGGCATTCGAGCCGATTCGGTTAACGAGGCGGTTGACCACGGCAGCGACGCGCGCCGCGGCTTCGGGTACAGACTGGTTGCTTAGGTTCTCAGCCACGTTTCCTCCCATTCCTCCTTCTATGCACGTAACATGCGGTATTCATTATAGGCGCTTGAGAAATACTTTCGACACTGATTGCGCTTTACCACACAAAAGTATTTTCTGCATTGCAAAGGTTTTTGCCCTAAATGGTCGTATTTCTCGGTGGGCGGCATACGTAAACGGGGGCATTCCGCATAAAAGCGAAACACCCCCGTAACAATCGCTCTCCATGAGCAGGGCACGTTAGCAGGCCCGAAGCTCAAAAAGATGCGCTACAGGCGCTCGCGAACCGCCTCGACGACGTTGTCCAGATCGGCGAGCACCTCGTCATGGCTCTGCATGTCGCGCACTTTGACCTTGCCGGCGGCAAGCTCGTCGCCACCCAGGACCAAGATGAGCTTGGCGCCTACCTTATCGGCTTGCTTAAACTGGGCCTTGAGCGAACGACCCTGATAGTCGGCCTCGGTCACGATACCTGCGGCGCGAAGCTCCTGCGTAATGGCAAAGACGTTCTGACGCAGCTCCTTGCCGGCGTTGGCGACATAGACGCACGGGGCCTCATCGGCACCCAAATCGCTGCCAAAGGCCTGCAGGGCCAGCAGGGCGCGCTCAAAACCGACAGCAAAGCCGACGCCCGCCGTGGGCTTGCCACCCTCGAGCTCGACCAGGCCATCGTAGCGGCCGCCGCCGCCGATGGAGCCGACGCCGGCGCCAGGGGCCTCGACCTCAAAGACAGTACGGGTGTAGTAGTCCAGGCCGCGCACCAAGGTGGGATCCTCGACATACTCGATACCGGCGGCATCCAGATAGCGCTTGACCTGCTCGTAGTGCTCGCGGCACTCATCGCACAGGTTGTCACCCATCAGCGGAGCCTCGGCCATGATCTCGCGGCAATGGTCGTTCTTGCAGTCGAAGGCGCGCAGCGGGTTGAGCTCGGCGCGCTCGCGGCACTCGTCGCACATCTCGTCGGCGTGGTCGAGAATGAACTGCTTAACCTGCTCGCGATAGGCCGGACGGCACTGCGCATCGCCCATCGAGTTAATGAGCAGACGGAGCTTGGAAAGATCGAAGCCCAGGCGCTTGTAGAACTCCATGAGCATGATGATGCACTCGGCGTCTGCCGCCGGATCGGGAGCGCCGAGCCACTCGATGCCCACCTGGTGAAACTGGCGCAGGCGACCCTTCTGGGGACGCTCGCCACGGAACATGGCCTCGGCATAGTAC
>UQYA01000139.1 GCA_900545165.1 uncultured Collinsella sp.
AGATCCAGAACAAGGCCGCGTGCATGCAGATCCTCAAGGCTCGCCTGTACGAGATTGAGCTCGAGAAGCGTGCCGAGGCGCTCGATGAGATTCGCGGACCCAAGACCACGATTGGTTTTGGCAACCAGATCCGCAGCTACGTGCTCTACCCGTACCAGATGGTCAAGGACCTACGCACGGGCGTGGAGACCAGCAATGTCGAGGCCGTTCTTGACGATGGCGACCTGGACCCGTTTGTTATTGGCTACCATCGCTGGGCCACCGGCAACGCCGATGCAGAAGGCTCGGAGGTCTAAAACATCGGGCGGCTTCAAACCGATGCCAAGCCCAACGGTTGGACGGGTTTGTATCCAGAATAAACCCTGCGCAGGGGTGGTTTTTGTCCGGCGAATCGGTAGAATCGAATACAAGAAGAAGTTCAAAGCGCATCCGTTTGGGTGCGCTTTTTTGAGGGAGGCAGCATGGCATATCGTCTGGACATCAAGCGCATTCTTTCGATGAACTTCTTTCACGACCTGCCCCAGATCATGTTGGGGTGTGCCTTGGCCGCCATCGCGACCGACCTGTTTTTGATTCCCAACGGCCTTGCCGCCGGTGGCGTTACGGGCCTTGCCACCATTATCCAGGCGGTCGGCGCGGCGCGAGGCGTGTCGCTTCCCGTCGGTATCCAGACCATCGTGATGAACGCCTTGCTGCTGCTGGTCGTTATGCGCGAGGGCGGCATGTTCTACGTGGTGCAGACCGCGACGGGCTTTGTGCTGCTGGGCTTCTTTACCGATCTGTTCGCCCCGTTTGTAGCACCTCTGGCGGATGCGGACCTGATGCTTCCCGCCATGTGGGGCGGCATTATTACGGGCATCGGTTACGGCATGGTGTTGCGTGCCGGCGCCAACACCGGCGGCTCGGACACGATTGGCCAAATCATTTCGCGTAACACCTCGCTGCCGGTGGGCTCGACCGTCATGGCAATCGACGTTGCCGTGTGTGCGCTGTCGGCTCCGGTCTTTTCAATCGAAAACGCACTATATGCAGGCCTTTCGATGGTCATTAGCGGCTATGTGATCGATGCCGTGGTCGATGGCGGCAACAAACGCCGTATGGTACTCATCATCTCGGATAAGTTCCCTGATATCGCTGCCGATATCATGTATGGCCTGGGTCGTGGTTGTACCAAGTTTAAGGCGACTGGCATGTATTCGGGTGCCGAGAAGCCGGTGATTATGGTCATCGTGAGCCGTCGAGAGCTCAATACCCTCAAGACGATCGTGCGCGAGCGCGATCCTCACGCCATTGTGACGGTCGCTGACGTTACGGAAGCCTTCGGCGAGGGATTCAAGGACATTAGCGCGTAGGGTCGACTGCGTTCCATCCAAAAGACGTTCACATTGATAAACCGTTTCATCAGCGGTTCTGCCTGCTAAATTGTTCAAATAATGATAAAAACTCTGGTAAAGCCATCAGTTTCCAGCATAATGAATGACGTACGTGCATTGCGGCTGTGTTGGGATTACCTTCGGTGCCGTGCGCATTTTGTCTAATGAGGATGAAAGGAAGGCACAATGAGCGACGAAGAGCTCAAAAAGGTTGCCAACGAGGTAAGGAAGGGCATCGTCACCGGCGTGCACGCTGCCAAGTCCGGCCATCCGGGCGGTTCGCTCGGCGCTGCCGACATCATGACCTATCTGTACTTTGAGGAAATGAACGTCGACCCGGCCGATCCCCGCAAGGCCGATCGCGACCGTTTTGTGCTCTCCAAGGGCCATTGCGCTCCGGGCCTGTACGCCGTGCTCGCCGAGCGTGGGTTCTTCCCCAAGGAGGATCTCGAGACGCTGCGCCATATCGGCAGCCACCTGCAGGGTCATCCCAACATGAACGACACCCCGGGCGTCGACATGTCCACCGGCTCGCTCGGCCAGGGTATCTCCGCCGCCGTGGGTATGGCCGTTGCCGCCAAGCACTGGGGCGATACTTACCGCACGTACGCCCTGCTGGGCGATGGCGAGAGCGAGGAGGGCCAGGTCTGGGAGGCCGCCATGTTTGCCGGCAACCAGCAGCTCGATAACCTCTGCGTGATCGTCGACCACAACGGCCTGCAGATCGACGGCCCCGTCGAGGAGGTCAACGACCCCATGCCGCTCGCCGACAAGTTCCGCGCGTTCAAGTTCCACGTGGTGGAGCTCGCCGACGGCAACGACTTCGACCAGATCCGCGCCGCCTTTGCCGAGGCTCGCGCCACCAAGGGGCAGCCGACCGCCATTATCGCCGAGACCCTGAAGGGCAAGGGCGTGTCCTTTATGGAGAACCAGGTTGGTTGGCACGGCAAGGCCCCCAACGATGAACAGTTTGAGCAGGCCATGGCAGAGCTCACGGCCGCCGGAGAGGAGCTCTAGGATGGCAGACGTCAAAAAAATCGCCACGCGCGTAAGCTACGGCGAGGCCCTCGTCGAGCTCGCCAACGAGCACGATGACTTTGTGGTCCTCGACGCCGACCTGGCCGCCGCCACGCAGACCGGCAAGTTCAAGGCCGCCTGCCCCGACCGCTTCTTCGACGTGGGTATCGCCGAGAGCAACCTGATGGGCGTCGCCGCCGGTATCGCGACCACCGGCCGCGTTGCCTTCGCGAGCACCTTTGCCATGTTCGCAGCCGGCCGCGCTTTTGAGCAGGTCCGTAACTCCATCGGCTACCCGCACCTGTCTCTTATACACATCTGACGCTGCCGACGATAAGGCTCGTGTAG
>UQYA01000140.1 GCA_900545165.1 uncultured Collinsella sp.
TGGTCGCGGGGGCAGGATTTGAACCTACGACCTCCGGGTTATGAGCCCGGCGAGCTACCAGACTGCTCCACCCCGCAATGTCTGGGCGCCTCATGTGCGCAAAAAAGAATATTACGCGGGAGTTCGGTAAGCGGCAAGGAAAATCTCGTAGAGCATAATTCCTTCATATTTAAAACCCCTCAGCCCCTATCACCGTAAACGAATCGCAGTCGAGCGCCGTCGGCGGCGCGTATACAATGGTGCGCGTCCTTTTATGCCAACACTGGGAGTAGACATGCTGCTCGCTATCGATATGGGAAACACGCAGACGGCCATGGGCCTGTTTGACGGAGACGAGCTGGTGCAGTCGTGGCGCATGCCCACCGACCGCTCTTATACCGCCGACGAGATCCATGTGCGCCTGATGGGTTTCTTTAAGATGTACGGCCTTTCGCTCGACGCGGTCGACGCGATCGCCTTTGCGGGCGTGGTGCCGCAGCTCTCGCGCGAATGGCACGCCGTGGCCGACCGCATTGCCGCGGATGCCATCGTCATCGGGCCGCAGACCGCCGCCGTGACCAAGCTGCGCGCGGCGCGCCCCCAGGCCGTAGGTGCCGACCGCGTCGCTAACGCCGTTGCGGCCGAAACTTTCTACGGCGCGCCGGCAATCGTGGTGGACTTTGGCACCGCGACCAATATCGACGTCATCGATGAGGACGGTTATTACATTGGCGGAGCGATCGCGCCGGGCATTCGCATCTCCATGGACGCGCTTGCCGCCCGTGCCGCCAAGCTCGCCAGCGTGCCGCTCGAGGCGCCCGAGCACGCCATCGGCCGTGACACCGAGGAATGCATCAAGGTCGGCGCCGTGGTGGGCGCTGCCGCCATGGCCGAGGGCCTGGTCACACGCATGAAGCGCGAGCTGGGTCGTGAGGACGCCACCGTTATCGCCACGGGCGGTCTCGCCGGCATCGTCGCCGATTCGACCGATGCCTTCGACGTGGTCGACGGACAACTCACCATCAAAGGCATCTGCGAAATCTACCGCCGCATGCAGGAGCTGGGATAGAGCAGGGGCTTAAGTCAAGCACGCCCGATGCCACAGTCCCCGCAAACGTTCGCCAAGCCCATTCCCCAGACAGGCGAAACCCTCCCCGGCACAGGCCGAGGAGGGTCTTGTTGTCATCGTCATCTTTGAGCGCAAGTGCCTCGCGTTACAGTCCGCGAATGCGCACGGCCTCGGGCGGAAACTCTTGCTCGCCGGCATCGGTCTTGATGGTCGCGCGGCCCCAGATGTCCAGGCCCGCAAACACACCGACCGCAAGCGGCAAGCCGTTGGGCGACACCGCCGCAACTTGGCGGCCCAGCAGCGGCACCATGTCGAAGTACTCGCCCAGCACGGGGGCCAGCGGGCCTGCGGCGCCCTGCGACGTGTTGGCAACAACCGCCCAGGCGTCCACGCGGGCCAGCACGGCGGCGGCCAGCGCCTCGACCAGTGCTTCGTCAGCCACATCCACACCGAGCTCGCTCAACGCCGAACGCTCAATATCCACCGTCACGACACCGAACATGCCCGCAGCACCGGCACCGCCGTTCACGGCAACACGCGCGAGCGGCGCCTCAAACGCAGGCGCACCGCACACGATATCGCTCGGCCACTGGATACCCACCTTACCGGCAAGGCCCAACCCCGGCGTCGAAGCCGTGCCCACAAGCGCATCCATCATGCCCATCGCCGCCACAAACGGCAGGCCGTGGAAGGCATGCATGTTCACGTCCGGACGCACAACCAGCGAAAACGCCAGCGAAGCATCGCCCGCGCTCCACGCGCACCAGCCCGCGGACACGCCCTCGCGGCCTGCGTCACGCGCCGCGTCGAGCTCGGTGCCGGCGGCAACAGCATTCATCTCGATCATCTACATACGCCCCAATTCACCCACGATATGGCCCACGCGGTCCTCGGGTTCCTTGACCTCGACGCCGTTGTAGCGGAAGAACCGCGCCGGGTCGTGCATCAGGTCCTCGAGCGGCACCAGCACAAAATCGCGCTCGCCGATCAGCGGATGCGGCAGGCGCAGCTTTTTGCCGCCGTGGGTCTCGCCGTCCATCCACAGCAGATCCAGGTCGATGGTGCGCGGGCCGTTGACCTTGGCTTTCTTGGAGCGGTCACGCCCCAGCTCGGCCTCGATCTTCATAAGCTCATCGAGCAGCACCAGCGGCGCCAGCTCGGTCTTGATCTCGATGACGGCGTTGGCAAACGCGTCCTGGCGCGTCTCGTAGGCCGGCTCGCTCTCGTAAATCTTGGAGGAGTTGGACACGCAGGTGAGTGGAATCTCGGCGATCATCTCGCGTGCAGCGCGGATGTTGTCGCAGCGATGCCCCAGGTTGGAGCCCACGGCCACAAACGCGCGGCGCGGCTGCGGCTTGGCAACCGCCCAGTAGCCGTTTAGGAACTGCGCAAAACCCGCGGCGTCGTGCACGCGCACGATGTTGGCACCGGCCTGGATGGCGCCCAGGCACACGCCAAACGTAGCGGCATCGCGCTCGGCGGCCTCGGTCACGCCCGAGACGGCGCCCACAAAGCGCTTGCGCGACACGGCGCACATGAGCGGATAGCCCAGTGACGCCATCTTGGCAGTCTCGCGCTGGATGACGATGTCCTCGTT
>UQYA01000141.1 GCA_900545165.1 uncultured Collinsella sp.
TCCCGATGCCAGTGGCCGCTGCGAATACTGCGGCGGCGCCATCGGCGCATAGCCTCCGGCAGCGAAAGGACCGATCATGGCCTTCGAGAGCGTCAACTATCAGTGCCCCGCGTGTGGCGGCCCCCTTCACTTTGCCAGTGCCGAGCAAAAGCTCGTCTGTGACTACTGCGACTCGCGTTTTGAAGTCGAAGAAGTCGAAGCCCTCTATCGCGAGCGCCAGGACAAGGCAGACGCCAAAGCCGACGCCGCAGCGGCAGCGCCCAAGCCCGCCGCCGACGCTGCGGTGCAGGAGCTCGCCCAAAACGCCGGCTATATCTGCTCGTCGTGCGGCGCCGAGCTAATCTCGGACGGTACCGTCGCCGTTACCACCTGCCCGTACTGCGGCAACCCCGCCGTGGCACCCGGTCAGCTCTCAGGCGACTTCTCACCCGACCTGGTGATTCCGTTTAAGCTCGGGCGCGACGACGTTATGGCCGCGCTCAAAGAGCACTACAAGGGCAAGATCCTGCTGCCCAAGAGCTTTGTTGCCGGCAACCACATCGACGAAGTTCAAGGCGTTTACGTGCCGTTTTGGCTTTACGGTGCCCGCGTGGACGGCGAAGTGTACTTTGATGCGACCAACGAGACCGTGACCGAGGAATCCGATCGTACCGTCACGACCACCGACCACTACGACGCCTACCGCAAGGGAAACATCTCGTTTAAGCGCGTGCCCGTCGACGGATCGTCCAAGATGCCCGACGGCCACATGGACGCTATTGAGCCGTTTGACTACGATGCCCTGCGCCCGTTCTCGGTCGCCTATATGCCCGGCTACATCGCCAACCGCTACGACGAGGACTGCGAGACCTGCAAGGCGCGTGCCGAGCGCCGCATGGAAGAGAGCACGATCTCGGCTCTGCGCGAAACCGTCGTCGACGAATATGACGATGCCACAGTCGAAAGCAAGCAGCTCGACTACACCTGGGAAAACAGCGATTATGCTCTGTTCCCCGTGTGGATGCTCTCTACCTCGTGGAACGGCAAGAGCTACCTGTTTGCCATGAACGGCCAAACCGGCCGCATGGTCGGTGAGCTTCCCTGCTCCAAGCCCAAGCTCGCTATCGCCTCGGTGCTGTTCTTTGTGATCGGATTTGTCCTCTCCCAGATCCTCTTCATGGGTGAGAACGCCTTCGATCCGGATTACCTCGCCTTTGACATCGAGGGCATCCTCATCAACATCGTCGCGCCGCTGATCATCGTGATCATTGCGGACGTGCTGCTGGTGGGCCAGCTCAAGACAGCCAACGAGGCCACCCACGCCGACGAGTACTGCGGCGAGCTCGACCTGGTTGAGAAGCACGACACCTTCAGCCACACCGAGACCACCGTCGTCATGAAGGACGACAAGGACGACTAACCATCCTGACCAATACCACCCGGCCTTTGACGAGAAAGGAAGATCACCATGGGACTCTTGAAAGCTGGATTGGGTGCTGCCGGCGGCGTCATGGCCGACCAGTGGAAGGAATTTATCTACTGCGAATCGATGCCCGCTGACGTCTTGGCCTGTAAGGGCAGCAAGCGCACCGGCGGCCGCAGCTCCAACACGCGTGGCGAGGACAACGTCATCTCAAACGGCTCCGTCATCGCCGTCAACGATGGCCAGGGCATGCTCGTGGTGCAAAACGGCAAGATCATCGAAGTCGCGCTGGAGCCTGGCGAGTTCGTCTTTGACACCGGCAGCGAGCCGAGCGTCTTTAGCGGCAATCTGGGCGACTCCATCAAGGAGACGTTCGCCAATATCGGCAGCCGCTTTACCTTTGGTGGCGACGCGGGCAAGGACCAGCGCGTCTACTTCATCAACACCAAGGAAATCATCGGCAACAAGTACGGCACCGCCTCGCCCGTGCCCTTCCGCGTGGTCGACAACAACATTGGTCTGGACGTCGACATCTCTGTGCGCTGCAACGGCGAGTATTCGTACCGCATCACCAACCCGCTGCTGTTCTACACCAACGTGTGCGGCAACGTGACCGATAGCTATACGCGCGACAAGATCGACAGCCAGCTTAAGTCCGAGCTGCTCACTGCCCTGCAGCCCGCCTTTGCCAAGATTTCGGAGATGGGCATTCGCTACAGCGCCATCCCCGGCCACACCACCGAGCTCGCGCGCGCGCTCAACGAAGTCCTCTCGGCCGATTGGCGCGACCTGCGCGGTGTCGAGATCGTGAGCTTTGGCGTTAACTCCATCGCCGCCTCGCAAGAAGACGAGCAGATGATCAAGGACCTGCAGAAGGCTGCAGTCATGCGCGATCCCACCATGGCAGCCGCCAACATCGCCAGCGCCCAGAGCGATGCGATGCGCGCGGCAGCGGCCAACCCCAACGGCGCGATGGCAGGCTTTATGGGCATGGGCATGGCAGGCGGCATGGGCGGCATGAACGCCAGCCAGCTGTTCGCCGCCGGCCAGGCACAACAGCAGGCTGCCCCACAGCCAGCTCCGGCTCCGGCGCCCGCCCCCGCGCCGGCTTCTGCCGCTGCCCCCGCGGCCGGTACGTGGACCTGCAG
>UQYA01000142.1 GCA_900545165.1 uncultured Collinsella sp.
CTTTGAAGCGAGTGATGCCAGCGTCAATCCGGAAGTATGCGGCAAAATCTGAACCCTATGAGCGGACCTGGCTTTTGAGGCTAGTTTATCAGGCATTTTGTTGCGAAAAAACAGGGTGTGCTCGGAGGTTCCAGAATTTGCCGCATACTTCCGAAAACCAGGTCGATTTGGTTCTTGCTAAAACGATTTATCAGCCCTGTGTGAGGTGTGGGTTTGCCACCGGGCGAACACTTTTAGCGCTTGGGGCTTTATTTTTTGGGCCTCGAAGGGTGGATTTCGCGCTTTTGGTAAAGAAATGAGTGCGTGTTTTGCCGTGCGGCGGCATTGGCACAGAAAAAGGGCCCGGAAGGCGAAGCCTTCCGGGCCCTTTGCAATGCAAATCTGCTTGCAAGTACGATTTAGCGCACCTGAGCGACGTATGCGACGTTGGTCGAGGAGACCTTGTCCTCGAGCTGGACGCTCATGCGGGGATCGCCGGCGGTAGCGACGGTCAGATCGCCGGCCTTGACGTAGCCGAGCTCCTTAGCGGTCTCGATCGCCTTGACGATCGTGCCGTTGACGGTGCCCTGGGTAATCTCGGCCTGGTGCGGGATAACGCCCCAGTACATAATCATCTGCTGGACGGCCCACTCGTGGCGGGAGAACGCGCAGATCGGCATGTTGGGACGGAAGTGCGAGATCAGGCGAGCGGTACGACCGGTGGTCGTCGGCACGGTGATGCACTTGGCGCCAACGGTGGTAGCCATGTTCACAGCGGACATACCCACAACGTTGTTGACGACGCGGGTGCCGTGAGCGTCAGCCGGAACCTCGAGCGGAGCGTGAGCCGGGAGGTACTTCTCGGTCTCGAGAGCAATGCTGGCCTGCATCTTGACGGCCTCAACCGGGTACTTACCGGCAGCGGACTCGCCGGAAAGCATAACGGCGTCGGTGCCGTCGTAAATGGCGTTAGCAACGTCGGCAACCTCGGCGCGCGTCGGGCGCGGGTTCTGCTGCATGGAGTCGAGCATCTGCGTAGCGGTGATAACGGGCTTGTAGGCCGCATTGCACTTGGCGATGATCTCCTTCTGGATGTGCGGAACGAGCTCGGGCTTGATCTCGATGCCCAGGTCGCCACGGGCGACCATGATGCCGTCGGAAGCCTCGAGGATCTCGTCGAAGTTTTCGACGCCCAGGGCGCACTCGATCTTCGGGAAGATCGTCACGTGCTCGCCGCCGTTCTCGCGGCAAAGCTCGCGGATGCCGCGGACGGACTCGCCGTCACGGATGAAGGAAGCGGCGATGTAGTCGATGTTCTCGGTCAGGCCAAAGAGGATGTCCTGACGATCGCGCTCGGTGATGGCGGGCAGCGAGATGTTGACGTTGGGCATGTTGACGCCCTTGCGCTCGCCGATCAGGCCGTCATTCTTGACGACGCAGGTCATGTCCTGGCCGTCGACGGACTCGACCTCGAGGGCAACCAGACCGTCATCGATCAGGATGAGGGAGCCCTTCTCGACCTCGGAGGGCAGAGCCAGGTAGTCGAGGGAGATGTGCTCAGCGGTGCCGTGGAAATCCTCGGACGTGGGCTGAGCGGTAACGACGATCTTATCGCCGGTCTTGACGGCAACCTTCTTGCCATCGACCAGAAGGCCGGTGCGGACCTCGGGGCCCTTGGTGTCGAGCAGGATGCCGACGGGCAGACCGAGCTCCTTGGAAATACGACGGACGCGCTCGATGCGACCGTGGTGCTCGTCGTAGGATCCGTGCGAGAAGTTAAAACGGGCGACGTTCATGCCCGCCTTGATCATCTCACGGATGGTCTCGTCGCTATCGCAGGCGGGACCCATGGTGCATACAATCTTAGTGCGCTTGTACATTCAGACCTCCATCTGACATCGTCTTGCGCTGATAGATAAACCATAAGAAATAAAACTGAGATGATTATAACGAAATGACGACCGAACACCCCCAAAAATCGACCGTATGCCGAATTAGAAGTTCATTTTTTGCGGTAAAAACGGTATATGAAAAAACTTTATCAACCGTTCTGACCGCTGCTATCTGGGCGATATTTCAGTTTGACGATGCGCCGAAGAAAAAACGTTTTATCAATGTTGAGCATCACACGGTCTGCATCCTTGCACTCGAGCCGTGCTTCCAATTGGAATGTTTTGGTTAGACGCGTCGCTTTGGGGTACCATAGCTCCACTATCAACTGCCGCTCAGCACGGCAGCCTTGATGAGCCCTTGCCCTTCTCCTGGGAATTATGATCGGGCATCAATCTGCTGAGTGGCCCGAATCCCAGGAGGGGACTCTATATGCAAAAGGAATACCTGTCCGCCGCGGCGGAGGTGCTCAGCGACCAGGGTGTCGATGAGAACCTCGGCCTGAGCGACGACGAGGCGTCGTCGCGCCTCGCTAAGACAGGCCCTAACAAGCTCGAGGAAGCCGAGAAGACGCCGCTGTGGAAGCGTTTCTTTGAGCAGATGGCCGATCCCATGGTCATCATGCTGATCGTTGCCGCCGTCATCAGTGCGCTCACGGGCATGGTCAAGGGC
>UQYA01000143.1 GCA_900545165.1 uncultured Collinsella sp.
CGGTCTTTCATGCAGCAGGGGCTCTCAATGTTTTTATGTCCTGCTCATATCGTCTCCTCCGTCCCCAGGGGATCAGTTGGGGCTAGAGCTCTAGGGCGAGGGTGACGGGGCAGTGGTCGCTGCCAAAGATGTCGCCGCGGATGCCGGTGTCGCGAACGTTGGCGGCGATCGAATCGCTTACCAGATAGTAATCGATGCGCCAGCCTGCGTTGTTCTTACGGGCATTAAAGCGGTAGCTCCACCAGCTGTAGACGCCCTCGACGTCGGGATTTGCCGCGCGCCAGGTATCGGTAAAGCCGGCGTCGAGCAGTTCGGTAAACTTGCCGCGCTCCTCGTCCGAAAAGCCGGCGTTGCCGCGGTTGGACTTGGGGTTCTTAAGGTCGATCTCCTCGTGCGCCACGTTAAAGTCGCCGCAGGTTACGACGGGCTTGCCGGTTTCGCGCTCAAGCGCGCTCAAAAAGCCGCGATAGGCATCGTCCCAGGCCATGCGCACGTCGATGCGGGCGAGTTCGTTTTGGGCGTTGGGCGTGTAGACGTCGACAAACCAAAACTTGTCGAACTCGAGCGCACAGACGCGGCCCTCGGTTGCGGCTTGGGCGACGAGCTCGGCCGCCTCGCCCTCGCCGGCGTGGGGCAGCAGCGCATCGGCGCGCAGCACGCGCAGCGGTTCCTGGCGGCTAAAGACCGCGGTGCCCGAGTAGCCCTTGCGCTCGGCGTAGCTCCAGGTTTGGTGGTAGCCGGGCAGATCGATATCGACCTGGCCTTCTTGCAGCTTGGTCTCCTGCAGCGCCAGGATATCGACGTCGAGTTCTTGCGCGATCTGGATAAAGCTCGGGTCCTTTTTGAGCACGGCGCGCAGGCCGTTGACGTTCCACGAGGCGAAAGTGTAAGTCTGAGGCATGGTGTCCTTTCGACGGGGTTGGCAGGCTTAAGATTAACGCAACAAGAGCGGGGCGGAGTCCGCGAGTGATAGTGCGAACGCCGCCGTCCCTAAGACACGGACGGAGGACATATATGACGCAGGCGATATCGGACCCCAAACAGGCCTCCGCCGCGCTGGCGGAGCTGTTCGAAACTCATAGCAACGTGGTCTTCTTTGGCGGCGCGGGCGTTTCCACGGCGAGTGGCATCCCCGATTTCCGCAGCGTGGATGGTCTGTATCACCAGCGGTTTTCCTATCCGCCCGAGACTATGCTCTCGCACAGCTTCTACGAGGCGCATCCGGCGGAGTTTTTCGACTTCTACCGGACCAAGATGATCGCCCTTAACGCCAAGCCCAACCACTGCCACGCCAAGCTGGCGGAGCTGGAGCGCGCCGGCAAGCTCGACGCCGTGGTGACGCAAAATATCGACGGCCTGCACCAGATGGCCGGCTCGCAGCGCGTGTTCGAGCTGCACGGATCAGTCCATCGCAATATCTGCCAGACGTGCGGCGCGGTCTACAGCGCCGAATGGATTTGCGCGCGCGAGCACGAGGATGCCGCGGGCGTGCCCATGTGTCCTGCGTGCGGCGGTCGCATCAAGCCCGATGTGGTCCTCTACGAAGAACCGCTCGATGAGCGTGTGCTTACCGGCGCCGTTGCTGCCATCGCCGCAGCCGACGCCCTCGTCGTGGGCGGAACCTCGCTCGTGGTGTATCCGGCGGCGGGCCTTACGCGATACTTTACCGGCGATACGCTGGCCATTTGCAATTTGGCGCCCACCGATCAGGATGCAAATGCCGACCTGCTGATTTCTTGCGACATCGCGGCCGCGTTTGCGTTCTAGCCCGCGCGCGCGGATACAATAGAAAGACTGATTGCAAAGCGACCCCGCCGCCAGCGCCCGAGCGCGGCGGCGTGGGCATTTTAGGAGGATGTTCATGGCGAACGACAGCAAGACATGGCGGTGCGGAAAGTACGAGCTCAGCTTTGACCGTCCGCGCATCATGGGCGTCCTCAACGTGACGCCCGATTCGTTTAGCGACGGCGGTGAGCACTTTGACCAAGATGCCGCTATCGAGTACGGCCTGGCGATGCTCGATGCCGGCGCCGACATCATCGACGTGGGCGGCGAGTCCACGCGCCCCGGCTTTACCCCGGTCAACCCCGACGAGGAGGCGCGTCGCGTGCTGCCCGTCGTGCGCGCGCTTGCCAAAGAGGGCGCCATCGTCTCGATCGATACGCGTCATGTGGCGGTTGCCAAGGCGGCTGTGCGCTGCGGTGCTTCGATTGTCAACGACGTGACGGGCTTCACCGATCCCAAGATGGTTGAGTTCGTTAAGACGAGCACCTGCGGCGTCATCGTAATGCACGCCGGCGAGGTCGCCGCACCCGCCCGCACGCACGCGACGGTGCAGCTCGATACCTCGGCTGCGGCGTTTGTTGCCGAGAAGGCGCGCGAAGCGGCTGCCGAGGCCGCGCGTGAGGCCGAGAAGCCGGCCCGTCGCCGTCGCGGCAAGTTGCTGGGCGAGCCCAAGGCTGAGGCCAAGCTTCCGGGCGGTGTGGTACCTGTCTCTTATACACATCTGACGCTGCCGACGATAAGGCTCGTGTA
>UQYA01000144.1 GCA_900545165.1 uncultured Collinsella sp.
CACCCTCAACGGGCCCGAGATCTGCGTTCGCATTATGGACTATGGCGCCACCGTGTTGGGCATCGACGTGCCCGACATCCCCGGCAACGTGCGCGATGTGGTGCTGGGCTTCGATAAGCTCGAGGATTACTTTGACAACCCCGCCTGCTTTGGTGCGACCATCGGACCTGTGGCCAACCGCACTGCAGGTGCCACGATCACCATCGCCGGCACGGACTGGCATATGCCGGCCAACGAAGGCGCCAACAACCTGCACAGCGATCTTGAGCACGGCCTGCACAAGCGAGTGTGGGATGTTGAGCTCGACGAGACTCACAACGCCGTGTGCATGACCACTTCGCTTGAGGATGGCGAGCTGGGCCTGCCCGGCAACCGCACGTTTACTGCCGTGTTTACCGTTACACGCACCGGCGTCTTTCGCATCGAGTATGGCTGCGAAAGCGACCGCGCCACCTACGTGTCTATGACCAACCACACATATTTCAACCTTGCCGGTCATAACGCCGGCATGGACTGCGAGCACTTCTTTGTCGCCAACGCCGCCCACTACCTGCCCATCAACGAGCAGAATATCCCCACCGGTGAAATCGCTCCGGTCGAGGGCACGCCGTTTGACTTCCGTGAGCTGCGCCCCGTCGCGCCCGGCACGGAAGCCGACGACCCGCAGATTAAGCAGGCCCGTGGCTACGACCACTGCCTGTGCATCGATGGCTATCAGTACGGCCGTAATCTGCGCCGCGCGATGCATGTCGAGGAGATGTGGACCGGTCGTGAGCTAGACTACTACACCACCGCACCGGGCGTGCAGCTCTACACCGGCAACTGGCTGGGCGACGAGCACGCCAAGGACGATGCCAACTATGGCTGGGGCGCCGGCTTTGCCCTCGAGGCAGAGATGTACCCCGACACGCCGCACCAGCCGCTGTTCCCGCAGGGCATCGTGGGCCCGGGTCACCCCTACAGCAATGTGATCGAATACCACTTTATGAGGCACTAAGCCCATAACGTGACATATCGCACAGCAGCGCCCGCCGGCACCACCGCCGACGGGCGTTTTGCTGCCTAGTCATTGGGGACGTTCTTAAATGACTAGTCATTGGGGACAGTCTATACGTTTGGCGAGAAGGACTGTCCCAATCTGCCGACACTTGGGGACGTTCCTAAAAGGCCGGCACATAAGGAACGTCCCCAAGTGCCAAGGGTGTCCCGTTTGACTAGTCATTTAAGAACGTCCCCAATGACTAGTTGGATGGGGTCGAGATTGGAGCTGGGGAGGTAACGGATTTCTAGCTCTATGCCGAGTTCTTGTAGCTCTTTGAAGGCAGCGATGTCCGTATCGTCTACGGCGACTGCGGGCGTTATGGGGTGCTTGCCCTCCCCCGCCTGCATATGGCCAATGCTGATCTTGGTGATCGGCACACCACCCTTAACCAGCGCGAGTGCATCCGTGGGCGACGCCACCATGATGAGAATCCTTTGGCGCGGCGTTGCGGTATGAATGATGTCGACAGTCCTTTGCACCGAGAAAAACCGCGTCCAGACACCCTCGGGTGTCGCCACCCTCATAGGGGCCCACTTGCGCGAATCAGCCGCAATCTCATCGTTGACGATTAAAACAAGGTTGGAACCCACGACTTCGTTCCACAGCTCAACGTCTTGCCCGTAAATAAACCGGTCATCGATGCGTGTGAGAAGAATCTTGGGTTGAGCCATCGCCACCCCATTCTGTTTGAGACCCGTAAGAGCAAGACATCACGTCTCCAATATTAGTGCATTTAAAGTGAGAAAAGCCGTCAGAACACTTGCGCGGATTTGCGATGTCCCGTATCATAGACAGTCGTTGACGCCTCAGTTGCGTCATCACATGGCCGCCAGCGTAGCTCAGTTGGTAGAGCACCGCTCTCGTAAAGCGGGGGTCACCGGTTCGAGCCCGGTCGCTGGCTCCATTGCACAAGATAGCCGCCTTCGGGCGGCTTTTTTGTTGCCGATTTCGAGCGCGCATCCGCCAATCCAAGCACAACGCCGTCGGCAACTCCCCTACTCAACAACAAGCCCCGCCAACCGCAATCCCCAAGGGAACCGCGATTAACGGGGCTCAAGCACGCTCCTACAAAGGATAACGCTCGCAACACGTACAGCTCAGCCGAGCAGCGCGCTACTCCTCCCAGTAAGCGTCTGCAAGCAGCTTAAAGCAGATCTTCTTGACCGGCTGCGCGCCATCGCCCGGGAACTCGAGCGTGGGCATGTGAGGCTCGCCGGCAACAAACAGCGCGAACTTGTCGTCGGCAAGATCGCCGGCGATCGAAGCGTCGGAATCGACCAGATCGTAGTCGTCCTTCTCGTCAAACTCCTGAACCAGCGTCAGACTGCCCGTAGCGACCTTAAAGGCCTCGCGACCCTCGACATCGATCTGCAGGTCGTGATAGCGCTGATGCGTCTCATAGTGAGCCTCGGCC
>UQYA01000145.1 GCA_900545165.1 uncultured Collinsella sp.
TCTTCCTGGCCATCCCTGTCATGTTTGGCGCGAGTGCGCTCAAGCTGGTCAAGTACTTCATCAAGGGCGGTACGTTCGGCGCCAACGAGGTCGCCATCTTGGGCGTGGGCTGCGTTGTAGCCTTTGTGGTTTCGCTCATCGCCATCAAGTGGCTCATGGGCTTCGTCCGCCGCCACGACTTTAAGTGCTTCGGTGTTTACCGCATCATCCTGGGCATCGTGGTGCTCGCGTACTTCTTTGTCCTGGAGCCGATGCTCGGCCTCTAACTTAGTAGTCGCTCTGGCAGCCGCTCGCTGCCGTATTCGAATACGCGATATCTATCGGAGTTGCGGTGAAATAGGGATTAAAAGGCCTTGTTGAAGGCTCCAACAGTCCCTATTTCACCGCAACTTTTTTGGTGCATTGGGGTCAAGTTACTTAGCACCAACTTGGTACAGACAAACCCGACCTCTTTGCACTAATTATTCGGCCACGGTGTGCTTGGGCTTGCGGTTAAAGACGAGCTTGTCTACTACGGCCTGTAGCGACATGCGACGGACGGTGTCGTAGGCTTCCTGCGTGCTGTAGGCGCAATGGGGTGTGACGATGCAGCGCGGATGCGCGATCAGGGCCTGGTTGGGCGCGGTCTCGTCGGCGAGTACGTCGAGCGCGGCGCCGCAGATGCCGCGCGTGCCACCGCTGGCGATGCCCTCGTTCAACGCGGCGACCAGGGCATCCTCATCCACGATGGGCCCGCGGGCCGTGTTAATCAAAAATGCCGTGGGCTTCATGAGTGCAAGCTCGCGCTTGCCGATGAGTTTTTCGGTCTCTGGAATCAGGGGACAGTGCAGACTGACGATATTCGATGCGCCGAGTAACTCATCGAGCGTTTGTGTTTTGACACAGCCTGCCGCAGCGAGCTCTTCTGCACTCTTGGTCGGCGCCCACACCAGCACCTTCATGCCAAGCGCTTGTGCGATGGGCGCCACGGCACGCGCGATGCTGCCAAAAAAGACAAGCCCCAGTGTGCGACCCTGCGTGCGGTGCATGGTATAACCGGCAAGTGGATTCCAAACGCCGTCACGCACATCGCGGTTAAGAAACGTAACTTGGCGCATCAGGTCAAGCATCAAAGCGATGGTGTGTTGAGCGACGTCGTCTGAGCAGTACCCAGGGCAGTTGGTGACGGTGATGCCATGAGAGGCTAGGAGTTCGACGGCAACGTGGTTAAGGCCGATAGACATGTTCGAGACAATGCGCATCCCCGTGGCGGCCATGGCGTCGGCACATGCATCATCGACGGGGCCGAACTCGCCGACAAAGCCCTCGCAGCCTGCCAGCTGCTCGACGGTGGGGCAGACATTGGGCTCGTGCGCGCAGCCCACCAGCTCAATCTGATCGCCACCTTCGATTGTGTCGAGCGCCGCCTGACCCGCCTCGGTCGAACCATCGACCATGTAATAGAGCACCCTATGCTTCACAGCAACCCTCCTGCCATGTGGGGACGGGGTAGAAATGGTAGATATTCTATCCTCCGAGCCAATCGAAGTTGCGGTGGAATAGTTCCTGTTTGGGGGCCAGAAGGCTGGTTTCAGGAACTATTTCACCGCAACTTATTTGGTGATGCTTGGGTGGTGGTGGCGCACGGAGTCGTGGTGTGATTTGCGTCGGTGTCCGCGCGGCTCGGTATACTGGTACGGCTCAAACTATGGCGCCGCCCGCAGGCGCGCCGTCCGTCAGATGAGGAGTCGCCCATGACCCAGCCCCTGCCCTGGGAAAAGAACACTGCGGTACCCGTGCCGCCCGCGCCGGAACCCGTGCCGCTCGATGCATACACTGCCCCCGCTGCGCCGGAGCCCGAACTCGTCCCGCTCGACATCTACGACGCTCCCGCGCCAGCACCCAAACCCACCAAGCCGCTCGTCGACATCGACAGCCTTAATCCCGCCCAGCGCGAGGCCGTCCTGACCACCGAGGGCCCGTTGCTGGTGCTCGCCGGCGCCGGCTCGGGCAAGACCCGCGTCTTGACCTTCCGCATCGCCCATATGCTCGGCGACCTGGGCGTTAAGCCCTGGCAGATTCTTGCCATCACGTTTACCAACAAGGCCGCGGCCGAGATGCGTGAGCGTCTGGCGGCACTCATCCCCAGCGGTACCCGCGGCATGTGGGTGTGCACCTTCCATGCCATGTGCGTTCGCATGCTGCGCGAGGACGCCGACCTGCTGGGCTACACCGGTCAGTTCACCATCTACGATGACGATGACTCAAAGCGCATGGTGCGTGACATTATGCAGGCGCTCGGTATCGAGCAAAAGCAGTTCCCCATCAACATGATCCGCAGCAAGATCAGCTCGGCCAAAAACGCCATGATCGGCCCCGAGGACATGCTCAAATCCGCCGATAGCCCCAACGACAAAAAGGCCGCGCAGGTCTACCTGGAGCTGGAACGCCGCCTGC
>UQYA01000146.1 GCA_900545165.1 uncultured Collinsella sp.
GGTGTGCAATAATACTCGCACTGTGCAATAGCGCACAGGCAGAGTAACAAGGAGGACGCTTGTCCCAGCTCGAGAAATGTGATCGCCGGTCCCTTCGCTCGCAGCGCGCCCTTCGCCAGGCGCTTGCCAGCGAGCTTGCCGAAAGCGGCGACCTTTCGCGCATTAACGTCGCGTCGCTCACCGAGCGCGCCGGTCTTACGCGTCGAACGTTCTATTCGCACTACCGCGATATCCCCGACTTTATCAGCCAGATCGAGGACGGCCTGCTTGCCGAGATTCGCGAGCGGGTGGAGCTTATCACCGCAGCTCAATTACCCGATCTTTACCGCAACATCGACGAGCTCGAGCCGGCACCCGGTTCGGTTGAGCTGCTTCGCTATCTTGCGGCTAATCGCGACCTTATCGGGGCCCTACTGGGCCCGGGCGGCGACCCCGCCTTTATTAAAAAGATCATCGATACCGCACGCGAGGCCGTGGTGCCGCGTGCACAGACGGGCATCTTGGGCCTGGCACTGGGCACCTTCTTTGACTACTACGTTACCTATGTCGTGAGTGCCGAGGTCGGCCTGATTCAGCGCTGGTTTGAGCGTGGGCTCACCGAATCGCCCGAGACCATGGCGCGTATTATGACGGTTATCGCCTTTGTGCGCCCCGGCGACCTGTATGGCCAACCCATCGATATCAACGTGCCGGAATACGGCATGAAGCTATTGAATCTGCAGCTCGAGGACGCGGTCGACACCACCGCAACCGTCGAGTCCAACAACTAAGAGGAGAGACAATGAGCAAACTCGTCGAGGGCATCAAGGACCGCATGGTCGCTGCTGCGCGCGAGGCCGCGCCCGCCGTGGTGGACGCCGCGCAGAAGGCCGCGACCGCGGCTGCCGAGAAAGTTGCCGAGGCGGTTGCCGAGGCCAAGAACGCGGCAGAGGAGACGTCCGTCGCTAGCGAGCCCGTCACTGCCGCTGAGCCCGCAGCCGCCACTGCCGCCCAGGCCCCCGAAGGCGCGATCTTCAACCCCGAGGCCGCCCGCGGCAACCTGCACCTGGGCATCGACGTGGGCTCCACTACCGTTAAGCTTGCTGTGCTCAACGACGACAACCAGATCGTCTACGCCAAGTACCAGCGCCACCACACCGACGTCCGTGCCTGCGCCCGCGACCTGTTCGAGGGTGCTGCGACCGTGTTGCCGACGGCCCAAATGACCTGCGCCATCACCGGTTCGGGCGGCCTGCTGCTGTCCCAGTGGCTCGACCTGGAGTTTGTCCAGGAGGTCATTGCCAGCAAGCGTGCCGTCGAGACCCTCATCCCGGCCACCGATGTCGCCATCGAGCTGGGCGGCGAGGACGCCAAGATCATCTACTTTGACAACGGCATCGAGCAGCGCATGAACGGCACCTGCGCCGGCGGTACGGGCGCGTTCATCGACCAGATGGCAACCCTGCTGCACACCGATGCCAGCGGCCTTAACGAACTCGCGGCCAACGCCACCACCATCTATCCCATCGCCAGCCGCTGCGGCGTCTTTGCCAAGACTGACGTGCAGCCGCTGCTCAACGAGGGCGCCCGCCCCGAGGACGTGGCCGCCTCCATCTTCCAGGCTGTCGTGACCCAGACTATCTCGGGTCTGGCGTGCGGCCGTCCCATCCGCGGCAACGTCGCCTTCCTGGGCGGCCCGCTGCAGTATCTCTCCGAGCTGCGCCACCGCTTCTACCTCACGCTCAACCTGGACGAGGAGCACCGTATCGTGCCCCAAAACGCCCACCTGTTTGTGGCGAGCGGCGCCGCCATGGCGCACGAGTCCAATAAACTCAGCACGTTCCCGCAGCTCATCGAGGCCATCGATGCCCTGGGTGATACGCAGGGTGCCGAGGTCGAGCGCCTGGATCCGCTCTTTGCCACCGACGAGGACTTTGCCGAGTTCAAAACCCGCCACGACCAGGAAGTCGTCCCCAAGGGCAAGCTCGACGGCTACACCGGCCGCGTGTTCATCGGTATCGACGCCGGCTCCACCACCATGAAGGCCGCGCTCGTGGGCGAGGACGGCCAGCTGTTGCACACCTGGTACGGCAACAACAACGGAGACATCCTGGGCACGGCCAAGGTCATCATGGCCGATTTCTACAACCACATCCCCGCCGGCTGCACCATCGGCCACGTGACCACCACGGGCTACGGCGAGGCGCTGCTCATTGAGGCCCTCAAGGCCGACTCCGGCGAGATCGAGACCGTCGCGCACCTGCGCGGCGCCAAGGCGTTCCTGCCCGGCGTCGAGTTCATTCTGGACATCGGCGGCCAGGACATGAAG
>UQYA01000147.1 GCA_900545165.1 uncultured Collinsella sp.
GAGGCGCGGCCGCTCGTCGCCGGGCGGGTCGTCCTCTTTGAGGGCAGGCATCAGCCAGCCCGCGGGCAGCAGGGCGCAGAGTCCCGCACCCGCCCCGGCACCGGCCAAGTGGTTCTGCCCCAACTGCGGTAGCGAAAACGGCGGCAAGTTCTGCAGCAACTGCGGAACGCCCAGGCCCTAGCCCCTCTATCTGGTAATTGGCGGGGGATCCGCCACCCCCGCATTTGCTTCCATGGGTTTCGTTCGATAAAGGAGGACACCATGAAGACAACGTTCAAAAAGTCCGTACTCGCATTCCTGACATGCGTCCTGGCGCTCGCCTTTGCCCTGACGGGCTGCAGCGGCGGCGGCAAGGACCCCAAGGCCAACTTTGTCGGCAGCTGGCAGTACTCGGGTGGAACCTTGGACGGCGAAGAGCTCACCGATGAGTACATGGATATGCTCAAGGAGTGGGGCCTCAACTGTATCCTGATCCTCGACGAAGACGGCACGGGCGTCCTCGACATGTTCCTTGAGGTCGCCGACCTGAAATGGGAGGCCAAGGACGCCACCACCGTAACGATTACCGCCGAAGATGAGTCGCACGACCTGAAGCTCAAGGACGACAAGCTCGTCCTCGAGGTGGAAGGCGACAAGCTTATCTTTACGAAGTCCGACAAGGATCTGTCCGGTACGGTGAAGAAGGATCGCGAGAACGCCGAGAAGGAAGAAGAGATCGATGAGGCCGTCGAAGACGACGACGTCCAGAGCATCGAAATCTCCCCCGCCGTCACCGTCGCCGATGACGACCTGTGCACCATCACCATCACCGAGAAGTTCAAGGACGACTGGGGCGACATCGGCTTTGTCGTTAACATCACCAACAAGAGCGACAAGGACCTGACCTTCTACGCTCCCTCCGGCAAGACCAATGTCAACGGCACCATGAAGGACCCCTGGTTCTCGGCTCACCTGATGCCCGGTACCAACGCCACCGAGGAATTCACGTTCTCGAACGGCGAGCTTGACAGCCTTGACGACCTAGTCAATACGACCATCGGCATCGACGCCTACCTGACCGATTCCTACGAGGACGTCGCCTCTTACACCGCAACCATCGCGTAGCGGCACGTAACATCAGCCGCGGATTGGCGGACACATCCGCGCACTTGCCAGACGGGGCCGCAGGAGATAATCCTGCGGCCCCGCCGCTTTATGCCGACAGCACTGCCCATACAAGCAGGCCGCCCACCGTTTTTTAGATGCGAAACGGTGGGCGGCCTATCTTTACGGCGCCGGAACACGGGTGAGCGCGTCGATTACGGGCGCTCCATGTTGGGAACGATGCTGCCCTCGGTCACCGCATGCACGGCCAGGCGCATGATGTTGTCGTAACCGGTCTTGCTCAGAATCTCCGAGATGCGGCGCTTGATGGTGCCCTCACTCATAAACAGCTCGGCCGCGATCTCGCGGCGGCTCTTGCCCTCGCAGGCAAGGCGCAAAATCGATAGCTCGACATCGTCGAGGGCTGCCGTGCCCGAAAAAATGCTCTCGGGCGGCTTGGGAAACGTGCAATAGCCCGCCAGCGTGGAGCGCATCACGGCGAACAGCTCGTCGATACCGACGTTCTTGTACACAAAGCTATCGACGCCCGCCTCGCGGGCCTGATCGACAAAGGTGATCTCGGGCATGCCGGTCATGATAATGATGCGGCACTCGGGCAGTTGCTCCTTGATGCGCGCCGCCGCCACGATGCCGTTGGAATCATGCTCGGTGCAGACGTCCATTAGTATCATGTCCGGGCGCTCCCTGAGCGCGACACCCAAGGCCTCGGAGGCATCGGCGATCGCGGCGACGACGGTCATATCGGGCTGGTCACCAACGGAGCGTGCCAGGCTCTCGCGCAGAATGGCCTGGTCTTCGACTATAAGGACGCGGATCATGAGCTTCTCCTTTGGGACGTGTCGTTGGCGTTAAGCGGAATGGATACCGTAAGCGTAAAGGGCGGGGCGGCATGGACTTCCAGGCCGCCGCCCAAATCTTGCGCGACATGCCTCATACCTGGGATACCCGTTCCCTCGCGATACGATACGGGGGCCGGGGACCCGTCGTTAGAAATCGTCATGCGCGCGACGGCGTCAGCATCCATCCCCTCCTGCCACAGGCGCACATGGACCCGATGCGCCTGCGCATGCTTGGTGGCATTGGTCGAGGCCTCGCGGATAATCTGCAAAAATGCGGCGGCGACACGCGCGTCCTCAGGCAGCGCACCCTCAACATCGATCTGCACACTCACCAGTCCAAAAGCA
>UQYA01000148.1 GCA_900545165.1 uncultured Collinsella sp.
CCATGGTGGCGTGCTCCTCGTCGGTCACGATGGGCACCGGGCTGTAGACGCCCATGCCACCGGTGTTGGGGCCCTTGTCGCCCTCGAGTGCACGCTTGTGATCCTGCGAGGTGGCCATAGGACGCACGGTCTTGCCGTCGGTAAAGGCCAGCAGCGAGCACTCGGGGCCAACCAGCATCTCCTCAATGACAACGGTGTTGCCGGCATCGCCAAAGGTGCCGCCAAAGCACTCGCGCACGGCCTCCTCGGCCTGCTCGAGCTCAGTCGCCACGATAACGCCCTTGCCTGCAGCCAGGCCGTCAGCCTTCACGACCAGTGGGGCGCCCTGCTCGCGCACATAGGCAAGAGCCGAAGCCTCGTCAGTAAACGAGCCGTAGGCGGCCGTCGGAATGCCAGCACGCTCCATGAGCTGCTTGGAGAATAGCTTGGAGCCCTCCATCTGAGCGCCCTCGGCACCCGGGCCAAAGCAGGGAATGCCCGCCGCGCGCACGGCATCGGCTACGCCCGCCACGAGCGGAGCCTCGGGGCCAATCACCACGAGTCCGCATCCGTGGCTCT
The DNA here is from genome assembly GCA_900545165.1 of uncultured Collinsella sp. GTDB lineage: Bacteria > Actinomycetota > Coriobacteriia > Coriobacteriales > Coriobacteriaceae > Collinsella. Next base: position 559 of record UQYA01000148.1, read on the forward strand.
GGGCAAACGCCGCCACGGCCGCAGGATCGCAATCGTCGAGAACCACGTTCTCGCCGCAGCTCGCGGTGCCGCCGTTACCCGGCGCAATGTAGAGCTTGCCGGCGCGCGGTGATGCTGCGAGCTTTGCCGCCAGAGCATGCTCGCGGCCGCCGCTGCCCAACAACAGGATGTCGATGGTTTGAGTGTCCGCCTTCAAGGGTGCCTCCTCTATGGATGAACGGCCCGCCAACCATGCGGACCCATTACAAAGCAAATATACCCCTCGGCCGCCCGCCTGGGCTGCAAAGGGGTATATCGCAATAACCGAATAGTGCCGATTACTTCCAGAATCGGTTGATGATCTGCTCGCGACCGGCGCCGACGCCAATGAACGTCACGCGGGTGTGTGCCAGATCCTCGATAAACGTCACGTAGTCCTGAGCCTCCTGCGGCAGCTCGTCAAAGCTGCGGCAGCCGGTGATGTCGCACTTCCAGCCCGGGAGCTCCTCGTAGATGGGCTTGGCGTGCTCAAAGCGCACCTGATGCTCGGGCACACTCGTGTAACGCTCGCCGTCGACGTCGTAGGCAACGCACACCTTGATGGTATCGAAGGCCGAAAGCACGTCGAGCTTGGTCATGGCGATATCGGTGAGGCCGTTGACACGCGAGGCGTAGTTGGCGATGGGGCCATCGAACCAACCGCAGCGACGGCGACGGCCGGTGGTCACGCCGTACTCATAGCCCTCCTCGGTCAGCGTATGGCCGGCCTCGGACTCATAGGAAAGCTCGGTGGGCATGGGGCCCGAACCGACACGGGTGATATAGGCCTTCATGACGCCCAACACGCGGTCGACATTCTTCATACCGACGCCGGAGCCGGTGATGGCGCCGCCAGCGGTGCAGTTAGAAGACGTCACGTACGGATAGGTGCCGTGGTCGATGTCGAGCAGCGTCGCCTGGGCGCCCTCGAACAGCAGGTCCTTGCCCTCGTCGATCATGTTGTTGAGCAGCAGGCTCGTCTCGGTGATGTAGGGGCGCAGGCGCTCGGCCATGGGCAGGTACTCGTCGCAGATCTGGTCCACGGTGTAGGTGGGCAGGTGGTAGATGAGCTCGAGCTCGGGATTCACGCGGGCAAGAGCGGTCTCCAGCTTGTCGCGGAACAGCGCCTCGTCCAGCATGTCCTGCATGCGCAGGCCGATGCGGGCCATCTTGTCCTGGTAGCACGGACCGATGCCGCGCTTGGTGGTACCGATGTTCTTCTTGCCGAGCTTCTGCTCAAAAGCACCATCCAGATCGATGTGGTACGGCATGATGATGTGCGCGTTGCCACTGATCTTGAGGTTCTTGGTGGTGATGCCGTCGGCCTCGAACATGTCAATCTCCTCAAGGACAACCTTGGGGTTGACGACGCAGCCGTTACCGATCACCGACACATGGTCGGAATACATGATGCCGGAGGGCACCTGGTGCAGGCCGTACTTCTTGCCGTTGACGACGATGGTGTGGCCGGCGTTATTACCGCCCGAATAGCGCACGACGGCATCGAAGTCGCCGGCGACCAGGTCGCAGATCTTACCCTTGCCCTCATCGCCCCACTGGGCACCGACCAAAACGGTTGACGGCATGTTTACTCCTTACATTCATGGACTGTCTACGCGCCACGCTAGCGCACAGAAGCACAAAACATTCCCAGTATACCC
>UQYA01000149.1 GCA_900545165.1 uncultured Collinsella sp.
TGCCCGAGTAAGTTTGAATAGCGAATTGAAATTGTTATGTCTGCATGGCGATGGCGGACATGGCTTTCATAATGACAGATATAGTTGACATTCTTTGATGGATGCAATATATTCCCGTCATGTTGCAACGGATATCTGTCCATTACTACGAAAGGAGCTCAATGCCGGGCAAAAAGAACCTCCGCATGAAGGCGGCGCGCGCGGCGGCTGGCCTTTCGCAAGCCGACTTGGCCCAGGCCGTGGGCGTTACGCGCCAGACTATCGGCCTAATCGAGGCGGGCGGCTATAACCCCACGCTCAATTTGTGCGTGGCAATCTGTAAAGCGCTGCGCGTTACGTTGAACGACTTGTTTTGGGAAGACGAAATCGACGCCGATCCTAACGCTCTTTAGGAGTTCACTATGAAATTTGAAGACTTAAAACTTGTGCAAAAGTGGCGTGAATATGCCGGCCCAAAGGACGAGCGCCTGGAGGCTGAGAGCGCGAAGATCTACAAGATTGGTTTCGTGCTGCTTTCGTTTGGCATGTTGATGATCTTTTTCTACCAGTTTATAGCTCGACAGGTTGCGTGGGTTCACAGCGACGCCAGTGAAATGCCGCATGGCTTTGCAACGCCGTTCGAGGCAGCCATGTATTTGTGGCTCGTCCTCGTGATGTTGATTTGCGCAGGACTGCAAACGCGGAAGGGCTATGTCGATACCAATCGTTTTGGGCAAACCGAGCATCTTCCTGTTGGATATTTCCTGCTTGTCAGCGGTCTTAGCGGCGCCGCGTTCGCGCTTGTTATTGCCGCAATGCGCTGTATCGCTGAGGCGCAGATCGTACCGCTCGAAAGCGTCTTTTGGTTGGCGAACCTGGCCACGGGCGTGTTCTGCGGTGCGACGATTTTCGCGGCCACGTTTGCTGCCCTGTGCGCAACGTTTTTCACGGCGAAAAGACGCCGTGCCAAGCTCGAGGCAGAACTCGACTCCACTGACGATATCTAATGCGTAATGGGCCGGCTCTGGGTATCCAGAACCAGCCCTTTTTGATGTTCGATGAGCCGAGCCGGCGTCTCTCACAAAAGTAACTAGGGGCTAGCGAGGCCTATCCGAATTGACCTCATTGGAGGTGTCGGTTTCGAGCGCCGTGCGGCGGGCGCTGTAGGCGACGAGGCCGGCGCCGGCTGCGGCGAGTGCTGCAGCGGCTGCCGTAAGGGGAGCGTTGACATCGCCCGTGCCCGCAAGCGCGCCCGCTTTTCCGGAGCGCTTGTTATTGCCGTGGTCCTTGCCACTGCCGGAGCTGCTTCCGCCGGAGCCGCCGCCCTCGTCGGTACCGCCGCCACTCGAGCCGCTATCGCTGTCCGCCGTCATCGGGGCGTCGTGAGGTCCTGTCGTATCCGCGCTGTCGCATACGCCGACCTGAACTTCTGAGCGTTCGCATGCCGCGTCGGGCACATGAAGCTCGTGCAGTACGGCACCAAGCGCCGAGTTTGTGCCCGGTCGAATTTCCTCGAGCGTCACGGGATCGAGCGCCACCAGATTACGCGCCTTCGCATACAGCGTTACGCGTTTGCCCACTTCGTCGCTCCAGCTCTCGGGGATGGCGAAGCTCATGCGGAACTGTGCCGTGCAACCCGGTGCCAGCACGGCGTTGCCGTTGTCGGCTACCAGCGGGTGCGTCGCAAAACGTGTGCCCAGCGTCTCGAGCGCGTACTTCACGCGTGCCATGTCGTTGGCCGAAGCGTCCTCGGCAAGCTCTGGATCGTAGATCGAAGCCATGCGTGCGTTCGCTCCGAATCCGATGGATGCGCTGGAGAACGGCTGGCTGGAGCCCTCTCGGTACAGATCGATCGTGCCGGCGGTCAGCAAGGTGTTGCCGTCGTTTCGCACCGTGACCATGAAGGATTCGCCTGCTGCTCCGGGCACCACCGCGCCCGAGGTAGCGACCGCGCCCGTCGGAGTGGCACACGCCACCAAGGGCACTTCGATGCCGTGCAGCTCTGCCTCGCTCTTCTCCGCGCTCACAATGTGCGTGGCGAGCGCGGAGAGCATGCCTCCCGACGTCAAAAATGTCGTTATCTGATCGATGGGATGGTCCAGCTCGCACATCACGAACGGCTCCGTGAACAGATCGCCTGCCAAGGTGCTGGCGAAGATGCGGAAGTGCTTGCCCATCACTGCTACCGGGTTGCCTTCTTCGTCGTAGGTCTGTCCCACCTTGCCATCGGTGTTCTCTACAT
>UQYA01000150.1 GCA_900545165.1 uncultured Collinsella sp.
GTTATAGAGCTGTGTTCCGTTGAGCCCCAGCTGCCACGCACCGCCTGTCATAAACGACCACTCGGTGGCACCAGTGGGGGCGTAGTTGCCGGCTTCGGCCAGTGCACATATATCGACCGGCGTCTTATCGGTGTGGCCGGTCTTAAAGATATAGACCATGGTGAGGCAAGTGGGACCGCAAGCGTTTTCTCGAATAGTGCCACCGGCATAGGGCAGCTCCGACCATGCGGGGTCAATTTGGTAGATGTGGGGCATGGCGCCGGCCTGCCATTGCGAGCGTGGGGTCGAGAACGCAAAGGAGTAACCGGGCGCGACGGGAGCTTTAAGCAGCTTGTCCTCGGCAGTGGGCTCAAGACCGGCTGATCCGTGGGAGATACAGGATCCCAAAAACACAAAGACGAGGCAGGCGGCAATGGAGCAAAGCGCAAGGCGTAGGCGGCGGGCCGGAAGCGCGTGGCTTGTGGTGTGCGACGCGGGGTGAGGGGCGGAATTGCCGCGATCGCGTTGAGGTCGCGAAAAGGAGCGCTTGACGTAGTAGTCGGTCTTACGGCGATCGTAGCGGCGTGGCTGCGATGTGTCGGTCTGGCGTTGGCGTGTGCTCGTACTCACGCGGTCTGACTGCTGCGCGGTACGGCTTTGTTGCCGCGAAGAAGCCCCGGGCTGCTCTTGGGGGCGCTGCGGGTTGTCGTTGTCGGAGGTGCTTCTGGGCGTTGGCGTGGTGCGGCCGGCAAGGCGCACGCTTTGTGGCCGTTGGTCGCCGTCATTGTATCCGTATGCCATTCGAATCACCTTGCCTCATGTGTAACTTGTCTATCCTACATAAAAAGATGCACGACACATGGGTATGTGCGCCAAAAGCCTGACAAATGGTATGAACGTTGCCGCGCCGCGCGCCAAACGTCACGGCAACAGGTATTCAAAAGCAGACAAGATGAAAGCGTCCAAGACGAATGACGTCTCCCGCCGTTCGTCCCAAAAACGGTGCCGCTCGTTTTGCAGTTCTGCCTTCGGTCGAGCTGCGAGCGGCGCTGCTGCGCCAAGGCCGTATCTTAAAGCCATGGAATAAAAGCGCGCGGCAAAACGGACCGCGCAAGGGGTGACGCCAAGGGCGTCAAACAGGAAAGGAGGGGAACAATGGCGGACAAGAACGCAGAAGTTGCAGTCGAGGATAACGGCGGCATGAAGAAAACGCTTTCGCTCTGGAACTTCTTCACCATCGGCTTTGGTGCCATCATCGGTACCGGTTGGGTTCTGCAGGTCGGCGACTGGATGGTCGTGGGCGGCGGTCCCGTTCCCGCTATGATCGCATTCCTCTTGGGTGCAATCTTCCTCGTGCCCGTCGGAGCTGTTTTCGGTGAGCTCACGGCTGCTATCCCCATCTCGGGCGGCATCGTCGAGTATGTCGATCGTAGCTTTGGCCGTACGCTGAGCTACATCACCGGATGGCTTTTGGCCCTGGGCAACGGCATCCTGTGCCCGTGGGAGGCCATCGCCATTTCGACCCTCGTGTCCGAGATGTTCGGCAGCCTGCCCGGCCTTGAGTGGCTGCGCGCCGTCAAGCTCTACACCATACTGGGGGCCGACGTCTACCTGTTCCCGACGCTGATCGCGCTCGGCTTTGCAGTCTACGTCATCTTCCTCAACTTCCGCGGCGCCAGCTCGGCTGCCAAACTCCAGGCCTTCCTGACCAAGGCCCTGCTCTGCGGCATGCTGCTCGCCATGGGCGTCTCGCTGTTCACCGGCTCGCCGGACAACGCCATGCCCGTGTTCTCCCAGGTCACCGGCGCTGGCGGCGGCAAGGCCGCTACCGAAAGCACCAGCCTGTTCGCCGGCATCGTGTCGGTCCTGGTTCTGACTCCGTTCTTCTACGCCGGTTTCGACACCATTCCTCAGCAGGCTGAGGAAGCAGCCGAGGGCCTCAACTGGAACAAGTTCGGCAAGATCATCTCCCTGGCCCTGCTGGCCGCCGGCGGCTTCTACATGGTCTGCATCTACTCGTTCGGCACCATCCTCGACTGGCATGAGTTTGTTAAGAGCCCGGTTCCCGCGCTTGCCTGCCTCAAGGGCATCAACATGCTTCTGTACCTGGCCATGCTCGTCATCGCCACGCTTGGGCCCATGGGCCC
>UQYA01000151.1 GCA_900545165.1 uncultured Collinsella sp.
GGCCAGGAACTGCTTGACGCTCGCCGCAATCTTGGGACCGATGCCCTCGCACTCGGCGATGTCCTCTTCGCTCGCCAAGATGAGCTTGTCAATCGACAGGAATCGCTCGGCGATGACCTCACCCACGCTCTTGCCCACGTGGCGGATGCCCAAGGCAAACAGCACGCGACCGAGCGGCTGGCTCTTGGACTTGTTAAGCTCGGCGATGATTTTCTCGGCCGTCTTGGGGCCCACCGGAATGGGGTCGCCCTTCTTGACGCCCTTTTTGCTGTTGGAGCTGGCATAAGTGCGCCCCGTGTCCAGGCCGGCGATGTCGTCCACCGTGAGCTGGTAGAAGTCCGCGACATCGTGGATCAGCCCGGCGGCGATCATCTTGTCGACGATCTCGTCGCCCAGGCCGTCGACGTCCATGCAGCCGCGGCTCACCCAGTGGAGCAAGCGCTCCTTGAGCTGTGCGGGGCAGTCGATGGAGACGCAGCGGTAGGCAACCTCGCCATCCTCGTGAACCACGGGGCTGCCGCACACGGGGCAGACCTCGGGCATGTGCCAGTCAACCGAATCGGCCGGGCGCTTATCGAGCACCGGGCCCACGACCTCGGGAATCACGTCGCCCGCCTTGTGCACGATGATGATGTCGCCCTCGCGCACGTTTTTGCGACGGATCTCGTCGATGTTGTGCAGTGTGGCGCGCGCGATGGTGGAGCCGGCGACCGTCACCGGGTCGAACTCGGCGACCGGCGTGAGCACACCGGTGCGGCCCACCTGGATGCGAATCTCGCGCAGGACGGTCTGCTTTTCCTCGGGCGGGAACTTAAAGGCAATGGCCCAGCGCGGTGCGCGGGCGGTAAAGCCCAGGTCGAGCTGCTGCTGGAAGCTATCGACCTTTACGACCACGCCATCGATGTCGTAGTCCAGGTCACCGCGGTGCTCAAGCGCCTGGGCACAGAACTCGTGGACTTCGGCCGGCGTGGCGCAACGGGCCACGTTGGGGTTGACGCTAAAGCCGGCGCTGCGCAGCCAGTCGAGGAACTCGCGCTGGCTGTGAACGTGCAGCGGATCGGTATCGGCGATGGCATAGATAAAGGTGGCCAGGTCGCGGCGCGCCGTGACCTTGGGGTCCTTTTGGCGCAGGCTGCCGGCGGCGGCGTTGCGCGGGTTGGCGAAGGGGTCGCGCCCCTCGGCATCGGCCTCGTCGTTCAGACGAACAAAGCTGCCCTTGGGCATATAGACCTCGCCGCGCACCTCGATGGTGCGCTCGCGGTCGGCGCCCATGTGGGCGAGCGCCGGCTCGGACAGGTGCATGGGCACGTCCTTGATGGTACGCACGTTGAGCGACACGTCCTCGCCCGTGGTGCCGTCGCCACGCGTGGCCGCACGTACGAAGGTGCCGTTTTGGTAGGTAAGCGCCACGCCCAGACCGTCGATCTTAAGCTCGCAGGTATAGGTGGCGCTACCGGCACCGAGGGCATCCTCAGTGCGCTGGAGCCATGCGTCGAGCTCGTCCAGATCCATGGCATCGTCCATGGAATACATGCGCGCCATGTGCGTGACCGGCGTAAACTGCTCGCTCACGTAGCCGCCCACGCGCTGGGTATAGCTGTCGGGCGTCACCAGGTCGGGGTAGGTCGCCTCGATTTCCTGCAGCTCAACAAGCATTTTGTCAAAGGCGGCGTCCGTGATCTCGGGTGCATCGAGCATGTAGTAGCGATAGGCGTGGTAGTCGAGCTCGTGGCGCAGCTCGGCCGCGCGCGCTGCCGCCTGGGCACGGGCATCGGCCGGTGCAGCGGCATCCGCACTCGCGGGAGTTTCGGTATCGATGTCCACACCGTCACCAAACAGGCTCGATTGCTCCATAGCGGCACTCCTTCGCTCGATTTCAAACGGATACTAGAGTACCACCGGTCGCAACGGGGCCGAATAGCGGTCTCAAACCGCACCGAATCGGCAGCCGACGGACCAGGGTTGATCGCACGATCAACCCATGCTCTTATCAGCTCCAAATGACCCGTTTTCCTCCGTCCCCAACGGATCAATAGGAAAAGAGGGGGCTGTCCCGCAT